>CAYWWR010000083.1:0-6034 GCA_964462165.1 uncultured Nitrosopumilaceae archaeon
ATACAACGCAAGCAATGTAGATGCAGTAGAATTGATTGTCATCGAAGTGCTTACTTTGTCAAGTGGAATTCCATTAAAGCACTTCATCATGTCTTTTAGTGAAGTAATGGACACACCGACTTTACCCACTTCACCTTCTGCATGGGAATCATCAGCATCATAGCCAATCTGTGTTGGCAAGTCAAACGCCATTGAAAGACCTGTCTGGCCCCTCTCAAGTAAATACTTGAATCTTTGATTTGTTTGCTCGGCAGTACCAAAACCAGTGTATTGTCTCATTGTCCAGAGTCTGTCTCTGTACATTCCAGGATGGATTCCTCTTGTGTAAGGATGCTTCCCAGGCTCTTCTGTTTTGCTTTTTGGTTTTACCTTTGAATCATAGAATCGTTTTACAGTAATATTAGAATCAGTCTTGACAGATTTTGCAACCATATCATACTAGCCCCTTTGATATTTTATCTGCAGCCTCAAATGGATCGATTTTTCTTGATTGTACTTTTTTCAGATATGCAGCGTATGATTTGCTTGAATCAAGCATGGTTGTCACTTTACTTTTGACATTATTTAAAACAATATCTCGCAGTTCCAAGTCCAGTTTCAAGGCCTCTTCTTTTGCCTTGGTTTTCTGCCTTGATTTCATCATATCCTCCAATTTTTTTGCAAACTCGACAACTCCCTTGTTTGATTTTGCCGATACCATCAATACAACTGGGTTTTTTTCAGACATGCCAATAAAGTCTCGTACAGAATCAAAGAGTTGGTTTGAGCCAGGCAAGTCACTCTTGTTTATCAAATAGATGTCTCCGATTTCAGTCAAGCCCGCTTTTATTGTCTGGATGCTATCTCCAGTATTTGGATTAAAGACGACAACTGTAACATCTACAACTTTTTCAATATCAACTTCAGTCTGTCCTGCCCCCACACTTTCAATTATTATCGGATTAAATCCCGCATATTCCAATATTCTGATACTATTTCTAAGCGATGTAGATATGGCACCTGTTGCACCCCTTGATGCCATACTTCGAATATACGTACCAGAGTCAGTAGATTCTGTCATTCGTACCCTATCCCCAAGTATTGCGCCCCCAGTAATGTGACTTGTAGGATCTATTGCCAAGACTGCAGTCTTGTAACCAAGTTTGTGTAACTCAAGACTTGTTCTGTTTATCAGAGTACTCTTGCCTGCTCCAGCAGGTCCAGTGATTCCAATCTTGATGGATTTACCAGAATTTTTGAAGATCTTTTTTACTATTAATTTGGCCTCTTTCTCATTATTTTCAATTATAGATATGGCACGTGCAATTGCCCGCCTGTTTCCTTTTTTTATCTCTGCCACAATATCCATAGAAAAGTCACACAAAGAATCAACAATAAATCTTCTTGTTAGGCCCAAGAGATTGAAAAGATCCAAGGTTTGAGATATGTCGGAAATAATTTAAACTCAGTCCAAAGTAGAAAATTATGAAATATTGGTACCTCTACATAGGAGTAGGCATTGCCGCTGTCATAATCGGATCTTTTCTGATTTTTCAATTAGAGGTAAAGCGAGCAGATCAAAAGTATGCCATACCTTCAGACATAACCAACTTGCAAACCCCTACAAATGACATATCTAAAACAGTAGCAGAAAAATCTGTTTTAATTAGGACAATTTTGAAAAGCGGTAATTATCAATACGAAGGTGTATTTTATTCGGGGAACCATGGTGTGACATTTGTAAATGTGGTATACCAATCAACTCACAATATCACAGGACCCCTTATCGTCACCGAGGATGCAAATTCAACTAAAATCCTTAGTGTTGAAATTCAACCGGCAAAACACCACTAGGGTTTGTAAGAAACTAGAATACCTGCAAACTACTTGCAAAATTATTCGTATTGCCTATGAGGTATTTTGATTACAAATGTCGACGGTAACTTTACTTGTATTGTCCACCCATGTTGCTCTATCAAATTTTTACAGGTAGGCAATCCAAGGCCTGTTCCAGATCTTTTTGTTGTAAACAAGGGCTCGAAAATCTGCGGCAACACATCAAGTGGAATGCCAGGCCCAGAATCTGAAATTTCCAATACATCATCATTGAGTTCACTTTTCATCTTTATAGTAATTTCACCTTGATGTGCATCAATTGCCTGGATTGCATTGTTGATTATGTTTTCAAAGACAATTTCCAACTTTATCTTGTCACAATCCACTTGAAGATCATTTGTAGGCATGATTATCTTGACATTGTCAGGCAATGTAATTTTGTCAGTACAGGATTTTAGAATTTGAAGCATTGAACAAGACTCTTTTTTAATATCAGTGGATCGAACAAAATTCAACACATCTTCAATTTGATATGAAATACGCAAAGCCGATTTATCTATAGTGTCAATTAGCGACAATTCTTTTTCATCTTTATTTGGATAACGCAGTTTCAACAATTCTGTGACATTGTGGATAACACTTAGTGGATTTCGTATATCATGCGAGAGTCGTGAAGATAATTCACCTATTGTCATTAATCTTCGGGCTTTTTCTCCCTCTAATGCTTCCTTTGCAGTATAGATTTCAGTCATATCCCTCAAAGATACAGTTCTTCCAACAACAGCACCGGTTTCATCATAGAGATTTGTTCCGCTAAGCAGCGTGGGAAACTCTGAATTGTCTTTTCTCTTGAGCCAAATGGTTTGATTTGTAATCTTGCCAGTTTTTTTCCATTCCTCCAGTCCTCGAGATAATTCCTTGAGACTTTTTTTGGCAGTATGCTTAAAAATTGATGTGCCAATTACTTCATCTTTTGTATAGCCCAGACTTTTTGCATAATTGTCGTTACAGTCCAAGATTAGACCAGTTTCAGAAATAGAACGTAAAAGATCAGGAGAATATTCATAGAGATTGTGATATTTTTTCTCAGTTGTTGAAAGAGTTTCATAGATTTTCTTGAGTTCCTGATACTGGGATATTGCACGTTTCTCAGATAGTTCAAGTTGTTCGGCAGACACTAGTTTTTCCCGAGCTGTTTTTAGATTTTTAATCATGTGATTAAACGATTTTCCAAGATCACCTATCTCATCAGATGATTCATCTTCTGCCTTGGTCTCTAGATTTTCTTCAGATATACTCTCAGTTGCTTTTTTTAGTCTAGTGATAGGTTCAGACAGGAATTTGGATGTAATCAATGCAAAAACTATCACGCCAAACATAGTCACAGACACTAGCATTACGATTCCATTTCCCAGAGTAGCAATAGGCTCTGAACTTTTTGCTAAATTGTAAATCAATATTCCAACAAAAACAGTTGGAATTACAGATGCCGTGAGAAATAACGAGATTAGTTTTGTTCTCAATCGAATAGATCGAATCGTTGTATGTTCTACAGAATAATGAGATTTCAAAACCATCAATGCCACCCCTGATAAAATGAACAATACGCTGGTATGGAGTGCCATTCCAGAATTCCAGCCTGAAAAATAATAGTAGAGAAATGGCAAATCTGTTGCATATCCAATCAGACTAATACTTCCAGAAACTAGTATTGCCAAACCAATCCAAAAGGAGAGTTTTTTAAATTTCACATAATTTGACAGAGTAAATATTCCGGCTAGCACTATCATGATAAAATCAATCATCGTAGGAAGAGATGGCCTGCCCATTACAGCAGTATGCTCATCACGTATCTCATTTACAAATAGACGCTCTACTCCGGTGTATATGCCGGTGATATTTGACACAAGTAGTGTAACCATGAGTAGAAAAATTACCATGCCTGATGCAGCTATGACAATCTCGCCAATTCCCAATTTTCCATCTTGCATTTTAGAAATGAAATATAGAATAACTCCGCTACAAATGAAAGAAATTGCAGTACTGAATTTCATATTTACCATATTTGGCAGAACCTCTTCCAGAGTTTGTATGTTAAAGATCCAACCAATTGTCACAATAACTCCTACTCCAAAAACTATGATTGCCAAAAGCTTGGCTATTTTTATTTCAGGTTTTGTAGTAGAAGTGGACATTCTTTCACCATAGTGTACGTGTGTCTAGTATTTTGTTATTTCTTTATATCTGCCTTGGCACATGTTACTCACAGAAAACACACTAACATGAACAAGGATGTGTCCCGTACGATTAGCATTTTGTCCGGTATATGTTTATTTTAAAATTGTATGACACGAAATGTTATAAGATGCGGCATTAATTTCTGGCATGCCTCCAATTGATCATGATGACAAGGTGGCATTTGCAACTTGTGTTGAACTAGTATTGATGAAACATGGAAATGCCAATTATAATGCGGTTTTATCCAAACTCCGAGCATTGCACAACTGTGGAATTCAGGAATCACTTGACAATCCAGAATATTTACAAGGCGTATTAAAAGAGGTTTACAGGAACAAGTATCACTCCATGGTAAACGAGATCAGAATAGAATCTGAAAGGTTGGTAGACATGGATGAATTCAAAGATAATTTTTTTAAAATCATGCTGAGATAACGGTCAGGATCTGAAAAAGTATACTAGGGAATCATCAGGGCTGTTCTGCTGCCTGGGTTATAGTATTTGCAGTATAGTTTGAAACAGAAGTTATTGCCAAAACATCACATGACCAATTGGGGTCAGTAGGTTTTGGCGTTTGATTCATACCGACTTGGTAACAATAAGTGTCATTTCCATACGACATGCATTCTTGTGTAGTATTTCCTTCAATTTCTGATTTTGTCAAGGTCAGATTTGCATCCAAAATTGGCATGGTTCCATTATCTACATATTTTTTGCATTCCAAAGAATATTCATAAAATTGTGGACCTGCCAAGTAACCAAGTATTCCCATCACTGCCACAAATATAGAGCCCGCAGCGATTGCAGATACTATAACATACTTTTGTTTTCTCTTCTTTGCATCTTCTGCAGTAGAATGTTTGATTGATTCAGTATCAATATGTGTGACTTTGCCACAGTTTGAACAGAAAATCCCTTCCACCTCAGATTTTGAGAGTTTTTTATCACATTTTGGGCAATAGTATTTTGTCAAGTTACCAAATCTCCTGTTTGTTTATGACATTTCAAATAACAGGTAGTAGAAATAGATACCTCATCAGCTAATCTGCATAGACTATAGAGATGATCCACTGTATAATATGACATTGAGAAATAAAAAGACTTTGGAGAAAAGACTTGCAATGAAAAAAATATTAGACCTGAATGAAATCAACTAGCAGAGAAACAAGTTATGACAATGAAACGAGCCATTGAAATGCTAGAAAGACTTGCCAATAGTCCAAAAAAGAAAATATCTCACGAGACATTGGCAAAGTTTGAACAGGATTACAAGGATGGAAAACCTGACACGTTTAACAACCTAGTAAAGTTGCTCAGAGATAACGAGGGGTCAGACCGAGCATACATACAAGACATACTAGAAGAATTACAGCCAAGAAAATACACCCAGCAAAAGAAAAAATAAATTCAAAAAAAGGCGTTTACATCAGAGCCTAGTTTTAGATTGAAAATAAGGGGTTAATTTTACCAATAGGTCATTTCATTGTGGTAATAATTAAGATCTTAGGATTTTGAATCTTTTTCATCAGTTTTTGCAGATTCCTTGAATGCATTTACGTCACTAGTTGATGACTTGTTGCAAGTGCAAGATTTTAGTTTTGCAAATAGTTCTTTTAACATGGCTACTAGGAGTTTTGTGTACATATAAGTCAGGAATTGTCATGATTCAGAATGATATTTCTAGCCTATTTGCCTCTCCTGACCTTATTTTCCACTCACAATCCTAGGATAAAAAACTAGAGAATTTTATCAAATTAAAAACAAATTACGATCTCAAATAAAGCTTTTAAAACAGAAAATTTACTTGAAATACACATGTCTCAAAAGGCCCAAACAAAGAGAATCAGAATCTTGGTTTCAAAACTAGGACTAGATGGCCATGACAGAGGGGCATTGGTACTGTGCAGGGCATTTAGAGATGCAGGAATGGAAGTAATCTATTCAGGATTGTTTGCAACACCTGAAAGAATAGCCCAGATAG
>CAYWWR010000084.1:0-5830 GCA_964462165.1 uncultured Nitrosopumilaceae archaeon
ATAGGAAAATAGCGGAGGAAGTACGAAATAAAACACAAGAATCAATGGGAGAAAAGTAAACATCATTGGCCTCATGTTCATTTGCATCACTTCCATGTTCATCTTGTTCATGTATGCAGATTTTTTGTTAAGCTCATCTGTTTTTGCTTGATCTTTTGACTTGAAGGCAGCCATCCTTTCCTTTTGCCAGGCTCTTGTTTCCTTGAGTAATCTTTTGAGTTTTTCTTGGTCAACCATCTTTCGTTTTATTATTGCATTAAGCAGGTTAAGACCTACAGATATGCCCATGATACCAAAGGCAGACGGGATCATTCCTTTTACAATGGGATTTGCACTACCTAATGGTCCTCTACTCAGACCAGGTATCTGAAGCACTATAGAATTTATGAAACTAAGAAATATGCTATGTTCCATTGTTATACCCCATTGCATTAAGAATACCTCTTGCCGCTTCATCAACTTTGCCTTCTGTATTAAGAACCATCTTGATTGGAGAACCACATAGTATTGAACAAGTTGACAACATTGCACTTGTGACATCAAGCTCTTTTTTTATCTCATCAATGGAAACAATATCTCTAGTTCTAGTTGTATCAGTCATCCTACGATTATAGATCTCTTCAGGTCGGGCAGTTATCATTATGAAACTGTCAGGATTGAGAATTTCTAAAACATTGTGTGGAAGTCCAGGATAAAATCCCTCTTTTGTTGAGATGAATGCATGTGTATCCACAATTATCACATCATCATCAATAGAAGAGATAGTTTTTGCAGCAAGAGATTGTAATTCTTTTTGTTGCTTGACAGAAAGTTTTCTGAGATCATCTCGATTTTGTACTCCTTTCTTTTTTGCTTCATCAAACATCACTGTTCCAAAAATTGATACACTTACTCGAATACTTTTTTCTTTTAATAATTCCACTACTCGTGATACAACAGTGGTTTTTCCAACACCTGGAATTCCCACAATTATGACGCGCTTACTTTCTGCCAAGCAATGCACCCAGGGTAGGCATTACTTCCTCGACTCTTTCTCGAACAAGTAAATTGTAATAGTTAATCAAGATATCAACTGTTAACAACATTCCTGTTCCTGATCCAAATGTTCCCAGTACATCAGAAGTACCAGCTAACAATCCCAGTATGATAGAACCAATTATAGTGACAGATGGAATGTATTTTTGAAGTAGATTTTCAACAGGTTGGTTTGAACGTCTAAAGCCAGGAATCTGTACCTCAGCATCAAGCAAGTTCTTGGCTGCACTTTTTGCAGAAAGACCTCCAAGTTCAATCCACAATCTACCAAATAAGACAACTATTCCAACCATGAATAGAATATACAAAACAGCTCTGGTTGGGTCTAATGCAACAATATCAAGGCCACGTGGTGCTGTAACATAGTAAAGTATACCTCCAGTAGGAGTGGATGGGGAAGTAGGATCGAACATTCCCAAGAAATTCATAAAGGGATTCGCATTTCGCGGGTTAAAGTTAGCCCACATTATTTGTCCCACAAATACAGCATTAGCAGTAAGTGCAGAAGCCAAAATTACTGGAATGTTGGACACGTACATCAACTTGATTGGATATACTGCAGAAAATCCTCTGTATTTTGTAGATACGATAGGTATTTCGATCTTGATTCCTTGTGTATAGACAAGAATCAGTAAGACTCCAACTGTTATGAGTAGACCAAATATGCCAGGTAGCTGATTAGCCCTGAAAAAGAGATTAGAAAAGTCATGTTGCAATGCACCATGTATAATATTTGCAAATACACCTACTGGACCTCCATCTCCTGCAGGTACTGGACTGAACAAACTCCAAACTACTTGTTGGGCCACACCTGCTGCAATAAACAAACTAATTCCACTGCCAAGTCCCCATCCTTTTTGCACTAGTTCATCTAGTAACATGATTATCACAGATGCACCAATTAATTGTCCTATCAAAATGAAGATAGCTTCGTGATTTGGCATTCTCGGTCCATATACTGCCATTCCATACAAAGAAGACTCGGCTATGATTACAATGTAAGTAACAATCTTAGTTGCTGTTTGGTATAGTTCTCTGTCCTCTGGCTTTTTAAAATCGAGATGAAAAATCTCAGAACCTTTTAAAAGTTGCATCAAGAGTCCGGCAGTAACAATAGGTCCTATTCCAAGTTCTATCAGTGTACCTTGTTGTGAGGCAAAAATTACTCTGGCAAATGCGAGAAAGTCAAAGGACGGGGTAGATGCACCATACAAAGGAGTCTGGCCCATTATCATGTAGATGAATAATGCAATTCCACACCACATCAAACGGACTTGAAGTGAAATTTTCTTTTTCGGTTTTGGTACTTGTGGAATATAGACTTCAGCTTTTGAGATAATAGTTTTTAAAAAACCGGCAGAGGCTGTACCTTCTTCTGCTGTCAAGCTACTGCTTGCACCTCGCCACCAGATTGTTTTATCTTTTCTTCGGCGGAAGCAGAGAATTTTTCCACCTTAACAACATAAGCATTTTCAGTCTGTCCTCCTCCTAACAGCTTGTCGTAGCCTAGTTCAGTAAGGTCTATCAATTTCTTTCCACCTTCCTGTTTTCCAGATTTTGCAAAGATATCATCCAAGTCTCTTACGCTAACCCATTTACGGACAAGATTTGGATGTGGTGGGTGAGTGGAATCATGGCCGAAATGTTTCGGATCAGTCATTAGCATTCTTATGAAATGATGTTTGTGTAAACCAGATTGACCAAGTCCTCCTTTGTGACCACTTGCTCTGTGCTGACCGATTTGTCCCCAACCACAGTGTCTACTTCCTCGATATTTTCTTGTTTTTCTAGTTCTTGTTGGCATGTTACATCATTAGCCTCACTTGTGCTAGAAGTTCTTTGTGACTACCAAGAACTCCACCTTCTCCATACATCTTCTTGGTGTTTCGTTTGAATCCATGTTTGGGCGGTGATAGAGCAAACCATGGTTTGAGTGGTTTTAGTTTAGATAATGTAACAGAACCTTCAGCAAGTGATTTTGCAAGTTCATCAGTATTTTTGAATCCCAATTGGGCCATATCTGCATCAGTAATTTTTTGATATCCACCCTTGCGTGCCTTTTTCTCTAACAATTCTTTTGTGGTGGATACATCAATTTCCTGCCATGATACATAATGCTTAATTTTATCAAGCATTCCTTTTGTGTTATCTTTTTCTGGAATTATTGTAGCTCTGAATCTTTTATCCAAGTTTAGAAGATCCATGGTAGTGTTTGCCCAGTAAGGAACATTGACAGTTCCCTTCATTCTAACTATTAAGAAAGCTTTACCCATATCTTCATTCAACCCTGACTAAATGTTTGTCTCAAACAGTCCAGAACAGCTCGTGATGTAGAAGTCATGGTGTTTGTTGACCCTGTACTTTTTGTCCATGCATCCTTTAAACCAGCTAATTTCAGAAGATTTCTAATATTTCCACCTGCTACAAGACCAAGACCTCGTGGGCCCGGAATAACTTCCACGGTAACACTTCCACCTCTTCCCCTGACTTTGAATGGAACTGAGTGATGTTGTTCACATCTACATTCCCAGCTTCCACAGCCAAGTTTTACTGGACTTACATTAAGATAAGCTTGATTTGTTGCTTTTTCAATTGCAATTCTCATTTGTTTTGATTTGCCTTGTCCTATTCCCAACCAGCCATTTTCATCGCCTGCTGCAACAAGTGCTTTGAACCTAGTATATTCACCGTTGGTTGTCTGTTTTTGAACAATTCCAACATCTATTACTTCAGTTTTAATTCCTGGTAATAATTTTTTAATAATTCCAGCTTCTTGAATTCTATAGCCATTTTCATAAATTTCTTTCATTGATGTTATTTTATCAGTTGCCACTAGTGTCCCCAATTTTGTTCTTGGAGTCCATATTTGCTCTGGTTCTCTTCTCGGTGGTCTTGATCTCTGTTCTGTTCTACTCATTTGGATTTAACCTCATTATCTATTGCAGATTTTACTTTATCAATTTCATTTGCAACTTTAAGATGCTTACCACTAATCCTCTCTTCAGATGGAAAAGTTTCTGCGTCTGCTGGCACTTCTACACCTGCATCTATTATTCCTTTCAATGCTGCTGCAATTCTTTGAGTATATTTTCTAGTACCAGTATAGAGTACTGCACTTTTTGTTCCACTTGCAAGTGCTTTCTTACCTGCAAGATAACCAGTAAGATATGCTGCAGGTATACTTTTCCTAGATCCCTTCCAGCCCTTATTTAGAAGCGATCGAGAATGAGCTGACGAAAGAACCTTGTCACCTTCCATTTCAGGTTTATGGATTTGTACAAGGGTATTTTCGTTGGATATCTGAACTGTGATAAAGTCTCTTCTACCCATAAGAAGATGTCTTCTTTTCTTATAGTTAGTCTTCTCATCCCTAGATCTACGTAATATTTGTGAATATGCCATCTGCTAAACCTATTTACAAAAAATTTTGGTGAAGCTCTTATAAACGTTAGACTCTGAGCAATGAAACCATCAATGCTTTTTGCGCGTGGAGTCTATTTTCTGCTTCATCCCATATTACAGATTGCGGACCATCTATTACGTCACCTGTAACCTCTTGGCCTCTTTTTGCAGGAAGACAATGCAAGAAAATTGCATCATGATTTGCTTTTTTCATTAAATTAGAGTTTACTTGAAAACGAGGTAGAAAATCCTTTGTCCTATCGGTTGCTTGGTGATGAATTGAAACAAATGTATCAGTTACTACGACATCGGCATTTTTCACTGCCAATATTGGATCGCTCAATAGTTCAATATCTATGAATTTTTTTGATTCTTTTATTACATCGTGATTTGGCTCGTACCCTTTGGGAGTTGCAATGCTAATGTCAACAGATGTTTTTGCACACCCATAGATCATAGAATTGCATACATTATTTCCATCTCCAATCCATGCAATTTTCAATCCCTCAAGCTTTTTCTTTTTCTCTTTAACTGTCATCAGATCTGCCAATATCTGACAAGGATGAAAAGAATCAGAGAGTCCATTTATTACAGGAACTGTTGAATTTTTTGCCAATATTTCTATCTCATCATGAGAATACACCCTAGCCATAATTACGTCAACGTACCTTGAGAGAGTCTTGGCAGTATCTTCTATTGTTTCACCACGTTTTAGCTGTAAATCATCTGCAGACAAATTGAGGGCATGTCCACCCAATTGAAACATTCCAGTTTCAAAGCTTACTCGAGTACGAGTTGAAGGTTTTTGGAAAATCATAGCAAGTGTTTTATTTTTTAGAAGGGGTTTTGAGATTCCTTTTTTCAAATCTTTTTTTAATTTTATAGCACTATCGATTACTCCAAGTAATTCATTTTTATTCAACTCATTTAGCGTGAGCAGATCTTTTGTTTTCACTTTCATTTCTTCATCCATCCAAATAACGAACGTTTCTTTATAGGCTTCTCATCGTTTGACTCTTCATTTGTTTCCTTTTCAGTTTTTAATTCAGATTTAGATTCTGTTTTTGGTTCATCTTTTTGTTTAGTTTTTGGTCGTCCGGCAGAAATCCACTGTCTAATATCAGATGCAAGTTTCCTTGCTTGACCATCATTTTCTGGCGGCGGTACATCAAATAGATCAGAGTATTTTTCAATATCTTTTGTAGATATTCCAGAAAATGGATCTTCAGATATTTCTTGTTCAGAGACTGGTTTTAGTTCAACTTTAGGTTCTGGTTTTAGTTCAACTTTAGGTTCTGGTTTTAGTTCAACTTTAGGTTCTGGTTTTAGTTCAACTTTAGGTTCTGGTTTTAGTTCAACTTTAGGTTCTGGTTTTAGTTCAACTTTAGGTTCT
>CAYWWR010000085.1:0-5824 GCA_964462165.1 uncultured Nitrosopumilaceae archaeon
CTAACACTGGCTCTATCACAACAACATATTCAGATACCGGATTGTCTCCAAGTACTGCCTATACTTATCGTGTATCTGCAATCAATTCCGTAGGTACTAGCTCTACATCAAATGCTGCATCTGCAACAACTAGTGATTCTAGTGTAACTGTGCCACAGCCACCTAGTGGACTTGCTGCATCTTCCACCAAAGTTTCTGCAATCAATCTTAGTTGGAATGCGCCTTCAAGTGATGGTGGCTCGCCGATAATTGGTTATGAGATCCAGAGATCAACTAATGGTGGCTCGTGGAGTACAATTGTATCAAATACTGGCTCTACTGCAACAACATACTCTGACACTGGACTGCTTCCTCTTTTGACTTATAGCTACAAAGTCTCTGCAATCAATGCTATTGGTACTAGCTCTCCCTCAAACACTGCCTCTTCGACAACTTTGCTACTGGGACCTCCGCCGATACCTGGTGGACTTGCTTCTCTAGGCACAATATTGATGCAAAAACTTCTGTAATCTGATAGTGTTATCCTACAGGCATAAGATTAGTACTATGTAATCAGATTCTTAACAAATTCTTTCAAGAAGTGACTTTTCACTCTCATAATAAAGTCGCAGGACTGGATTTTCATCAAGGAGTTTCAACAGGTACAGTGTCCCACCTTTACTGTGTTTCTTTATGTTTTTTATAAGATATATCTTGTCTGAGTTTTTTTCTTGTTCTTCTATTATGCGAACCCTTTCACCTTTTGAAAAAACTGACATATTTTTTACCGAAAATATTAGCACATTAAGTTTGCTCATGAGTTTACCGTAATAATCTTCTATATGAAAAATATATCACGATCTAAAAAGTATTCGAGAAACAAATTAATTTTTTCTATTATGATAAAAATATTGCCTATTGTTTGTATTCTGATATTGTACCAGTGATGATGTCGACACTGACTTGGACGATTTTTTCATGTGTTAGGCCAATATCCATTGTTATTTTACATATTGTATCATTAAGAATTGCAGATTTGAATACTACTGGAGAATTATATTGTTCTAGAAATTTTCTTGCTACTTGTATTGCATTACGGATCCTACTGTCTAAATTCATTGCCAAAAAATCAGTTCTATCTATATTGTCATGTAGAAAATTTCGCACATATGCAATTACGATCTGTGGAATTTAACCATTAGGAGTGTACACTCTGTAAAAATTACTAGTAATATGGATCCATAACATTATGTTTTTTCTACTGTCCCTAGTTACAACAACTTGCATCTTCTGATGTTCACTTGTAATTTTATTATTGAATATCTATTTTCCATTTATACAAACAATATCACATGAAATCCACCCATCTGTATTAATGTAATAGAAGAATCTTACCATCACTTTATCAACAATTGATTTGATTACACCATAAGTGGGTTTTGATGGGTTCCCACAGAATTGTTCTACGTTACAGTTAGAACAAAGCATTCCTCTCCATACCTGTGATGCAAAACCCATATTTTTTTACACAAATGACTGTACTTTGCATTTCATCAAACTATTGTTATAAATTTCTCAATGACTAGATGTATCTCAAGTTCATCAAGCACTAATCAAAAAATTCGATAGGTTTGTCATTATGGATGCCAGTTGAGGTTGCATGACATTCAATTGAACCGTCTGCTTTTCGTACGGTGTTTTCCCATTGCATTGGGCGTAAATTTGAGATTGTATCCGTATTACCCTCTTTGAGTGGTTCTATACGATCTACTACCCATCCGTACTCTGAATCTTTTCTTCCATAGTGAGGGCGAAAGATCCAGGCACCATACACATCTCTTCTCCAAAAAACTGGATCATTGCCTGCAAAAACTTCGCCTTTAGACCATATTTCCCATATTGTATCTGGTGATAGTTGTATCTCTACTATTCTTACATCCTGCATGTTTTTCATATGATGATAATTTATTTAAGATACTATGAAAGAATCTTCTAGATCTTTATCTCTCATTTATCGATAATTTGTACAAATTGTATGATATTTCGTATAATGTAGAAAATTTTCTTATGTACATCCTAGTATCTTTCCAGTGACGGCATCTATTTGCACTTGTCGTGTATCATTCTTTGACATTCCAACACACATTGTAACAAACCATTTATCTTTATCAAAAATTGCTTTGGCACTACTAACATTGTGATGTTGTTCAAGAAATTTTTTTGCAATTTCAATTGCCTGGTGCATACTTATTTTTTCAGTAGATTTATTGATGTGATGCATCAAATTCACCTTTTTCTTGGTAAGTGATATCTATTTTTCATGATACACTCTGTTTTGTTTTTATATTATGTATATTAAACATGGCTTACTCCAGTAGTGAGATGTCATGTTATGTAATATCATTGTAGAAGATGAATTCTTTTTTAATTAATCTGGTCAAAAAATTCCTTTGATGAACTAATATCTGAAAATCTTGGATCTAATTTGTTCAAAAATTCATTTAGATTACTTGATTCATCTAGTATGTTGAATCCTTTTTCAGTTGTGTGATATATTTTACTACCAAATTCACATCTTAGTAACTGGTGTTGTTCTAAAAATTTAAGATAAACACTTGTCTTCTCAGATGAAAGATATGTGTCATGCATTATTCTTGACTTGGTTGCTCCAAGTCTTGCTACATCTAAGATCATCCTGATTATACTCCATCCACTACGGGTCTTCAATATTTGATCATTTCAAATTTTTTTATTAAAATAAATCGTAGAAATAACATGTAGTTATCCTCTAGTTTTATTTTGGGACACATTTGTTACAAATTTTAGAATCTAGTGTGATTTTTCTACAAACTAGGACTATTTTGGTATGGCATTATCAATTTGGATGGTGCATGATGAAAAATTACCACTAAATCTAGCTATTGCATCAAAGGGCGTTGTTTCATGTGGTTTGACATCTGATATGTTTCCATATCCAGTTGCAATTACATTTCCTTGACTATCAAGCACAAGCATCTTGAGAAAAATTGCTTTGAAAGCCGTATCTCCATTGATGATGTATCCTGTGAGTATCACGCTACCTACACCTGCAACACACGTAAAATTGCTAAAATTCTGTATGGGTATGGATGGATATCCAGGATCTGCACGAGCTAATTGAAAAGAGAAAACGTACAACAAAAATATTGTAAAAAGGATAAAACTGATGGTAGAATACCGTTTATTTGATCCTGATGACTTGACACGCATAGATTTTAGGCTTACATCCCTTCCGATTCTAACTGGCATTTGAAACATATGATACTGCCATCAGAATTCGTTTCTGTGTCAATGTCAATTTCGTCAATGTCATCCCAACAAACATCACAGCTTTGATTCAACGTAATTTGGTATATCTCAAATATTATCTGAATTTGCTTAGAAATTCCTGAACATTTTTTATGTAAGTTTATTCTGGAGTGATGTGATCATCTCAAGATTATTGTTTTATTGTAACCCATGATAGTTTTTGTGCTAGTGGTTAATTGTCTGCAAAAATTTCGTAATAGAATTTTCGTAAGAAAATATCTCTAGATATCTATTGATTGATGTTATTATGATGTCATACATGTCTTTATGATGATTCTCTAATGTTGTACTGAGATATTCCGGATGCTTGTAACAATCATGCAAATTTGAATTATATTTTCTGTCTAATTCTAATATTACTTGGTGATAAATTCCTGCATCAGACAGAGTTTTTTCAAGAATTGTTGATACTAGTGTCTCTCTTACCTTGTCATAATTATGTTGTTTCTCAATGCTAAAAAATTGTGATGTCTTTGACATTTGTTATTTGATGTGATTCATTTACTTTAATGATAAAGTAATATTTTTCTAGAAAAATATATCATTTACATGATAATTCAAGTAATGGAAATTATCATTTATGCTATTACAATAATGTAATGTTGTCAGAAGATTGTTATGGTAACTTTATGGCAAAGTCACATAACAATTGAATCATGTCATAAGACATGAAAAAGCATAACAGGCTTATTTTTGGCCTAATGATCTTTATGATCTTGCTAATACCTATGGCAACAAACACTGTACAGGCCTCTAGTAAACATGGACCATCTCCAATACCTGCAGAACTAATTCCATTTCCAGGACATCCACATGGAAGTGGGCATATTCGAGTAAATCCTCCTGTTGCACCAGTAGGCAACAAGTAGGTGGATCGTTCCTAAACTACACGTTTCAAGTGTAGTGTATTATTTTTATAAATAAAATCTAGTCTGGTATGTGACGAAAAATATGGCTTGTTTTTAAATTTTGATTATGTCTAACATAACTCTGATCTCACAATAGTGTACTGTACAAATGAAAAAATATTTTGTTATATGGTGTCATAAAAAAAATATGTAACGACATTCTGGTATTTTCTATGTATACTGGGATAATGCATGAAATTATCTACAATCAGTGAAAAAACAATATCTGGTATTTTCTAGTGTGCTGGTTTTCTCTTTATTGATATTTTCCTCTACTGTTTCCACTGCCGATGCCTTGTCATTGCCCATCTTGCTCAATCCTCCAACAAATCTTACTGCTCAAGCCGTATCAACTTCTCAAATTAATTTGTCCTGGAATACACCTTCAAATCTTGGTGGTTTACTCTTGACTGGATATCAAATTGACAGATCAACTAATAGTGGTTCTACTTGGAATACAATTGTATCCAATACTGGCTCCACTACAACAACATATTCTAACACTGGACTATCTCCAAGTACTGCCTATACTTATCGTGTATCTGCAATCACTGTGCTGATAACTAGCTCTCCCTCAAACACTGCATCTGCAACAACATATTCACCAATAACTGTCCCACAGTCTCCTATTGGTCTTACTGCTACTGCAATCTCGTCTTCGCAAATAAATCTGAGCTGGAATACACCAAGTAATAATGGCGGTTCTCCAATCACTGGTTATCAGATTTTACGATCAACTAATGATGGCTCGTGGAGTACAATTGTATCAAATACTGGTTCCACTTCTACAACATATTCTAACACTGGACTATCTCCAAGTACAACATATGCGTATCAAGTCTCTGCAATTAACTCTGTAGGGACTAGCTCTCCATCAAACACTGCCACTACAACTACACCTGTTCAACTATCTGCCCCACAACCTCCGTCCAGTCTTGTTGCATCTGCAGCTTCTTCGTCACAAATCAATCTAAGCTGGATTGCGCCTACAAATAATGGTGGATCGACTATTACAGGTTATAAAATTGAAAGATCTACTAGTGGTGGTTCTACATGGAGTACAATTGTATCCAATACTGGCTCCACTACAACAACATACTCTGACACAGGCTTGTCTCCAAGTACAACATACACGTACAGAGTATCAGCAATCAATAACATTGGTACTAGCTTGCCATCAAATACTTCATCTGCAACTACAAATTCGCAATTGCATACTCTAGTAAATACACAATCAGGACTTGTTGTTGCTGATTCATTAACAAATGATACACAAACAAAATCTCAACTTCTTGCAGACCAAAATTTCTGGCACTATGGAGGAAGCGCTACAGTTAACAACACACCGTATGATCTCTTCAAAGACTCTCAGGGCCTTCACATTGGAGTTCAATCGCCTGATGGTAACTGGACTGGATTTTATGGCGTAGCCCCGCCTTCTAATGCTGTCTTGTTCCATGCCGTTGTAACAACACCATCGCAAACTGTACCATCCAACTTTTACGAAAATGGATTGTATGTTCAGACCGGAGGATCACAGAACGTAAACTATGTGACATGCTTTGCGGACACCAGTACTGCAGGTACAG
>CAYWWR010000086.1:0-5803 GCA_964462165.1 uncultured Nitrosopumilaceae archaeon
TCTCAAGGCAGTGATCCCGGGTTCAAATCCCGGCGGGAGCACTTTTCATATACTTTTCCTAATTTCCAAAATAGTCTGTCAGATATTTTTTCATCTGATACTGTAAAAGTACAGAGCCATCAGGATTTTCTGTCACTGAAACCCCACGAATTGAAAATACAGAATCTGAAAAATCTTTTTTCAAATCCATTGGAACATTCAATATTCCTTTGTATACAG
Organism: uncultured Nitrosopumilaceae archaeon; assembly: GCA_964462165.1. Taxonomy (GTDB): domain Archaea; phylum Thermoproteota; class Nitrososphaeria; order Nitrososphaerales; family Nitrosopumilaceae; genus Nitrosotalea. The sequence continues at coordinate 220 of CAYWWR010000086.1, forward strand.
ACCCGTCATTAGTTGGACAAGTTACTGTTATAGATTCTCCACTTCCATAGGCAAGACAGTTATCATATGATTTTCCGTATTCTACTGGAAAACTAGATGAAATGTGTACTATATCACTAGAGTTAGTGGCTTGAGCCTCATCTGGTATCATACTGGGAGAAATGCCATGATCAGATGTGGAAACTAGTCCTAAAATTAGAAATCCAACTACTGTAACTGCAAGAAATGAGAGATGGAGATAATTTCTAGACAGAGGAGTTTTCTTTGAAACAACTTGGACAAGTAATGGTGTTTGTTGTAAAAGTGGTTGCTTTATGCAATACGGATGAGGCTGGAGTAAAGTAACATGATTGCACATCTTACATTTCTTTCTAGTGGACTTTCTGCAACAAGAACACAATGTATGATTTGTTAATTCTCCGCCGCAGGTTCTGCACGATTCATCAGGCATAAACATTCAAAAATTTTTATCATAATTAAGGAATAGGAAGAATTCGTCCTATGAATTTCTACCCAAGATTTAAATTCAAAAAATACAGTCTTTCACAGATTTACTCTACAGTAATTGTAGTGTGCAGTACATCAGTTAATGGAACTGCAGAAGTTAAGCTACTCCAAACAAACACTTCAACAGTGTATTGTCCAGAACTTTTTGGAATCCATACTTGAGATTCTGTAACGGTTTGGTTACTAGGAAGACCATTGCCAAGAAGTGAAGATCCTTGTAGAAAATCAGTACCTCCATTACTATCCATGACTTGAACCAAATAGGTGAGCTTTTCATCAGATGTACCATGGTTTGTAAGAGTTGATGAAACACCAATTTCTTGACCAATTTGAAAACTAGTAAGTGGTTGGCCAGATACATCCACCAAAGCTGGAGGAGTCAACGTAATACCGCTAGTCATTGCCATGGCAGAGTGTCCAAATCCAAACATGAGAACGGATCCTAAAAGTATAGAACCAAGTAGAAATAATCTAGTCTTCAACAGTTTGAGAAAACTGGAATAGCTATAAAATGATTACTTATGATTGATAAGTAAGACCCTGTGTCTTTGATGAAATATCACTTGTAATAGATTAATCAACAGTGATTCTTTTCACTACAATTTCATGTCCTTCATAAACATGTGAAGCATGATTTGCCTTTATTATCTCGCCCATTTTTTGATCTGTAAAGTATTTTTCGTTATACCTTCCTAGACTTTTTTTACAATTAAAGCAGTAAATCTCTTTAAATTCCATAGTACGAAAAACGGTTTTATCGTATTTAAGACTCTACCGGAAAATTGGGCTGATCTTTGTTTTGATAGAACTGGATTTTAGAAACTTTGTAATAAATCACTTCGCCTCGTCGTTCAATTACTGCAAGTACTGGCTCTTTTCCCATAGTAGTGATATCTTCAATTTGTTTTTGCAGTAACCCTATTTTCTCTCTTCTACCTTCAGTCATGCCAAATACAACATATTTTGCGCCTTTTTCTCCGAATTGTCCCCGCTCATAAACTCTAAAGTCAGAACCAAATCCAAATCCATCTTTTGCTACATATCCTTTAGTCCTTAGATCACGGTATATGAGAAATTTGGTAAAAGAATCAGGATCATTTTTCATACATTCCGTCATCATGGAATCAAAATCTACCACATATTTTCCTCGTAAAAGTTTGAGCTTGTCAACATAAAGCAAGTATAAAGATTCAAACGGCTTGAGAAAGAATTTTTTTTTCATCATTTCCCCAAATCCTTTCTGCTCCAAGTTATGCTGCATTTCTTTGTTGGATACAAGGACGTGATCTTTTACCAATAGTCCTTCTACCTTAGACTCTAATTCAGACATTAAGAGTCATGAAGCCATTAGCAATATAATAGATCTTGCACATTTTGACAGAATTTCAATATTGAGAAAAATCAGATAACATAACCAGAAAATGAATATGTATGACTAGAATATTTTGATCTAGATAGTACATAGAGCGTTTTAGGATCTCACCCTTAAAATATAGGACCTCAATAAACAAAAAAAAGTGTTATTATGCACGGAGCAAACTACCGCGTTGGAAATGGCCAACCATATACAAGAAAGAAGTACATCAAGGGTAAACCACAGATAAAAATTGCAAAGTTTTACGGAGGAAAAAGAGATGGTGATTATGATTATTGCGTACAACTCTGTTCTAGTCAAAAGATGCAGATAAGACACATGGCAATAGAGGCAGCTAGATTATCTGCAAATAAAGCAATAGAAACAGTTACCGGAGAAACAGGTTACTATTCAACACTTAGGGTATATCCACATATCCTTCTAAGAGAAAACAAGATGATTTCAACCGCAGGTGCAGACAGATTGTCAGAAGGAATGAGAGGTGCATTTGGTAAAGCTGTAAGTTTAGCAGCACGCATTGAAATTGGTCAAGTGATAATGGAAGCACATGTTAAGAAAGAACACCTAGAGGCAGCAAGAAAAGCACTTCACGGTGCATCTGTGAAATTACCATGCACTCCAATGATTAAAGTAATTCCACTAAAAACTGCCTAGTCTGATTTTAACAGATTAAGAATTTCTTTTTGTTTCTTGTTTAAAATTTCAAGAAATTCCTCAAATTCTTCATTTGTCGGATTACGTTTTAGGATTCTCCTACATTGATAATAAAATGAATTGTATAATCGCCCTATTACAATTCCATAACCAAATGAATTAGAACTAGAATTTAGTTCATCTAATGATTGTGTGACTTTTAAAATTTCATCAGACTTGTCTGCAACCTCACTTATTTTCTGATTTAATTTTTCTTCGAGTTGTTTATCCATGATATACATACACAACATCGTGTTAAAAAATTGTATTCCAAACAGTATCCTTTAATAGACTAATAATTTCTAAATCGGTTAAGCGGTTGTAGTATAGCTTGGTTATTATGCGGGATTGCCAATTCTGCGACCCGGGTCCAAATCCCGGCAACCGCATTTACTTATGCAATCCCTTTCTGATTATATCTAATGCATTCTGAGCTCTTTCAGGTTTTGGCAATTGTATCATGAATACATTAGAGCTTCCATATTGCGAATTAGAAGACAATGCAAGCAAGGCATTTTCAGCCAACTCTTCAAAGAAATCTACTGCCTCATTTGCATATATGAGAAATTTTTCTTCAATGTTTCCGTATGAAAACTGCAATGTAATTCTGACAAAAACATGGCCAAGACCATCTTGTAATATGTTAAGATTTGTTTCAACAGAAACCGGTTTTCCTGCAATGACTTTCATCATATCATCAAATTTTTTTCCGTCTATGACAATACAAGGCACTTGTTTTCCCTCAAAATCAAATAATGTCACTTCCTTGTGTCGTTGAGAGAGAAGTTCGTCAAGTTCACTATTTGTCATAAAAGAAATGTGTATGTTACTTTTTAAAAAGATAGCCCAGGATCAGGTGGTAATGCTTAGAGTTTTTGCCAATAGTTCAATTCGCTCATTATCTTCTTCAGTGATTTTTTTGCCAGCATACTTGTTATTGAAATATATCAAATCTACCACTTTGGACTTGTCAATTGTCACAACTGTAGCATTGTATGGAGTTTGAATTTTTTTGTTTGTAAGTATGATTAGCTTGTCAACTAGAGCAGCTTTTGACATGTCTGAGATTTGTTCCAAGTCAGGAATGCCTAATTCATTAGCAATCACAGCTAGTCCAATTTTTGATCCAAAGTTATCTTGGTAAACTGCATCTAAAAGTAGATTTTGTTTCTCAAGTTTTTGTATTGCACCCATTTCCTGAGCAAAAACAGTTAAACTTTTTATTGCATTTTTGATCTCAGTTCCATTATTTCCTTCATTTCTTCGTATTGTCAAGAAATCAGATATTGGTATATTCATGATACTTCCCCGTACCCTAAGCCCAGGATATGACTGTCTTATTGCTTCATCAATTACTGACTCGTCAATTGTTTTAGAATTAGACTGGGTTGCCTTTTCCATTGCTTGATACAAGATGTTAATGACAGAACGCACATTTCTAAACTCTGTAAATTCATCGTACAAGACCTGGATCTTTTCATTCAATTCTTGTTGCTCTTCAGGTCCAAATTTACCATTCTTATCACTGTGTTTTATGTACTCTGTAACAATCTCAGCAAGTTCATCTTTAGAGTTTGATCCAGCCAAATCGATTTTGTAATTTGCCTTTTCTAGTCTATCAAACACAGATGGGTTGGTGTTTTGAATTTCCATGTAACCAGATGGTGTGGTTATCAACAATAGCACAGATGCTGGAAGATGTGCATTTATCACACCCTTGACAAATTCAATCGAGTCCTTATTTCCATCAAGTTCATCCATTTCAAAGATTAGAACTTTTCCCAAAAACCTATGAGTTAATTTAGATATGGACGACAGCATTCCAATTAGCGTCTCTAGATTTTTGATTTCATCAAATGAATTAGATATGATATTTTTAATCAAGATAGATTCGTGATAATCAAATTTATGGATTAGAAATGCAGTCAGGTTTTCTATTGATGCAGACTGTTTTCCAGATATGATATCCTCAGTCTTTTCTTTTATTGTCATGCCAGTGAGTTTATTTACAAACGTATAATCAAGCGCCTTTTTTGCAGAATTATCGCCTTGTTCTGCATTTTCTCTTAGATAATTCAAGAACTTTGATCGTAACTGTACAAAGAACTCATTGTCAAATCCCTTCAATATTGCATCATAGATTCCAGATACAGTTTTTGGCGAAATTGTAGACAAGTCAACATAGGAACATTCTGCATTGTGTCTGCCTTTGATGCTTTTGACATGCAACGCCAAGTGAGTTTTACCAGAACCTACATCTTGTACAACTGTAATTACACGAAAATCTCCATTTTCTGCAGTCTTGCCTTCTACTTTTCTATTTAGTTCCTTTATGCATTCAACTATGGCAGCCTTTGCCTCTTTGTGTCTTTTACCTCCAAGTATCTTTGCATCTTTTTCTGTTGGGGTTGGGCTACTGGGATACGGATTTAGATCTAGACTATATGGATACATTAGATCTTCCTCACATAACCATGAACTAGTCCGCGCATTACAATACCTTCTTGACCGCCTGATGAAATTTCATATCTATCTTGATGATTTTCTATCAAACTTGTTGTCATTTGATAGAATTTTTCTTTAGATAGATTTTGATTCTCACAGACTTTTTCTCTTATTTTATCAAATGGAATCCATCCAATAGAGGTCGAGGATTCATTTAATGAACTGTTAAAGACTCCTTCAAAATCATCATTTCTTGATACGTTTTCTCGTGGTGAAGATCGTTCCAATTCTTCTTGCAGTACATCAGTATGCGCCTTTACTTTTGCAATAGACTGGTTTACGCCTGCAAACATGTTAAGCATTAGTTTGAATTTTGGATCATTTTGCGTGACATGTTGAACGTAATTCTCTCTTGTCCAAACAAAGTATGCCACACCTTTTTTTTCAATAAATATTTGTTCATCTGCCTTTAATTCCTCAAGTATACTCTCACAGTCTTTTCCAAATGCTTTCTTCAGGTCAACCTTCTTTACTCCACTAATCCCAGAAGCGTTGATTTTCTCC
>CAYWWR010000087.1:0-5547 GCA_964462165.1 uncultured Nitrosopumilaceae archaeon
TTTTTTATAACTACTATGGGAGTTCTCAAGTCATGGCTTACCATTGACGCAAATTCGCCTTTTTCTTTGTCTGTTTGAATCAATTCCTTGTTTACATTGTCTAATTTTTTAGCAAGGTTGTCAGTTGTATTGTATGCCCTTCTTGCATATAACCCAAAAACCGTGACAAGTATTGTTACTATTATGATTGTGATTTCTATCTCTTTTTTGTCGGCCTCATAACCCAAAAACGAATCATTGTACGATCTGATGACTAGCATTACCCATGTTGAAGTCGATGTTTTGATTGGGTGATACGAAACAAACATTTCTGTATTTTCTATTGTTTCGATTTTGCTTCCTGTCTCTCCATTTACTGCTTGTTTGAAAACATCTAGATCCTTTAATGTGGTATTTTTTAAAATTGTTCCATTTGTCATTGCTATTATGTTTCCAGAGTTGTCCAAAATTACTACTAACGAATGCATGCCCAAATAATTTGTCTCAATTACTTTGTGGATGAGATTGGGGCCTACTGTACCTACTATGGTTGCTAAATTATCCACATCTGCATTTCTACGATCTATGGTAATCTGACGAATATTTTCTGCTTCCTCTGCTGAAAAATAGGCTATGACAATTATCGATGCACAAATTACCGCAATAAGAATAACTGGTAATAGAAATTTATCATTACTCATTTTAGAAGTCTCTTGGATCATGTTTTATAATTTGTTCACCTTTAAAGCAATTTCCTGGCTATAGTATAGCAATTACATGAAATCTTTCCAAAAATCGGGAAATACTTTTTAGATTAGCACTTGTTATAACATAAAATTTGATTTATTGTTGATTATTTCTGCTGAGGCTTTTTCTTTGTCATGACAAGTTTCATCCAAATCAAGACTGTGGTAAATGCCCCAGCTGCAGCAATTATGATGTATGCAAAAATGGGACCAAATTCGTTTGACACTGAGATGTTGAAAATATAAGTTACAACATTGTTGTTCTTGTCAACGTCATACAAGTCTACTTTTAATACATAATTTCCTGATTTTGTAAATGTATAATTTGTATTCCATGAACTTCCATCATGATACTGTGGTAGAAACTCGTCCATGAGAATATCGTTGTGATAAACTCTGACTCCCATTGTAAAGTGATTGACACCCATCTCGGCATAATTCAATTTGTCACGATAATAGCCTTGATTGTAGTTGTAGACTTTGAATTGAATGTGGGTTGTTTGATTCATTGTGGGATTGAACGTGTCTGGCGCAACGACCACTTCGTAATTTCCTATGGCTTCTGAATCTGAATTTAATGCATCAGGTTGCCAATTCATGATTCCAAAAATACCATCACCAGAAGTTTCCAAAATTGGTGACTTGGCACTTGCATCATGAGACGCAAAAATTACTAAAATACAAAAACATGCAGGTAGAATTAATCGTATTTTTTTCACTTGTTATGTCAAATGCGGATTCCTTAAAAATCCTATACATGTTTTTCTTGATTGTACATACGTGTGAAAAACCATTATGGTATATTACAAGTCATGATAATACCAAGTCATTAAATGAAAACAAGATCAAAGTCTTTTTTCAAAGTCGTACAAATTGCACTGATTTGTAGCATTGCATTTGTTCCCAGTTTTCCGTCATATGGCCACCTCTATGGACTCAACTATCAGGATTGGAAAAACCAAAACGATGGCCTTCACGTACAATTTGAGACTGTTCCACCTACCCCTACTGTGGGTAGTCCATCTATCATGAACTTTAGTGTTCAAGATCTAAACACTGGCAAACATATTCCAAACTTTAATGAAACTATTACGGTGCTAAGCTCTGACACCAGCTCTGCCCCAAACAGTATTGTACATAAATTTGAGACAAAGACAATACATGGCGGAGATTTTTCAGAGAATTACACATTCCCAAGTGGTGGAACTTATGATATTTGGTTACGAATTGATGCTCCAACTGTTATAAACGCGGCAAAATTCACAGTTTTTGTCTCATCACCACAATTTCAATTCCTCAATATGGGGCTGATTTTATTTCCTGCAATAATTATAGTCATAATATTTGGATCCGTGTTAATAGTTACTGCACATTATGTCTATAAAAAAAATAGTTCAAAAAAAGATAAGAACTGACTCTCATTATTGCTTGAATTAACCCAAAGCATGGCTAGGGCAGCTGTGATTGGTGTAAAAAAATCAGATTCAAGTGCGGTTGTTCTGAGGGATTTGACCCTTAGAACTTCCGCTTGTAGAGAATCTGCAATATTGATTGCATATCTGAATAGAAAAGATTGTGTTTGTTTATTGTAAAATATCTATCTGGACTATGATGGAAAGTATGTTTGAACTAAACACACTATTGGATATATCCGCCTAATGTACAAACATTGCAAGTAGAAACCGTGGAATAACAAACCATGTAGAGTGGTAAATCTGCATCCACGGTCTCTATATGTTATGGCGTGTTATTTGCTAGCAAGTTAACAAACACATTATATAATCTCAAGATGGATCGATTATTGAAAATGAGACAAATTTCGATACTGTCTTTTATTACATCTTCTATTATGGTAACTGGTGAAACTTTGCATAATCTTAACCTGTCAAAGCCGAGTTTTGCAGATGTTTTGCACTGATTGAAATGATTCCAATATTTAAAAAAATTCTAAAGACTGACCGGAAATCCATCATTGGACTTGTTCTGTTGTTATCTCCTTATGTTGTAGGTGTAATGACTCGTCAATCTGCCTCAGTTACTGATACACTTCAAAAACGATTTCCAACATGTGACAGTTTCATTCATGGACTTTGCATTCCTACACTATACGTTCCCATACATCTATGGATTGGATATCTAGTTATCAACATGACTTCATTTCTGTTAAGCGCATCACTGTTCATCATTGGTTTTTTTCTTGTAAAGAAAAAATCTTAGGTTGTACGCTGACAGGTCGCATTCGAATTAGTATTTTCTGAATCAGTTTTACGTTTTTTCATCCTAGTTTGATCTTTGTGATATCAAAAATATTGTTCAAGAACTATGTTCACTAATGGATAAATACTCAGAAGAAAACGAAGCATATTGAATAATTTAAAACTTTTAGGATTTATTGCAATGATTTTTCTGGTAGGTTCAATATTTGCCAGTCAAGCAAGTGCACAATACCAATCTCAATCAGGTACACCGCGTACATTTCAGGGTCAGCGTACTCCAGTAAATGGTACATATGTAAATTCTAACTATGGATTTCAAATAACACTTCCAGATGGATGGTCAGGTTTTGAGATGAAACGAACTTCAGGAGCTACTTCAGTTATGGCAGCTCCTGGTGGATATACTATGCAACCAGGTGGAACACGACCTGTTGCGTCACTTATGATAAACATTGAATCAAAAAGTACAAACCCAACTCCTATGCTCATGTCACAACGTATGTCACAAAACATGACTTGCAACAATGATTCTAATCTAGTTAAAACCATCAATGGCCTAAGTATTACTGAAGTTGTTATGGACTGTTCAGGTGCTACTAACACCCTGAAAGCAAAGTATGACATTGCTCAAACCAACTCTTCTTACATAGTGATTGGATATCGCTCAAGTGCCGCAAATTATGATTCACAAGTTGCAGCATTTGATACTGCAGTTGGTACTCTTCAGGTTTCAAATGCACTAGGTGCACCAGCAATACCTGAATTTCCAATTTCAATCGTGGCTGTAATTACGGCTGTCATGATTGGAACAGTTGTAATATTTGGAAGATTGCGACTGATACCTGGCAGCGTTTAAGATCTTTTACTTTATAAAATCAAGAAACAAATCTGTGGATTTTTTATTTTCTGTTTTACAGAAAAAAGGAAACATCTGTCATGGTACTTGATTAATCATCAAGTTTGTAGTTTGTTGGACTAGTATCTTATGTTTATTTCTTTTATAATGTCTTGAAATTTTTGAAGTTCATAAAAAAACTTGATTCCCTTTTCTGTAGTTGTAAAAATGTATTTGGTTTTGATTCTACTAGTTTCTATCATGCCTATGTCAATGAGTTTCTTACAGTTACGCATGACTGCATCATGTGATAGGTTCGCTTTTTGGGATATTTTGGATATGAGTATACCGTTTGTGCCTGCATCAGTGCATGCCTGAAGAATATCATAAGTTATACCAAGTGAAGTTCGGTATTGATGTTTTGGAAATGATACACTTGGTTTTATGTTGTTTAGAGTATCTGTTGATGCCACTGAAACCTGTTTTGGTACAATCTTGCTATTATATATGATCGATAAATTTTACCTGAAAATATTACTTGTTACTGGGGTGAGTCAAATTTAATAACGGATGTCATGCACTTGCCGTTCAAAAATATGTTTGATGCTGTATTATTTGGTAATCTTGTAACAGAGTTAAAATATTCTAGTTTTTCACTAGAACCTTGTTATCTATAATTCTGAGGTTAGTCTTATGAAAGATAATCATAACATAATTCCATGCGGTTATGGTGTACGTAATTGCACGTTAGACTTTCCAGTCTAGAAGAAGCGGTGTGACTCCGACTTGACCGCACCAAAATGTTCCGCCACATATTTTTATTAGTGGCTCTTATTTTTTCAATTAATTCTTGATATGAAAAAATGTATCAATCTTACAGAATATTCCTAGCATATCCAGATAGATTATGTGACATTAGAAATAATGTTGGTAAGACTAGTTACAAGAAAACATGAAATATTTGTAAGACAATTTCTTGCCTTGTCTTTTGCTACGATAATGTTGTTCTCATTTGGGATGCTGTCACATGCAGTATATGCATCTACAACATATTCTATAACTCAGACCAAATCAGGTCTTGTTGCATCTGATCCATTGGATAACCAGACTGAAACAAAACAGCAAGTCTTGTCTGATACTAGATATTGGAATTATTATGGAACTGCAGTATCTGAAAAAAACACTCCATATGACATTTACAAGGATTCTCAAGGATTACACATTGGAGAGCCTGGGCCAGATCCAGCACAATTTGGAGATGGCAGCTATTCTGGATATTATGCAATTTCACCTAATACAAACGCGGTTCTAGTTCATGCTACACTTACTGCTACAAACCAGCCCGTACTACACAATGACTTTCAAAACCAACTAGAAATAATGACAACAAGCGGCCAAGTAAACTATCTTGACTGTGCTGCAATAACAAACTCTGATGGCACCTATTGGACGCTTGTTCATGGTTATGGAGATACTGTAGAGGCTTCACACTTTGACACATTGTGGGTTGATACCAGTGCAAATCAACCTCTCACAAGAGAATGTACTGTAATTACAAATGGTGAAAACTATCTGAAACTATACATGGATGGTGTTATGGTTTATTCTAGTAATACACTCTCACTTGCAATGCCTGCTCCATTTGATTATTATCTACAAACAATGAACTCGTATTATAATCAGATGCGATATGGTGTCTTCAAGGATTATTACGCAACAACTGATGAAAACATCCAAGTCACAGGCAATCCATCAAATGCTGCAACGGTAT
>CAYWWR010000088.1:0-5496 GCA_964462165.1 uncultured Nitrosopumilaceae archaeon
AATGGGAATTTTGATGGAGCATTACTTGTAATAGAAGCAATACCACTGTTGTCTGTTCCAGTAGCTTGTCCAATTGAGACAGGTGTCAAGATTCCAGTTGCTTCAATTGTTATGTCTGAAGGAGCAGTAATAGACGGAGGAGTATGATCATTTGGATCTAAGATTTTAGTTGTATTTACCTGAGTAGTATTTTGAGTAACTGTAACTTGTTGTGTTGTATTAGTTATCTGAGTTTGGTTAACAGTTTGTGTTGATGATGCAACAGTTGGAGTAGAATCTTGGACAAATTTCTGAATTCTATTATTGTTTGAATCTACAACAAAGACATTTCCATTAGAATCAACTGCTGTTGCTCTAGGATTATCAAAGTAATCAGCACCAGTACCTTGACTTCCCCATGATGTAACAGTATGACCGTTTGTATCCAATTCTACAATTCTATTATTTCCACTGTCTGCCACATAGATATTGCCTGACTTGTCTATTGACATGCCAAGAGGAGTTTGAAGATTAGCTCCAGTTGAAGAACTAAAAGATTGTAAAAAGACACCATCTTCAGTAAATTTTTCTATTTTATTTCCACCCGAGTCAGCTACATAGATACTTCCTTGTGAATCTGCAGCAACTGCACGTGGAGAAAGAAATTGACCATCCTCCAATCCACTCTGTCCTATACTTTGTAGGTATGTACCGTTACTATCAAATTTTTCAACTCTACTATTTCCAGTATCTACAACATACACGTCCCCACTAGGATCTACTGCTACTCCTTGTGGAAGTAGAAATTGGCCTGGGTTAGACCCTTGTCCTCCCCACTTTGTTACAAATTTACCTGTCATATCGAATTTTTGTATATCATTTCTTGCGTTGTCTAAAACGTAGATAGAACCATTGTTTACTGCAATACCTACAGGTGCATTGAACTGACCATCGCCACTACCTTTTGTTCCAAAAGTAGAGAGAAAGTTTCCATTGTTATCAAATTTCTCTACTCTTCTATTTCCAAGATCAGTTACATACACATTTCCTGATGAGTCAATTGATACTCCTTGTGGGAATGCAAACTGACCAGTATTTTGAAGTCCATAGGTACCCCACTGTACAGAAAATGAGGGAGTCGAGGTAGCCCAGGAATAATCAGTAAACATACTAGATAATACTAGTACTAGAATCCCAATTAGAACGGGGAAGGTCTTCAACAGGCACAAGTTGCAAGATACTAAAAAGATCTCCTAAGTGAGTAATTGTTACAACTTTTGTCAATTCTGGTAAATTAAATGGCTTGCTCACGCCTCTTTTGAGGACTGTACCATTATGGATACCAAGTCAATTGAATTGAGACATCCAAGACCTTTTGGGATTTGAGATGCAGTAACGACGATTACAGATATTATAAAATAAAAAAGATGAAAAAGAGATTTTATGGATTTTTGTATTCGTCTTTTGTCTGTCTAAGTATTACCTTTTCTCCAACGCCCCAGATTTCTGAAGTGCGAAAGATTCTAGAACTACTAAGACCTGCAGACACTTCTATTGATTCCAATTCATTGGTCTCAGCAGACATGTGTAGTCTTTTGATCTTGCCAACCTTGTGTCCATCGATGTCAACTACTTGAGAGTCGATTCTGATTGGTGCAGAAGATAGCAGAACTGATTCTTCTGTGAATCTGTCTACATAGTCACGTGATAGAAAGTGGTCCTTGTGTAAGCCTTTGTGAACTGTGATGCCCACAACCTCGAGAGTGTCGGTATTGATGTGGATGTGTTTTACAGTGCCATACTCTATTCCTTCTCTATCAATGACTTTTTTTCCTTTAAAGTCATCTGCTTTGATGTGTTTTCCTGTATATTCAACTTGTGTTGCCATACGGTCGACTTGTCAAGTCAGTTTATTGAAGGAGGTATCAGAGTTTTCAATCCAATCGGTTAAATTCTTTATAACCAAACTAATCTTGTGAAGATTCAAGAAGGAACATTTAGAGCAGTATTGATTACCATTGGAAGAAAATCAGGTAAAGAGCATGCAGTAGAGATTAGAGCAGTATTTCACAAAGACAAATTCTATTTTTCTAGAAGAAATCCAGATAGTGATTGGTTAAAAAATGCACTTTATAATCCAAACGTCAAAATTCAATATCAAGGAGATACCATCTTTGGAACTGCCTCCATAGTAAGTGATCAGGAATTGTGTAAAAAAATATCACAGATTAAGTATTCTGACAAGAGATCAGAGGAATCAAGAGTAGTTTTAGAAGTTAACCCATGTGAATAATCGTAGTCATACCACGTCGTTCATACTCTTGGCCATCTTTTGTTTCAATTACAACTACAGTAAACGAGATGACATCTCGTAGTTGAGACTTTTGAGCATCCATTTTTAGATGAATGTCCAACAAATCAGAATCGGTATCAGGGATACCTGATTCGTCAATTACAACAGGACTAGAAGAACTAATCAAGAATCTCTTATCTTTTTGATGCCACCCAAGTTTTACTTTGAATCCATCCCTTCCAACTGCTTTAACGTTGATGTCAATTATTCCAGGTTTTTCAAGCGTGTAACCTGACATGTTGTTTACAAAGATGCCTATTTGGAATGGATATCCGGCAGTGTTTTCAGCCATTTTCTGAATTCCATCGTTCATGACTATATCCACTCCTTTGATGGTAGTTGCAATCTTTGCTATCCAGTCATTTGTGCGCTCTACAATTGCATGTATCTGGGTACGTCTTTTCTTATCTTCTTCTTCTGGCAATTTGTAGTAGTCAACCCATGCAAGATAGTCACCGCTGATATCTTTGATAAACTGGATACAGGTTACCTTGTAATCATCAACACTTGATGCCCTCTCAGAACCTTCATCATATGGAACACTGTCCTTGTCCATTGGAAGCATGACCATATTCAAAATCTCTTGTAATTAAGTGGAACCTAATGCATATATGAGAAAATTTTTCAAGTTATATCTGTGAGTTTTTCCCAGATATCTAAAAAACTTCAAGAAGAATTAAAATCAAACAATCCACAAATTAGATTTCTCCTAAAGAAGAGTCCGGGTCTTGCATTTACTACCATCAATGAAATTGCAACAAGCATTGGAAAAAAATACAACATCAAGATATCACTCAACTTTCCCGAGAAGGGAAAGATTGAAGATTATGAATCATATGGAACTGAAAACATTGGATTTGTTTTCCAGAGAAATGCCAAATCATTTCAAATACCAAGAGATGCAATAAAATCAAAGACTCTGGAGATTTTAAAAAATATCCAGATACAAGATGCATACATGTATGAAGGAAAGGAAGGAGTCAGAGCTATGGGATCAAACTATAGATTGGACATATTGCCTGCCTCGCTGCATATTTGGGGTAAAATCAATGACGAGATTAGAAATTTCTGTGATTGGTTGTTTGAGAATTGTTATGAAGTAAAACCAGGTGTAGATGGAGCCTTTAGTGAAACTAGCTCATAAGTATACAAAAGATTTCCATAAGGATCGTAAATTTCAGATTTTACAGGAAGTGGCAAGTTGTCAACTATCCATACCTTGTTTACGTTGACTCCTATTCTATAGGATAAAAGAAATGCATTTGCAGAGCCAAATTTGAATGGCATTTTTCCAGAATCAGTTACTTTGAGTGTTTCCTCATTTTCACCAATGTATATGTCACCCCATTCAGCATCTTTAGAAAGATACTTGCTTTCAGTTGCATAATCCCTCATTGAGAATATAGATTGATCAAGAAGATCAACATATGGTTTTGATTCAGCAGATGTATCCACAAAGTCATAAACCAGACCAATGTTTACAGTCTGATCTATTTCCTTGGTATCATTACTAGGATCTATCTTTATCAACAGTTGTTGATTTCCACCTGAGACTGGAAGAAATTTCATGTCAGCAGAAAATTTTGTCTGGTTAAAAGAGACCTGGTACACCATGTCAGGGGTGTATTCCGACCCTTTTCCCATGTGCCATTGGCTTGCCTGTACTGGCTCTAGCACATAACCAAGTTTCATGTTAGCAAGAAATGGCCACACCAGTCCCCCTATACCAGCAATAATAATGACTGCAAAAATAATTATTATTCTTATATTTGGCATTGTTTCAACTAGTTTTTTTACAGTCTAGTATTTGATAGTCCAGGAGTTATTCGGACAAATAAGACTCCAAGACCAATAACAATTGCCATAATCATAAGAGAGCCAAGCGGGAATTCTGGTACCATTGCAGTATTATTCATTTGCATGGTATTATTCATTGACATGCTATTTCCAGAAGTTTGGTTTGCTGGCATACTAGAGCCATAACCACTAAATGCAGGCTGTGTTTTTACATCAAATTTCACTATACCTGCCATGCTAACATCTGGAAGAGAACCCTCAGAGCCAGTACCCAACATTGCGATTACTACATGTGTCATCGGAGTGGTTCCTTGCAAAACAGTTGTGACATCATCATCTCCAACTGGTGCAAACAAAGATGTCCTACCAACACTTTGTGCTATTGATGACAATTGTTTTCCTTGGTCATCTGTTGTGAATATATCATATTGAGTATTGCTGACTTTTTGGGATTGGTCAAAGTTTTGTTCAAATGATAATCTATATTCTATTGGACAGCCAAGATGAGGATTTGATGGACTATATCTATAATCAACAACTAGAGAACTAGTATCAGTTGTGGTAGTAGCATGTACTGAATCTTGTTGTAAATTTGGTGCTTCACACTGAGAACTAATCTTGGCTGCATTAGTAGAAGATATGTCAAGTACACTAGGTTCTGTTGGACTATTTCCTGTCGTTAATAGTTCCAAAGTATAATCAGGAGGTGGTACTCCCGTTGTAACATCTACATACACAATTGCCTTTACTGGAAATGGAACACTGGAATCTATCCAAATTTTATTATCAACACCTTTGTGCCATCCCACTACCCAGGTATCAAATGTACCAGCTCCTACCGTAACTTTTTCATGATCTACTGGACCAACAGATTGTCCACCTACGGAACCAGTTCTGCCCCAAGCAGGAACATTGAAAGTTTTTGGAGTGTCCTTGGTTGCAAAAGAGTCAAGCCAAGAGACGGTACTTCTGTAAACGCCGGTATAATCTGAAATATTAGAATCAAAAGATGTTGGATCTGGTGTTATTTTTCCAATGGTCATGACTCCTTTTTGTACAATGGAACCGTCAACTGCTAAAAGCACAACATTCCAACCACTTCCATCACTTGTCTCATTTTTTACCCAGAAAGTCATTTGGAACGGAGTACAGTTATGCCAGTCAGTCCAGCATACATTATAACTGAAATAGTCACCTTGTTTGAGACCCTTTCCAGGGTACCAAGAATCAGAAGCTGAAGTGGCATTTACGGATTGTAAAGCAAGAGGTGCGATCAACAGGAATGCAAAGATTGCGAATAAAGTATACTTTCGCATACATTTTCTAGAAAAAATGATCTAGTTAAATCTTTCAAATAAGCAAATATA
>CAYWWR010000089.1:0-5494 GCA_964462165.1 uncultured Nitrosopumilaceae archaeon
AAAAGAAGAAAGAAGACTTGACTAGGGCTAGAGACCATGCATCTCAACTCCTAAACCAACACCTTTCCCAAAAGGCAAGCATTGAAAGGCTCCAGATTGCAGCAGAAGAGAGACTACGACGTGAGCAGGACGCAAAAGACCAGGCAACCCAACAAAGTGAATATGGGTCTGAAGACAAGAATTCTGTAACTGAAAGGCTCAAGTATATTGATGAAAAAATAGCCGAATTACATTTAGAACTAAAAGAAAGAGAATCTGGCCATGCTAGACTAGACAAGGCAATAGAATCAAGTGAAAAGGAAAAGGTCAAGATTGAATCTTTACTAAAAAAACAAGGTCACACAAAACCTGCTTTGATTGAACAACTACATTCTTCTACTAAAGCAGAATCTGTATTGAGACCAAAATTTGAATCTCTTTTAAAACTTGAAGCACAGGCAAGTAATGCATTGGCAACAGTACAAAAGAAACTAGCAGAAATTGCCGCTCTGAGAAGAAAGAAGATGGCTGTACTTGCAGCTGCGAAAAGAAAACGAACAGCAGCACTTGCAGCTCAGAGAAGAAAGATCAATGCAAGAAAATTGGCCTTGGCAAAAGCAAAAAAAGCAAAGGCAAGAAAGACAAAAAGAAAACCCGCTAAAACTGCAAAACACAAGACTCGCTCAAAAAAAGCATCAAGAAATAAAGTAACAAAAACTGCCAAAAGAAAAACAACTAGAACTTCTAAACGAAAAGCAACAAAGAAAAAACCTCGACGCAAGTAAGTCACACGCTTCATTAATATTGAATTAATTTTTCCGTAACGATGTTGTCTCTTCCTCAACGTATAGTTGTAGAAATTACCGAGATGCCTGTTCTTAAAAATCCGTCTCTCATTTGCGGATTTCCTGGGAGTGGATATGTTGGAAAACTTGCAGTAGATCACATGATTGAAGAGCTCAAGGCAATTCCGTTTGCAAACATGTTCTCATCGTCTTTTCCTCCTCAAGTGTTGATCCAACCTGATGGAACAACAGATCTTATGAAAAATACTTTATACTATTACAAAGGAATTTCAAGCGATCTTGTTCTTCTAAGTGGAGATGCACAGCCTGTAACTCCTGAAAGTGAGTATGAGATGGCTGAAGAAATTGTAAAAATCTGTGATAATCTTGGAATAAAAACAATCTATACACTTGCTGCATATATTACAGGAACTTTTTCTAAAACTCCCAAAGTTTATGGTACAAGTACAATTCAAAAAATTGTAGATGACTTTCAAAACTATGGTGTGTCCACCATGAACAGTGGAAGCATTACTGGAATGAATGGTCTTATCATTGGTGTGGGAAAAAGAAAAGAAATAACTGGAATTTGTTTACTTGGAGAAACATCTGGTTATGTCATAGATGCCAAGGCATCACAAATTGTACTTGAGACATTAGCAAAGATGTTGGATCTTAAACTTGATTTGACAGGTATTACAAAAAAAGCACAGGACACAGAACATCTAGTAAAGACAATAGAAGAACAAATGAGACAAAAATCTGGAGGCGATTCACTTACAATGCCACAACAGAACAAAAAACTAGGGTACATTAGTTAGATATGAAAAAGCGTGGGCCAATAATTGCAATTGCAGGAGCAATCATGATTGCAATGGCTGCATCCATTGCATATTCTGTAATGCCTAAAATGTCATCTGGCGAGGAAGGGGCAGATTTTTTTCCATCACCTGAAAGCCTGTTTGATAGCGTATCTGATAAGATAGAAATTGATGCAGGAAATGTATACACTTTTTCACATACTGTGAATGCTGCACAAGTACCTCTGATGTGGGGAGTTCATGTTACTGATTATAACCCGGATGATGCTGTGGGGATATCTATAACGAATATCTTTGGAGACAAGTTTGGCTCATTTGTAGATAACGATCCAATTTTTATAAAATCGTTTAATGTGCCAAAAGCAGATACCTACAACTTTAACATATCAAACAATGGCAAGGAACCAATTACTGTAGTTATGCTATTTACAGAAAATCCTGAACAGTCCAAGGCATTAACTGACCCCAACTCACCATTTGTCAAAAACATACTGCCATTGGCCGAAGCCGGTTTCTTGTTGATCATTGGGGTTGTTGTAATAATGTCTGGCGCAATACTTGGCGTACTAGATTGGAGAAAGGGAAAGAATCAGTCTAGTGGTAGATATATCTAAAATTCTAACACTACTAGTTTTCCAAACTTTCCAACATTAAGTGCATTTTCGCCTCTAAATGTAGAAATGTATCCATTTTCGATTCTTACTTTAGAACCCTGTTTTACCATCTTTATCTGTGCATCCCATAGACTAAGCTTGATCTGTCCGGTCTCATCTTTTAGCATTGCATCTGCAACTTGAGCTTGTCCGCCTGTTTTGAGGTTGACAGTTCTTGGGTCGCTGATGCTCTCGATGATTCCTTCAACTGGTTCTAGCTTGTTTTGTGGTCTGCTCAGTTGATCTATGCTTGGCATTTGAGAAAATTTTCCATTCTCAAATAATAAGTGTTTTGATGGATAGAACTGGTAAGATGTCGGGATTCAATTAAAAATTCTTGTCCGTGTTAAGAATCGGGGTTCATATTCAGTTATATCTGATCTAAAAATCAGAATCTAGGACACCAGTTCTGAACTGAAAATGAATTAGAACATCCTATCACGAAAAATATGTATAGAAATCCCGCAATAAGTACTGCAAATGCACATGATGTGAACGTCATAGCCAGTATGGAAGCATTATGTCCATCAGTTGTTTTGAATTTAGATATCATCTCAATCAACGCAGAAATTCCAAATAAAACTATCATAACAATTGCAATCTGATCAACCAAATAATTAGCCCTTATAGTATTTGATGTTGCTACTGAGGGCACAAAAGTTCCATTAATGTCAAGACCAATATTTTTTCCATAATCATTCCAATTCTCAACTTGTTTGTCTAATTCGTCTGATTGTAAAGCCCATCCGCTACATCTTGTTTGTATATCCGTAGTGTTTCCCAGTATTGAATTACTTGAACTGTTAGTATTTTCTAAACAATATTCTTTCATCATATCATTGATTGCACCTATTTGAATTCTTAAATCACGTAGAGTGGTTACGTAGTCATCAACCTGTTTCTGCCAAAGTGGTGTTGAAACAGATTGCAATGTTAATAATATGATAAGACCAGCAATTATGGTTGCATCAATCTGTAATAGGGTATTACTAGTTACAGTCATCAATTAACTCAACAAGATGATTTGTAATAAATTACTGCATTTTAGATGCTAACTTGATAAGGCTTTCAATCTTATTATTTCCAAGTTCTAATGCTATTCCTGCTTGTTCTGACGGAATTTTCTTGATATGCTTTCACTTGGTAATTATCTGGTTTTTCAACCATTGTGCAATCTGTTTTGTTGCCGCGTTGTGTG
The DNA here is from genome assembly GCA_964462165.1 of uncultured Nitrosopumilaceae archaeon. Classification (GTDB taxonomy): domain Archaea; phylum Thermoproteota; class Nitrososphaeria; order Nitrososphaerales; family Nitrosopumilaceae; genus Nitrosotalea. The sequence goes on from CAYWWR010000089.1 coordinate 3,437, forward strand.
ACATGTCAATTATTGGCAAGAGTACATTGTTGTTATTGTTTTTCAGGTATTGTTTGTATTGTGGCATCTCTGTGTATTCTATTGCTGCAAAGTGTATCTTGCCTTCTATCTGGTCTTTGATTATCTCAGGCGTAGGCGGAAAACCTTGTGGCTCGTATAGTATACCATCTGCCCAGCGTGCTGGAGGTGCAGAGTTACCCAGAGGAACATTATTTGTCTTGATGCTTAGAAAATCCTCGATGCTGTTGACTTTGACAAGCTCATGAATTATTATTTCATTTATTGGTTGATGTCTGATTATTACCATATTTCTTAAAGCAATTAGTGTATCATTTAATGGATCCGATTCACTTTGTTATGGAAATGTTCTATGGATAGTATGACTGGATAACAAGAACAATCATTACAATTGTAAATGCGACAAAGATAGAGCCAATTCCTATTGCCATTTTGGTATTTCTGCTCATCATGTTTTCTCTGTTCTATTTCGCTAATTTAAGATATTACATGATTATACGATACAGATTTTGGTTTTATCAAGCCTAGTTAACTTGATTAGATTTTAAATAAGGTAACAATAATTCCAGTCTGCATGAGCGAACCGCCAAGACAATTTTTCAATTTCTCATTTTTTAAGGTAGATCCAAAATGGCGATGGATGGCAGATCTTGCAAAAGAAGAATCTGCAAAAGAAGTAGAAATTGTCCTCAAAAACTCGCAGATAAAATACAGAACATATTCTACTCTGGGTCTACGAGACGATGCCGAATTTCTGTTCTGGTTTGTATCTGATTCTGTAGAAAAAATCCAGGATGTTGTATCAAAACTATATCTTACAGTCTTTGGAAAATATATTGTACCTACGCATGTGTACCTATCTAGCACCAGGCCGTCAATGTATGCAGATAGTAAAACACAACGTGGTTGGCTTGGGGGTGAAGATCAAAAAAAATATGCAATTGTATATCCTTTCATAAAAACTCGTGAATGGTATCTGTTGCCACTTGAAAAACGAAAAGAGATGATGGGCGAACACATCCAAGTTGGACACAAGTATCCAGAAGTTTTACTAAATACTTCGTATTCATTTGGAATTCATGATGAAGATTTCATGCTTGCATTTGAGACTGATACTTTACACAAGTTCCAGGATTTGATAATGGATTTGAGAGAAACTCGAGTCAGCGGATACATTACAGTGGATACACCAATGATTGTATGTGTCAAAAAGGATATCGTTCCACTGATTAGGAGTCTTGGATGATAAAGGCACTAAAAGAGTGGGCTACGGTAATAACTGCGCTTGAAAATGGAGACCAGACAGTTTTGCTTCGAAAGGGTGGAATACTTGAAACTGCTTCTGGCTTTAGGGTCGAAGATAAAAAATTCATACTCTTTCCCACATATGAACACCAAGACAATTCTTCTCTAAAATCACAATTTTACAGATATCTTGCAGATGTGAGAGAACAAAAACCAAAAGATGGCGTAAATAGAATCACATCTTATGCCGAAGTGCTTGCAGAAAATGACGTTTCTTCAATGAAAAAAATTGAAGAGTTGTCAGGATTTCATATATGGAGTGACTCGTATGTGGTTGAGAGAATGAACTGGATGCCACAAAAACCAATGACTGCCATGTTTCTCAAGGTGTACAAGATTCCTTCTACTGAAATTCCAGTTCTTCCAGAGTACAGCGGCTGTAAATCTTGGATAGAATTAAATGCCAACACTGGAGATGGTTCAGCTGTTCTAAATGATGCAGAGCTTCAACAAAAATTATCAGAGTTTAGGAGTATTGTAAATTGAAATATAGAAAACTAGGAAAGAGCGGAATCAATGTTTCCGAAATTGGATTTGGAGCATGGACTCTGGGACTTGATTGGTGGGGAAAAAAAATAGAAGATGACGAAGCAAAGAGGATGTTAAAACGCGCATTTGATCTAGGGATTAATTATTTTGAGACTGGGGATATTTACGGAAGGGGAAAAAGCGAGAAATTAATTGGTGAGGTATTCTCTGGTATGAGAAACCAGGTTGTCTTGTCTACAAAATATG
>CAYWWR010000090.1:0-5459 GCA_964462165.1 uncultured Nitrosopumilaceae archaeon
AATCTGGAAGTATTGGTTTCATAGATGCAGTCCAGTATAGTGTATCATTGAATCTCAGAATATCGTTATTTTCAAAATCTACATACGGTATGAGGCCAATCTCAGGCTTTAGTTTTGCAAATGCGGCATCCCAATCCCACACTCGAATCTTGTTTAACAGATCATTATTTTGTGCAACATAGTTTGGAATGTCACCTGGTGCAACAGAGCTTAGCTTTACATCATTTGGAACTATGGATATCTGGTCTAATTGTCCAAGGTATCTGTTTACGCCTATCTGCTCTGCCTTGTATGGACCAAGAAATTCTATTTTTCTTGCATCTGCAATGCTGTTGTTTACCATCATTATGGAACCTGCAACTAGAGCAATGATTACCAAAACAAGTACACGAATGTAGATGTCACGCTTTGACGGAAGTATGATTACTCGAGACTTGAACTTGTCAATGAAATAAAATGCAATGAGCGCAAATCCTGCAGCTAGCGTACCGCCTATGGCGTACCTGGTATTGTAATCAATTTGGTTTGTAAAGAACATGTTAACGCCAGCCCAGAGGACTCCAATTCCAAGTATTGCCTCAACTGTAGAAATATAATCAAGAATCTTTGGTTTTCCCTTTGCTGCATCTTGTAGATATCTAGTGACAAGTCCTATGATATTGTGCAGTCCCACATAGAGTACAAGTCTAAGACTTATCACACCAATTATTGCAGGAACAAGAATTGTCAATGACGGAATCATTGGCACTACATGTGTTGCAGCGTATGATGGATCGGTAGGTGGTGTGACAAATGGAAGTGAGAATATCTGCCATACGCTTTTGACACCCAAGTCGTGTCCATCAATCAGGTAGGCAAGTGCAAACCCAAACATTAGATTTGTAAAGAACGCACCAAAAAGCACGACCTTTGTTATTTGCCAGATGATAAAGTTTGGAATATTTAATTTGTAATCTTTGAAACTTGGAATGGTATCTGTTACGGAATAATTATTTCCCCTCTTGAAAAATGTCAGGATGATATTGAGTGCATACCAAGACATTGATGATCGGTTTTTGACATTTACTCGAATCAGAGCAATAGATGCCAAAACCACTGCAGAAAGTAATGAAAAGTAAAGTGGTTTTGTAAATAGTGTACCAAACTCTAGCGAGTTCATGTACATGACTACAGCCTGATTGCTTGTCAGGACAAAAATTATGATAGCAATTAGAGCAACAATGCCAAATTTCACATATTTACTAGCATCACGTGGTGGCGGGTTGGATTGAGTTGATGAATTATACAAATCAAGCTACCTTCCTTTGTGTCAAACTAGTGTCTACCTAGTTTCTTTTGCAAAATACCATTAATAAGTCAAAAGCATGAGTTTTTCAGATTGCATTTCCCAATCCCTTGCACAACATGTAAACTGCAGCGTATTTTGGCAAAGAAACAATTTCATTCTTGTATGGACCAAACTTCTTATTTTTTAGTCTGATTTGTAATGGACAGTCTGCCATTATTTGCACATCATCATTTCCAAGTAGACATGCTTCCAAAAATGGATCAAAAGAATCAAGATCACCACATTGAAGTTTTACAAGACCGCTCTTGCTGTTAATTGATCCCTCTAGTCGAAATATCCTATGAATATCCATGGTTACCTTTGGGTCAACTCGTACTCCCATGGTTTTTTTTATCTCTTCTAGTTGTACCTGAAATGCAGAATAACCACTTGCAATTATCTCTCGTGTAACTTTTGGCACCTTTGACTTGGATGAAAATAGTTTGCGCGCAACTCTGCCTCGCCATCCTTTTTCATCAAATGTAGGAAGCAAGGACTTGGAATTGTCTTGTCGCTTGATTCCAAATGATTCAGGTATTGCACCGTTGAACATGATATAGTCTACCAAGTCTGCCCTTTCCTGAGAACCCAATGGTTCGTAATCGGTATTAGTTACACGAACATGAAACCCTTCATTTCCAGAAAAATATGTCTCGATCTGTTCTTTTTGCACATTGAGATCAGTTGTAAGTATATCAACAAGTTTTGTAACCTCTTTTTTAGATTCTAACATACAATTCTTGCAAGCTACAGATGCAGTCTCAAATTTTCCAGAGCCACATTTTGTACACTGGGACTGGAATTCAGTTGCAGAGATACCGCAAGAGCTACACTTGAAGATAGTGTGATCTTTTCTGCAAGGAAGTGCCAAGTCCTTTGCATCAATGTCAAAGATCAAGTCAGCGCCTTTCCAGTCTTTTTCTGACATGGGAAGGTTTGGAAATGAGTAGTATGCATTGGAACAGTACACATCAGACGGAACTTCTTTCATCAACATGAGGTGGAGTTCCTTGTCGTTTTTTACAACAAGGTGTCTTGTCATTCCAGAGTTGAATTTTTGATATCCAAATTCTCTTTGCGTGGCTTTTTGTGGAACATGTATCAGATCAAAGCGATTAAAGTAATATTCCTTGAATGCACTTTCTATCAGCAAAGCATTTTTTTCATTCATGGGTTCTTCCTCTTTTTGCCAAATTGTACGGGATTTATTATTCCATCACAGTCAGGAATGGCAAAGCAGAGACTCTCACTTCGTAGTTTTTCACATGATGGACACTGGTATTTTGTTCCACCCCCAGATGAGCCAGAGATGTGATCTAGTTGGTATTTTGTAGTTCTTTCATTGTAATCAGGGGCATTTTTGAACAAGGGTGCAATTTGATCAACTGTCTGGCCCTTTGATAGAAGATATGTTGCAAGCAGGAATCTTCCAGAGTGCGGCAAGTTCTCGCCCTTTTCCAAGACTTCAATTCCGTGCTTGACACATGGTGGATATTCTGAGGAGACATAGGTCGTGTCAGAAAACTTTTTGGCAAGTGATACCAGATCATCTACTCTTTGTCTAAAGCTTGAAGGTATAGAATCAACATTGACTGATTGGATTCTTGAATTGATGTATTCACCAAGCTCAGCACGTATCAGCCTTACTGTTTCATGTGCACTAAGATAGACAAGACCATTTGTGACTCGACGATTTACCAACTTCCATTCCTTTTCATGAAAATGAATTGCACGATGTAGATAATCAGGAACTTTGATCACAAAATCTTCATTGTCAATTGATACATTTACTGCAAAAAGATCCTGAATAATCTTCAATGGAAGCTCTAGGTTTTTTTTGTCTCTACTTACCCAGAGATCTTGCTGTAGGTACCTTTCAGCTCTTCTTGATTCTGCAAGAGAAAATCTTCGAATTAGAGTTGTCATGCCTGCAGATTTTAGTAAAATTATTGCCACTATGAAAGAGAGCAATTCAGAATCATTATCAAGTGATTCAAGATCAGATCCATAGATTTGTCCAGAAGAGGCAACTACAATTCTTCCATATGCCTTTTCAACAATGGGCTGCCAGTCGGGATGTCCGAGCTGTTCAAGACTTAGTCCAGTGTTTCTAAGATATTCACCGGCTTCTGTGAGAAAAGGATATTTTGCCAAATCCTTTACTCCGATCTTTAACATGTTTTGCTTGCTCGTGCTAACCTTAAAAATTTGATTATATTATCTTGCCATGGTAAAACTAGTTTGGATTATTTTCCCGCGAGTTTAAATTATACCCGAATAAATTAGTGGCATGCAGGTTGGATTACATGTATCCATTGCAGGTTCGATAGACAAGGCAGTTGATAACGCTGTAACAACAGGATGCTCAGCATTTCAGATTTTTACCCGCAACCCAAGAGGATGGGCTGCAAAACCATTAACAAGTAATGATGCAACAAGTTTCAAAGAAAAACTTGCCAAGACCAAGATTGATAGATTTGCAACAGTAGCTCACATGCCATACTTGCCCAATCTTTCCTCTCCCGAAGAGGACCCATTTGTAAAATCACTTGGTTCTCTGATAGATGAGGCAAAAAGATGCAGCAAGCTAGGAATTCCATATCTTGTTGCACACTTGGGAAGTCACAAGGGTGAAGGAGATAAGAAAGGAATCGAGATGCTAGTCAGGGCATTTACAAAGGCTGCAAAGGATACTCCAGATGATGTTACTATTCTTTTAGAAAATACTGCAGGACAAAAAAATAGTGTTGGCTCTGACTTGGACCAGCTTGCATCAATTTTATCCGAGTTAAAGCCTGCCAAAAGATTTGGAATCTGTTTTGATACATGTCACGGTTTTGTATCTGGCTATGACATGAGTACAGAAAAAGGTGCAGCTGCAACACTTGACAAGTTAAATGATGCAATAGGTTTTGAGCGCCTCAAGATTTTACACCTCAATGACTCCAAGGGAGAACTTGGAAGCAACCTAGACAGACACGAACACATTGGACTAGGGCACATTGGAGAAAAGGGATTAGGATATATCATAAAAACAATAAATCGCAAAAAAATTCCAATAATTTTAGAGACACCAATTGATGAGAGACGCGATGATGTCGGAAACTTGGACAAGGCAAAGGAATTGGCATAGGATTTGATGATACCATGAATTATGAACAAATAATACAACTTGCACTGGAGCGAGGATTTTATTTCCCAAGCTGTGAAATTTACTCTGATGCCCACGCAGGATTTTGGGAGTATGGACCATCTGGGGTCAGCCTAAAAAACAAGTTCATCGAACTGTGGAGAAGAGAACTAGTAAGAAGAGACAGGATGTGGGAGATTGACGGCTCACAGATCATGTCAGAAAGTGTTTTTGTCGCATCAGGTCACTTGGCAAGTTTTGCAGACCCAATTGCAACATGTACAAAATGCAAATCAATCTTTAGGGCAGACAAGATGATAGAAGAGATCACAGGTATTACAGTTCCAGAGAGCGCAGATTTGGCAGACTTTGACAAGGTTATAGAAGAGAAAAAGATCGTATGCCCAAAATGCAAGGGAAGTTTTGATGGTATCAAAAAATTTAACATGATGTTCAAGGTTGGAATAGGAGCCCAAGGGGAATCGGCATATCTCAGACCAGAGACATGTCAATCCATCTTTGTTGATTTTCCAAGATTGTTCAAGACAATGCGAGGAAAATTGCCAATTGGTGTTGCCCAGATAGGAAAAAGTTTTAGAAACGAGATCTCGCCAAGACAAAGCCTTCTTAGATTAAGAGAATTTTACCAGGCAGAAGTTGAAGTCTTTTGCAATCCTGCCAAGCTTGACGACCTGCCAAAGTTTGCCGAGGTAGAAAATACCCAGATAAGAATAATGATAGATGATACGATAAAGAGCATGACATGCAAGGAGGCACTGGACACAGGCCTAGTTCCAAACAAACTTGTGGCATATTATCTTGGCTTGCTTGTAGAGTTTTACCAAAAGACAGGAATTGACGTATCAAAAAGCAGATTTAGAAAACTAGGAGAAAAAGAAAAGGCATTCTATGCAACAGTTGCATTTGACTTTGAGGTTGAGACCAATACAGGTTGGCTTGAGCTTGTTGCATGCAATTACAGGTCAGATTATGATTTGAAGA
>CAYWWR010000091.1:0-5421 GCA_964462165.1 uncultured Nitrosopumilaceae archaeon
CTGATTTTCGAGTTGCTGATATTTCAGATGCAGGTCTTCTTGGAGTAACAACACATCCAGATTTTGTACAAAATCATTTCATGTATGTTTACTATACCTACAAAGAGGGAGACAAGCTATGGAACAAAGTGCTTAGAATCACAGTATCTAATGATAAACTAGTTGATGCACAGGTGATACTTGATAAAATTCCTGGTGCCGAATTTGATGATGGCGGCGTAATCAAATTTGGTCCTGATAAAAAACTCTACATCGGTACAGGTGATGCAACTGATCAGAATGCTGCTCAAGATTTGACTTCACTTGCTGGAAAAATATTACGATTAAATGATGATGGCTCTATTCCAAGCGATAATCCTATCCCCAATTCACCGATTTACTCACTTGGTCACAGAAATCCACAGGGACTGACGTGGGATGACCAAGGAAATCTTTACGAGACTGAAGAAGGACCAACAAAAAATGATGAAATAAACCTTATAGAAAAAGACAAAAACTATGGCTGGCCAAACCAAGAATGTTCTGGTTCAGCAGAATATCAATCTGCTCTAAACTGCTATAATGTCAGCATACAACCTTCAGGAATTGCATATTATGGTTCTGGAAAGCTTGATTTCAAAAACAGTCTAATACTAGCTACTCTTCGCGGTAATATCTTGTATCAACTTCCTATTTCTAACGGCAATATAACATCACAAAAGATCATATTGGATGGACTGGGAAGAATTCGTGAGGTCGGAGTAGGACCTGATGACTATCTGTACATACTTACAGGAAATACAGATGGACAAGGATTTCCAGACAGCAAAGACGATAAACTATTGAGGATTGTTCAATAAATTGACTGATTCACCAATTCCAAAATTTCATGAAAAGACAAGAGACGAAAAACTAAAAGTGCTAGAATCATTCTCTAATCTTTCAAAAGAAGATATCCTGATTTTAAAAAGTGAGGGAGGAATTAACTTTGATCAGGCCAATAACATGGTTGAAAACGCAATTGGAACCATGTCATATCCACTTGGAATAGCAACAAATTTCAAAATAAATGGAAAGGACTATCTTATTCCAATGGTAATAGAAGAACCATCAGTAATTGCAGCAGCATCAAAAGCAGCTAAAATTGCAAGAAAACACGGAGGATTTACAATGGAAGCCGATGAGTCGTACAGTATTGGTCAGGTTCAAGTTGTTAATGTTGATGTAAAATCTTGCATCTCTAAAATAATGGAGAATTCTGATGAAATTATTGTTCTTGCAAATTCCAAAAGTAAAACTCTTTCAAAAATGGGGAAAGGTGCAAAAACAATTTCATGTAAAGAGGTCATGACAGAATTAGGTCCTATGCTTGTAGTTGAGATTCTAATAGATGTAGGTGATGCAATGGGAGCTAATGTGACCAATACAATGTGTGAAGCAGTTGCACCACTAATTGAAAAAATAACTGGAGGAAGAGTAATTTTGAAAATATTATCTAATTATTCAACAAAAAGATTGGTGAAGGGTAATGCCATATTTGATAAAGAAGACTTGGGCGGAGAAGAAATTGTAAATAACATAATCTGGGCTTATGAGTTTGCTGCAAATGATCCTTACAGAGCTGTTACACACAATAAAGGAATAATGAATGGAATCATAGCCGTTGCAAATTCTACTGGACAAGACACAAGAGCAATTGAAGCTGCCGCTCATGCATATGCATCAAGACACGGTAAATACACATCACTTACAAAATGGAAAAAGAATAAAGATGGAAATCTAGTTGGGGAAATTGAAGTGCCAATGTCAGTAGGAATAGTTGGTGGAATCATAAACATTCATCCCATGATAAAGACATGTGTAAAAATTCTAGGTACAAAATCAGCCCGGGAATTGTCTTGTATTATTGGAGCTGCAGGCCTTGCACAAAACCTCAGTGCCCTAAGGGCATTGTCTTCAGAAGGAATTCAAAAAGGACATATGAAATTACATGCACAAAACATAGCCGCAAGTGCTGGTGTTCCACAAGAAAAAATGGCTCATATAATAGCACAAATGACTAGAGAAGGAAATATTTCGGTAACCAGAGCAAAGGAGATTCTAGAGAATCTCTAGGCGACTAAATATATATCCAAAGAAGTTTGTTAGGACTACATTGACTATAGTAAAATTTGCTGTTCCAAAAGGCAGTATAGAAGAAGCGACTTTTAAGATACTTGAAAGATCATGGACACGTGTAGTTAGAAGAGACAGGACCTATCGTGTAATGTTAGATGATCCACAGATTGCAGTCAAGATGTTACGACCTCAGGAAATTCCGAATTTAGTATTTGCAGGTCTATATGATGTAGGTATAACAGGAAGAGACTGGGTCAAAGAAACAGATTCTGATGTAGAAATACTTCTTGATTTAGAGTATGGCAAGATAAAACTTGTAATTGCAATACCTGATTCTTATAATTTTAAATCACTAGATGATATGATTTTATCTTATGCAAAGAAGAAAAAAATATTACGAATTTCTTCTGAGTATCTAAATACAACAGCCAAATTTATCATGCAATGTAAAAACTACAAGAAACTTTATGGTTCAAAACAACCTATCATTGTAACTCCGTGGTTAAGTCAGGGTTCTAACAAGAATGTCCAGATCTTTTTATCTTTTGGTGCAACAGAAGCAAAGCCTCCGGAAGATGTTGATGCTATAATAGATGTAACAGAGACTGGTACTACTCTGACACAAAATCAACTAAAGATAATTGAAACTGTAATGGAATCATCTGCGGTATTAATTGCAAATAAAGTATCGCTCAAAGACAAATCAAAACGAGAGAAAATCTATGATATAGTAACTATGCTAAGAGGCGCAGTAGAAGGAAAAAAACATCTCCACATATTCTTAAACGTAAAAGAAGAACACCTTGATAAGTTGCTACATGACCTTCCTTCTCTCAAACGTCCAACAATAAGTCCTCTGAGTGAAAAAGGATGGTATGGTATCAATACGGTAATTCCAAAATCTGAATTCCATAAAATGATTCCAAAATTACGAAAAATCGCTCAAGGTCTAGTAGTACATGAGCCAAAACAAATACTGGCACTTGAGGAGATAAAACGCGATGAGGAAAGTTGATGAGAATCATAGATGTCAAATACATGGGTTCTATTATAGAATCTGCAAGACCAAAAACAAGTAACACAACAAGACAACAAGTCTTATCCATAATTTCTGATGTACAAAAGCGAAAAGACAAGGCTCTCAAGGAATACGAAACAAAGTTTACTGGGGTAAAAATTCACTCTTTAAAAATTACACAACAAGAGATCAAATCTGCATACTCGAAGGTAAAAAAAGAACAAATTGCTGGAATAAAACTTGCAAAAACACGATTAGAAAAATCTGAAAATGCACTACGAAAAAAATTACAAGATGTATCTGTAACAATTGATGGAATTGTAATCAAAAAAACATTTTTGCCAATTGATACTATTGGATGTTACATTCCTGGAGGGAAGGCAAGATATCCTAGTACTGTTGTCATGTCTGTTGTTCCAGCAAAGGTTGCCGGTGTCAAGAAAATAATCGCCGTGTCTCCTTCTAACGAGAAAGGGGAAATAGATCCGCTTACGCTTGTGGCTGGGAATATTTGTGGCGTAAACGAGTTCTATAGGATAGGTGGTGCACAGGCCATTGCAGCCTTGGCATATGGTACAGAATCAATACCGCAAGTAGACAAGATAGTGGGTCCAGGGGGTGCATTTGTTACCCTTGCAAAATCATTACTAAGTGAGGCGGTTTCAATTGACATGGTTGCAGGTCCTACAGAGCTTGCCATTCTTGCAGATCTTACTGCAAATGCAGAACTTGTCGCACTTGATTTGATCTCTCAGGCAGAACACAGTCCAGATACTATGTGTTGCCTAATTACAAATTCATCAAAATTAAAAGATTTGGTACTTGAATTATTACAGAAAAAAATTAGAACGATCAAGAGATCCTCTATTGTAAAAGAGAGTCTACAAAAAAATGGATTTATTGTTATGTGTAATACAGAACAACAAATGATAGATTTTACAAACAGACTTGCACCTGAACACCTTGAAATAATCACAAAAAAACCGCAGCAAGTAGCAAAGAAGATAAAATCTGCAGGCCTTATACTAGTGGGAACGAATACACCATCATCAGCAAGTGATTATCTGTTAGGATCAAATCACATACTTCCAACTAACCGGTTTGGAAGGACTAGAGGTTCATTGGGTGTGTTGGATTACATGAGGATACAAACCCAAGTAGAATCCTCTCAACCTGCCTTGAAGAAAATTTCAAAATATATGCAAGCTCTAACTGAAGCAGAAGGCTTACCAAATCACTATGAAGCAGTACGGGGAAGATTGTCATGAAACAAGATTGGTTTGAGAAAGAATTGGAAAAATATTCCAAGCTTGCAGGTTACAAAAAACCTGAAAAACATTCTAATGCGATAAAACTTGACTCGAACGAAAATTATGCTGTATCTCAAGAATTCCTTGAAAAAATGATAAACGAAGTCAAAGAAAACATGGATGTACGAGAATATCCTCTGGGGGGAACAGAAAGACTAGCTCAAAATATTTCAAAATATACCAAGACACCAAAAGAGATGATTGGCGTTGGAAATGGCTCTGATCAAATAATTGATCTTTTTTTGAGTAATTTTGCTTCTAAGAATACCAAAATTCTAACATCGGATCCAACTTTTGGATTCTTTGAAGAAAGATGCAAGTTATACTCGATTCCAACAATAAAAATTCCATTTGACAAAAATATGACTCTTGATCTAGAAGAATTTTTGTCACACTCCAAAAAAGCTAGTATTCTTTATCTTGACACTCCAAACAATCCAACTGGATTTCAGTTTGAAAAACGAGATCTTGAAAGATTGATTCGTGAATTCAAAGGTCTTGTAATCGTGGATGAAGCATATGCAGAATTTTCTGACTATTCTGTGATGGATATGACAAAGAAATTCAAAAATCTTGTTGTACTAAGGACTTTATCCAAATCATTTGGATTGGCAGGGCTTCGGGTGGGCTATTTTGTGGCCAATGCAAAGATAATTGAAACATTTACAAGAGTAATTCAATATCCCTACCCATTGAATGCCATAGCAATAGAGGTTGGCATAATGGCCTTACAACAATCAAAATATTTTGAAGACATCGCAAACCTTGTCAAGAAGGAACGTTCACGAATTATTTCCAATCTACGACAGATGAAAATATTTGAGGTGTTTGACTCGAAAGCAAATTTTGTTCTCTTTGCAGCTGGTGGTTCTAATCAACGAATCTACAAAGCATTGATTGAACAAGGAATATCAATTAAGAATATTGGTAAGATTGGTACGCATGAGGGTTGTTTGAGAGTTACAGTAGGTTCACAAGATATGAATTCTAAATTCC
>CAYWWR010000092.1:0-5343 GCA_964462165.1 uncultured Nitrosopumilaceae archaeon
ATGTAAACAAGATTAATTGTAATTTCATGTCCTTTAATGGTTCAAAGTGGTTATGTGGTCCAATGGGTATGGGTATTTTCTTTTGCAGAAGAGATTCAAGTGATCTCATTGAACCACTTCAGGTTGGTGGAGAATCTGCTATCTTCCATGAAGACAAGATAGCTCACAAAGAAATGCCTGCTAGGTTTCAGGCAGGTTTTCGAAACTGGTCAGGCGTTGCAGGTCTTGAAGCGTCTATAATTTATTTAAAAAAGATAGGGATTTCAACCATCAGAGAGAGGAACATCAAGCTTGCAAATCTACTGCGCCAAGAGATTTCAAAAATTAATGGCGCAGTTCTGTATGGCCCAGAAGAAGAAAAACAACGAACAAGCATAGTCTCTTTTTCAGTTAAAGATCAGGATTCAAAGACTCTAGTTGCTAGACTTGAGAAAAATAACATAATACTTGCGGTAAGAGACATCTTTTCTAAAAAGATTGTAAGAGCTTCTCCACAGTTTTTCAATACAGAATCAGAAATTCATGCTGTAATTGATGCAATAAAAAAAGGCTAGTTACTTTTCTTGTTCTTCAATTACCATCATAGTCAAGGTAGAGTAAACCTTGTCTATTTTTCTAATCTTGTTTGTAATGATGCTTCTTAGAAGATCCATAGAATCTGCAGTTATTTTGACTATGATATCATATACGCCATACACACCCTGAATCTCATACTTGATACTACTCTCACCACCAAGTATCTGCTTTATTTTTTGAATTATTTCAACATCTGAGCCTAGATCTGAATTGATCAAGATGTAAGTAGTTGGCATGACTTAATTCGAGTTTCACGATATTTAACCTTTGATTACAATTCAAAAATAGATTTCAGATAATCTTAGAAATGTTAGAGTACAAACTGGAATCTGTTTTGTTTATAGTTTTTAGAAAGTTTACCTTCAATTGTTATTTTAGTGCCACAAAAATTACAATTGTTACTATCATCAAGATACCATCCTTGTATATCAAAGCCATATCTTTTAACAACAATTTTCTTGCATTGTGGACAGTATGTATTTTCAAGCGGATGACCTGGTACATTTCCTAAATAGGCATAACTGAGCCCAACCTCCTTTGCAATTTCATAGTGTTTTTCAAGAGTAGGTATTGGAGTTGACTCGAAATCCATCATTTTGTAGTCTGGATGAAATCGAAGAAAATGTATTGGCATATCCGGTCCAAACTCATCATAGATAAATTGACATAATTTTTTGGCATATTCCAGATTATCACCAACTCGTGGAATTATCAAGTCAGTTATCTCTACGTGAATCTTTGTTTTACTGTGTATTTCTTTGAGTGTATCAAATACCGGTTGAGGATCTGGAATTCCAATGTATTTTCGTGAAAATTGTGGCTCTGCGCTTCCCTTGAAATCTACTGTAATGCAATCAAGAAATTCATTCATCATGTTGACTGTTTCTGGAGTGTCATAACCATTTGAGACAAAAATGTTGAACAATCCATTTTTTCTTGCAGCAACACCGCAATCACGTGCAAATTCGATAAATATGGACGGTTGATTGTAGGTATACGCAATTCCATCAGAACCTGATTGTTTTGCCAAGTCAACTACTTCTTGAGGTGTCATGTCAGTTCCTTCTATCTTTCGTCGTTGACTGATGTCATGGTTTTGGCAGTATTTACAAAGCCAGTTGCATCCAGTTGTAGCAATAGAAAATATGCTTGTACCAGGCCTATAGTGAGTTACTGGTTTTTTCTCAATAGGATCTACATGACCAGTAATTACTTTGCCATATGCAAGAAGATCAAGCTTGCCATTGTTATTTGCCCTTATTCCACAAAGGCCAATCTGATCTTTTCCAATTTCACAATATCTAGCACATGCTGTACATTTGACCTTGTCATTAGGTAATTTTTGATAAAGAATTGCTTCCTTTGCCGTCAGTTGATATCAATCAATTTATCATATAATTGATGGTGTTATCACTTGTTTTGGTTTTGAAGTAGGCGGTCCCATCTTTTGTATTGCGTTCTGGAAATCTTCTTGTGTTACCTTGATTGTTTTTACATTCTTTTCTTTCTTGTCTACATATCGTCGTATAGAACTCATGGCTGCTCTATTGCAGACTCCTTCTATTTCTGCACCACTAAAACCATCAGTCAACTGTACTAGTTTTGCAAAGTCAGTACCTTCTGCAATTGGTTTCTTTTTAGTATGTATTTTGAATATATTTTCACGTCCCTCTGCATCTGGTAATGGCACCTCAATAATTCTATCAAACCTTCCAGGTCGTAGTAATGCACTATCGATAAGATCTACTCTGTTAGTAGCACCAATTATCAATACATCATGTAATTCCTCAAGACCATCTATCTCAGTCAATAATTGAGACACTACTCTTTCTGTAACACCAGAGTCAGAACTACCTGAGCTTCTGCTTGGAGCCAACGAATCAAGTTCATCAAGAAATATGATGCATGGAGCAGCTTGGCGTGCCTTTCTGAATATCTCACGGACTCCTTTTTCAGATTCGCCAACCCATTTTGAGAGTAATTCAGGACCCTTGATACTGATGAAATTAGATTCTGATGTATGTGCAACTGCCTTTGCAATCAATGTCTTTCCTGTACCAGGAGGACCATAGAGTAAGATTCCTTTAGGAGCTGCAACATCTGCATGCTCAAAGGCTTCTCTGTGTTTGAGTGGCCATTCAACAGATTCGTAGAGTTCCTCCTTTAGAGATTTTAATCCACCAACATCTTCCCATGTTACATTTGGTACCTGAACAAGAACTTCTCGTAATGCAGATGGTCTTATCTCTTTTAGTGCATCCTTGAAATCATTATCTGTAATGATAATTTTTTGAAGAATTTCTACTGGAATTTTTTCTGCTTCTAGATCTAAATCAGGCAAAATTCTTCGAAGGGATCTCATGGCAGCTTCTTTTGCAAGTATTTCTAAATCAGCACCAACAAATCCATGAGTTACTTTTGCAATCTGATCCAAGTTTACTTTTTCTTCAATTGGCATTCCTCGAGTGTGGATGTTTAGTATCTCAGTTCTTCCTTGTTGATCTGGAATTCCAATCTCTATTTCACGATCAAATCTTCCTGGTCTACGTAATGCAGGATCTATCGAGTCAGGTCTGTTGGTAGCTGCAATTACAACTACCTTGCCTCTTGATTTCATTCCATCCATCAAAGTTAGAAGCTGGGAGACAATTCTCTTTTCTACCTCTCCTGTTACTTCTTCCCTCTTTGGAGCAATCGAATCAATTTCATCTATGAATATTATACTTGGAGAATTTTCCTCTGCTTGTTTGAATATCTCTCGCAATCGCTCTTCGCTTTCTCCATAGAATTTTCCAATAATTTCAGGACCACTAATAGAGGTAAAGTGAGAATTGGTTTCTCCTGCAACAGCTTTTGCCAGTAGTGTCTTTCCTGTACCAGGAGGACCATAGAGTAGTACTCCTTTTGGTGCTTCAACTCCCAGTTTTTCAAATAGTTCTGGGTGTCGCATAGGAAGTTCTACCATTTCTCGTATCTTTTGAACCTCGTTTCTCAGTCCGCCAAGATCGTCATATGTTATCCTAGGAATAGAATTATCAATTGTCTTGGTTAGAGATCCCAATTTGAACTCGGTTTGTTCTGATACAATCACTGGTTTTGAAGATGGTATAGTACCACTAACAACAAGTTGTGTTTTTCCGCCCATTTGCGTAGTTACGATTAATGTATCACCAGTAGTTAGCACATGACCCATGTAGTATGTTTGCATATACTCTTGAAGTCCTTCTTCACCTAGTTTCTCTATAGGCGAAAGTGTTACCTGTTCAGCTTCTATTGCATCTACTTTCTTTACTGTAATCTTTTCTCCTATCCCTGATCCTATGTTATGACGAGTAATTCCATCTATCTTGATTATCCCTGTACCATAATCTGGAGCATATCCAGACCAGAGCTTAACATGGCTCTTCCTGTTTCCTATTAACTCAAGAATTTGGCCAGCTTCCCATCCATTATCTTCAACGATTTTTGGATCTACTACAGCTATTCCTTTTCCAACATGTCTTTGTGTTGCCTCTGCAATTTTTAATATAATTTCACTCATAATTTTATCACCAAAAAATAAAGTTATTCGACCTGCACCGTCCTCCCTTGCGGTCGATCCTCTTCTTTGAGGTTGAACTTCACTTCCAAGATTCCATTAGAATATGTTGCCTTGACAGAATCCTCGTCAACCTTTTGTTTGATTGGGATTTTTGTTTGATATTTTTTGTCGCCATTTTCTGCATCAAGATTTACAGCTCGTCCTACGACTTCGATCTTGATGTCTTTCTTTTCTACCCCTGGCATCTCAGCTACAATTTTGAGAACCTTTTCTTTGTTATCTACGATAACATCTACAAATGGTTCTCTTGCTTCTGATTTCTGGAGAAGACCTGGTTGAACATTTCCATATTCTTTAACCACAGGCTTTCCGTCAGGTCCTACAGTTAGGGAATACCCATAGTAGTAAGGACCAAATGTCTGTGTGTTCTCAGAGCTGGTCATGTCATTCCAAATTTTACCCAATCCCTTGAAAGGCAGCGTCATTTTTTGGAAGATCTGGTCAATCTCATCCCATTCATCTATGTCATAGTTATGCATATAATGTAATAGGTATGACATTATATAAATATTATGGGATAACCAATTATTATTTTACATAAATTAATATAATTAGCAATAGCATTACTCTTATGCGAACCCCTAATCTTTCGGTTCCTGATGCAGTGAGAGAGATAATCACAAAAAATCGATCTGTTTACGACTGCATCAAAATGGGCTTGATAAATTACACATCACTTGCAATAAAACTCCAAACAGAAGTTGAATCACTAGTAGGAGGCCCAGTAAACCCCAACACAATTGTGGTTGCAATCAAAAGATATGCAGATTCTTTTGAAAAAAAAGACGATGTACAAAATGAGACAGTATTAAAAAATGCAAGACTTTCTTTGACTGATGGAATTGTAGACATTAGATTTTCGTCAGAAGATTTTGAAATGAAAGATGCTGTAGATTTGATGGATAGATTCATGCAAATTGATCCAGACTACGAATTTTTCCGATCTACTGATTCTTTTAGATTCATGACTGAGGACATAAGCGGTATAAGAAAAATTTTAGAATCGTTTTCATCACATCGAAATTTCTTTCAAACAGGATTAGCAAAGATAACAATACACATCCCCGAATCTGAACATAGTTCTGACGTAGTTTCGTACGTGTCTGAGATCCTACATGATAATGGAATCGAGCTTTTTAATGCGTTTTTCGGACAAGATTACATAG
>CAYWWR010000093.1:0-5332 GCA_964462165.1 uncultured Nitrosopumilaceae archaeon
TATATTCAAAAACAATTTTTACGTCAAAATAATATCCCTGTTGCAGATTTTGATATAATAGAATCATTAGATGACCTGAAGAAGAAAATTATTGACTTCCAATATCCAGTATTATTGAAGGCAAGACGTGATGCATATGATGGTAGAGGAAATTTTAAGATAGAAAACAGTTCTCAAATAGAAGCAGCATACCAGAAATTCTCTGGAAAACAAACCATGATTGAAAAATTTGTGGATTTTAAGATGGAGGTATCAGTCATAGCAGCAAGAAACACTCATGGAGAGATTGCAACATATCCGCTAGTTGAAAACATTCACAAAGATAACATACTAGAGTTAACAATTGCTCCAGCACGAGTTGACAAAAAGATTTCATTAGAGGCAGACCGAATTGCTAAAAAAACAATGGATGTTTTACACGGTGCAGGAGTCTTTGGAATCGAGATGTTTGTAACAAAAGATGACAAGGTACTGATAAACGAAATCGCCCCAAGAGTACACAATTCTGGACATCATACATTACAATCAAGTGAAACTTCACAGTTTGAACAACATCTAAGAGCAATACTTGGGTTACCACTAGGTAGTACAAAATTAAGACATGTCACAGTCATGTGCAACATCCTAGGACCAAAAGATTTTGTTGGTAAATACAAACCAATCACACTTGAACAAAAAGGAGTGTATCTCAAGATGTATCACAAGGATGATGCAAAACCACAGAGAAAACTCGGACACTTTAATGTCGTAGATGAATCAAATACAAACGATATCAAATCCTTACTAGAAAAGACACAAGAGATAAAAAATTCCATCCAGTTTATTTCCCAGAACTAGTTATTTTTTAACCAGTGCAAATATACCGCCTGCGCCATAAGCCACTGCAATCATTATTCTTGATGTGATTACAGCAGTTGTTTGATTTGATATCAATGATGTATCAAGCATTATTGCAATCGGTATTGCTGCAAGAGATATGGCCCCTACAATTATTTGTTCTAGATTTACAAGGTTACTGAATTTTTTCATAAAGAAAAACGTAGATGTATTTCCAAGACCAATTCCAAACAATATCAAATATTGGTATAGATGAGGAGCAATCCCTATTGCTGCAAACGGTGCAGCCCAGCACAACCCATTTACGGCTTTGACAGCTGGAGGCCATGAGATACTATTTTTCATCCTGCCCTTTATGGATGACAATAAAGTCCTGAATTTACCTAAAATTATTCCAAATGTGATTGCAAAACTTCCAAACCAGATTATTCCATAGTAAAAAATTGGCTCCTTGTGTTCAAACGAGATCTCACTTAGAATAGAAGCAGAGCCAACTGCTATTGCTACACCTACAAATAAAACTCCAAATGCACGTCTTACTTCTAGAGGAGACTGTTGCATAACTAAAAGTCAGATTCAGCTCAGATATAATTTAAGAGATTGAGTTTCACTGGAAGCATAACATCATGCAAAAACGTTGAGTTTAATTATTTAATTCGAGGTTGTCTTATTCTATGTCTTATTCAAAAAAGCCTCTTGTTGGCATCATAATGGGATCTAGCTCAGACAGCAAAGTAATGCATTCTGCTGCAATGGCTCTAGATGAATTTGGAGTAAAACATGAAGATCAAATTGTTTCCGCTCATAGAACTCCTACTAAATTACCAGATTATGCAGAACATGCAGAAAAACAAGGATTCAAGGTAATCATTGCAGGAGCAGGCGGCTCAGCCCATTTACCAGGCATGATTGCATCACACACTACAATTCCTGTGATAGGAGTTCCAATAATGGTGTACAATGACAAGACAAGTTCTGACAAGTTCAAATTTTCGGCATTTGGTGGATTAGATGCACTGTTATCAATATCCGAAATGCCAACAGGTTCTCCTGTTGTGACAGTGGGTGTAAACAAGGCTGCAAATGCAGGACTGTATGCAATAAAGATTCTTGCAAATGAATTTCCGGAATTGAAAACCAAATTAAAAAAACACAAACAAGTACAACATCAATCAGTTTTGAGAGAATCTGACGAAATGAAAAAACTTGGTCTTGCCAGATTTACAGACAAGAAATTCAAAAAGTAAGCTAGTTGCCTCTATTTGATATTTGCATGACTGGAATTGAAAAGTATATCGGATATATTTTTCCAGTAGTTGGATGATTATAGTTCCACCTCTTGTCTTGAGGATCAATTTTCATGAATTGTGCAGCCATTTCAGGTGATAACATTTTGTATGTTTCTTCACCAATTGTCATCTGATTTGGTTGTGCAAGTGGTAAAATTTTTGAAGCAATTGTAATACTGTGTCCTATCAAATCAGGTTCTGAACCAAGAACAACAATTCTATTTTTACCAACATCGATTCCAATTCTCACATTGATTTTTGGCAGACCAAAGCTTGCAAACATTGGATTTAGCGAATGAGTGACCAACATGTTCATGGACCGCGCACAGCGTACTGCATTTTCTGCCATATTTCCAAAGTCTTTTAATTCTGGAAAAAATGCAATTACAGCATCTCCAGTATATTTTAGAACAAAACCTGCATGTTTTGATACTACTACAGACATTTCTTCAGAAAATACTTTGATCAACCCAGAGAGGTCATCGGAGCTAAGCGATGTTGCAATTTTAGTAGAACCAACAATGTCAACATACAAAATAGCTGTATTGATTTCATTTTCTGGCCATAGGCTCAAAAATCTATTTGATATATACTTGAGAAATGCTTGTGAATACGAATCACTTTGTTTTCTTTTGTATAATGAAAAGTTTCTTTGTATTCTAGTTAGGCTTTGAATCACAAACGCATCATCGGGTGTCATAATTTGAAAACTCTCAACTGGTTTTACTTGAGATATTACAGATTCTAGATTTTCAAGGGGCACAAATTTTTTTTCTATTACATCATAATACCCTTTTTCACCCTCTATTGCCTGCGGCTCAAGTTTTACTTTGCTAGTAGTAAGACCGAAAGGAAAGGATGTTTTTTGTTTATTTGCAGCAATTAGTATGACACTATCATATTCACTTAGTGCCAGTCCTTGTTCATTTTCTACTCCAGAACTGATATCAATTATACGCGATATTGGAAATATTGAAATTTTTCCAGTGTTTGAGTTTGCTCTTATTACTTCAATCACATCATGTTCCGAAGTGTCAGACACAGTTGTCTGGAGTATGAATTTGTCTCTGAATTCAGAACGATACATGCCAGTACCTTTTGCCGCATGGACTTCAGAGCCGACCGTAGTTCCCCTGCTCTTTGCTTTGATAACATTTACAGTAATTCCCATCATGTCAAGGGCATCAGTTACAGCAGTAAGATCATTTCGTGGCAATTCTGCCTCTATTCGTATCATCCTAGTCTTAGGTCATTTATCATATTTAGTAATTTAAACTAGTTTTTTAATTTCCATTTGCTGCCATTTTTAATCACAACTTTAATTTACGATACACCAAGTAGTGATGTCTTGGAATTAGGTGAAATCATGCGCAATGCAATTTCAGAATATGGTGAACAAAGGATACTTTCAGACATTGTACAAGGCGAAAGTGCCGAAGTCATAAAACATATCTTTGAGCAATGCATGTCAAATATTGAAAAAACAGATGGGATAAAGCCAGATACACGTGTTACAGTTTCAGAGGGGCTAATGCATTATTTGCTTACAATCACCATGATTCCAAGCAAGCGAAAAACCACGTTTCAGTCAGTTGACATTGACATTGCAGTTCCAGACACCATAACACTTGGAACATCTCCGCAAGATGTAGTTATGATTTCTTTTCCAAAGACAAATGATGTAAATATAATAAAATCTCAGATTGAAAACATGAAGAAAATCCAACCAAATACAAACAACATATGGATGATTCTTGAAGAAGATGTGCAATATGGTGTCAAGACATACACACTACAAGGTTCCATGACATTTGCAAACATAATAAATGACTTGATTGGTTTTACATCAAACAAAAAGCAATCCAAGTTGAAAATTTTTAAAATATAAGAGATTTCAAATCAATATTTTTTTCAACATGTGGAATCATTGCTGCAGTATTTTCATAATCTTTTACAAACGGCAATACACCCAAGATCGGAATGCCAGTAATTTCATGTAGCGTAATTGGCGCATTTTTTTCTGCCAGTCCTGCATTTTCATCATAATTGTTTACAATAATTCCAGTTATTGGAATTTTTCTATCATGACATGTGTTGACTGTCATCATGGTATGGTTTAGTGTTCCAAGAGTAGCTCGTGTTACAATGATTGTTTCAAGGCTCATTTCTTTTATCAGGTCAGCTACAAAGTAATCCCTACTTAATGGAGTCAATATTCCACCTATACCTTCAACAAGCATCATGTCATGTCTACTTTGTAATTTTGTAAACTTTTCAAATATTATTTTTTTATCAAATTTGAGATCCAAGACTTTACTTGCATCATATGGAGAAATTGGTGATGGCATGAATATCGGATTGATATCATCTTCAGAATCATTTACTTTGACAGCACGATACAATATTGAAACATCAGATGATTTGAAACCAGTTTTTTGTGCAATCCCTGTTGCAACAGGCTTCATTACACCTACATTGATTCCCAGTTTTTGCATACAGGCAGCCAATGCAGACGTAACCGTTGTTTTACCAACACCTGTATCAGTGGCAGTTATGAAATATGATTTCATAAGAGGTGTTATCATTAATGTTGTTTAATAACCCACCCTATGATTATTAATCCGATTTGGTGAAAAAACCCATGCATAGTTTTGTCTGGCACCCCTACACCCAGATGAATGACTGGAAAAAATTTGATGTAATTACAAAAGGCAAAGGAATGTGGCTTTATGACTCTCATGGTAATGCCATGATGGACGGTGTTGCAAGCATGTGGTGCAATGTTTGGGGCCACTCTAACAAAGAATTGACAAGCGCCATCACAAAACAGGCAAAAACACTACAACATTCTTCATTGTTTAATTTAACAAATGACAAGGCAGAAGATCTTGCAGAAAAACTAGTAAAACTAGCACCCGAGATGTATCGAGTATTCTACTCTGATGACGGTTCCACAGCAATGGAAATCTCTGCCAAAATGGCCTTACAATACTGGAGTAACAAAGGTGAGAAAAAGACAAAATTTGTTTCACTTGAGAACGGATACCACGGAGATACAATAGGCGCCATGTCACTTGGATACGTTCCTCTGTTCTTTTCAAAATTCAAGTCTTCACTGTTTCCAGTTTTAAGAACCCCGTCACCAAATAGATACAGAATTCCAAAAGGTTACTCGTTTGAAGACTATCAAGAATTTTGTTTGGAAA
>CAYWWR010000094.1:0-5305 GCA_964462165.1 uncultured Nitrosopumilaceae archaeon
ATGCCATGCACCAAATACAATCATGTTCTCTGATTGGATCAGCCTTGTCTGTGTAATCCGCTCTGTGTTCTTTTTCAGAACTACCTGTTCCAGCAAATGTTGCATCTATTGTCTTATTTGCAGGAATGTCTTGTTCTGTTCTGTACCATTGGAAGACTTGGACTGGACATGCTTCAATGCATGCACCATCTGCGACACATGAATCCCAATCTACAGCGACCATAGTACCACTTACGCCCAATGGTTCGATTTTTTCTCCTCTGGCCTTGAAGGACTCGATGCAGTTTTCATCTTTTGAGGCTTCTGCTAATCTACCAGGGCCCCATCTGAAGTGAAAATGCTCACCATCGGTGTGATTTATTTTTCCAAGTGGGTTGTAACCCTTTGGAAAGTCTTCTGGTATCGGCATAGTTTTTTGTCGCAGGCTATGTTATTTAAACCTAGACAAAACTAAGTGAATTTTACAATCTCTTTTTCATGTATATCTTGATTCAACTGATCAACCTTGATTGCTTTTGTAGGACAAACTTCAACACATGCCATGCACCAAATACAATCAGCTTCTTTTACAGGACTTGCTTTGTCAGTGTAATCTTTTCTGTCGTTTCTACCTGTCTCACCAGGATTTTTGTACCATTCAAAAACCTTGACAGGACAGCTCATCAAACAGATACCGTCACCAATACAAGAATCCCAATCTACAGCTACAAATGTACCATGTACACCAATTGGTTTGATTTCTTCACCGGCAGCTTGAGAGTCAGCGATTACTTTAGGATCAGTTGATGCTTCAGCAAGACGCCCAGGACCCCATACTAGATGATAATTTTCACTTAGTGGATCTTTGAACTTTTCAATTACATGATGATTTGCAGGAAAGTTTGGATCTATAGGCACGATATCTGAGATTATTGTTAGTTATTTAAAGTGTATACAAGATAAATTCATATCTTTCACAAATCGTCCTAGTTTGTGGGAATTTTCAAATATGATGTGTATCGTAACCCTAACGTAGGTATCTACGCCAAGTGTAATGACAAATTTGTTTTCATACCAAATGGATTTGCCACTACAAAAGCAAAAAACTTGGCAGAATTTTTAAAAACAGATTATGTCTTTACTGCAGTTGCAAATACAAGATTGCTTGGACCAATGATGGTAGTAAATAACAGTGGATTATTGTTACCACGCAATTGTCATGAAGAAGAGATATCACACTTGAAAAAATCAACTGGACTTAATGTAGACATACTTGACACAAAACATAACGCATTAGGAAATCTAATTTGTGCAAATGACAAGGGAGCAGTAATGTCACCACTTATTCCAACAGAATATATCAAACAAATTGAAGATGTACTAAAAGTCAATGTGATAAGAAAAAGAGTTGCAGCATATCATCAAACTGGTGCAATGACGGTAGCAAATTCCAAAGGAGGAATCATTCACCCATCTACAGAGGATGAAGATATCAAGGCAATATCACATGTATTAGGTATAGAATTAGAACCTGCAACTATCAATGGTGGATCTCCTTATCTATCGTCAGGCATGTTGGTAAATAACAATGCAATAGTTGTAGGAGGCCTTACAAACGGTCCTGAGCTAGTCATGATTACCAAGGCTTTTAGAGTTGAAGACTAGATTTTACATCATTTAGCATAACATCAAGTTGTATCTGTCTTTCAGAACCATCCTCCATATTTCGAATTATTACATAGTTATCAGCAAATTCTTTTGGTGCTACTATTATGACACGCTTTGAAGCAGAGGCAATTTCCATCTGTTTTTTCAGAGATTTCCCAGATAGATCCACATCTGTAGGAATACCTTTTAGACGCAATTTAGACGCAATACCAATTGCAATTTTTTGCATATCACTATTAACAAAAACTACAGATATTCTAGATTCAGGATTCCTTGTAGATACTTGTTGTTTTTCCAATAACAATGCAATTCGTTCTACTCCTCCAGCCGCACCAGTAGCACCAAGATCATTTCTTCCAAAGGCTCTAGTCAATGTATCATATCTCCCACCACCAACCAGTGCACCTGTACCAAAATCTGTTTCAAACACTTCAAAAACAATTCCAGAATAGTAATCAAGACCTCTCACTATACCAAAATTTATTCTGACATTATTTACACCGCGATTTTTTAAAGTATCAAACAGTTGTAAAATTTTATCCCAGTTTTTTATTTGGCTAGTATCAATCTGTTTTTCTATTTCATCAGGAAGTCCCTTTATCTCAGAAAATTTAAGAATTTGTTCTAATTCTGATACAGAATAACCTTTTTCTTGATATTCTTTAATGATGTCCTGTTTCCTCTTTTTTTGAATTTTATCAACAGCCCTTAGAATATCTCCAATCACTTCAGGTGAATCAGACTTGAAAACATCTTTTACATATGATTCTACAAGTTCTCTGTCACAGATATCAATTACAATATTTCCGAGTCCTAATCTGGTTAGAAACTTAGATGTAAAATCAATTATTTCAGCATCCGATTCTATGCTTGGTTCTCCATAGATCTCTATATCCCATTGATGAAAGAATCTGTATCTACCTTTTTGTGGTTCATCGTAACGCCATACACCACCAAATGTTGAAATTTTGGCAGGTAATCGCATAGATTTTTGTGATGTAGCAAAACGTGTAAGACCTATTGTAAAATCAAAACGTAACGCCACTTCACGGTCTCCTTTGTCAGTAAAGTAGTAAATTTCATTTTTTATTGATGGACCGCTTTTTGTTTCTATTACAGATAACAATTCAATTGGTGATGGCTCCATGAATTGAAAACCAAATAAATTTGATGTCTCAATGAATTTTTGACGTAGATATTCAATTGTAGAAGATTCCACTGATTCAATATCGCGCATACCACGTGGTAGTTCCAATTTCAAGTCTCATTCTTTTTCTAATGCATTTAGACTTTCTGATTACTAAATCATCGTTAGAATAAATAGCGCACCACAGACCTATCAATTCGTGGCTTATCGATATCTAGATCATATGACAGATGCTTTCATAGAGGTAACCGGAGATACAATTGATGAAGCCTTTCAAAATGCAGGCATATCGGTTGTAGATACAATTGTTGATATCGAGTCGGTTGAGAACAAAGAAGACAGAGAAATTACATTCTATGCAGATGACCTGAAGAGTTTACTATATAGCTGGCTCGAGGAGATAATTATTCTTACAGTAACAGATGGTTTTGTAGGAAAAATATTTCATGTTAAAATAACAAAAAATGATAGATATCACATATTAGCAAAAGTTAGTGGCGAGGAAATCAATGTTGAAAAACATCATTTCAAAATGGAGATCAAGGCACCTACATACCATTTAATGGAGATTAAAGAGAAGAAACCAGTTTTGATGCAATTCATTCTCGACCTCTAGGCTAAATTATTAAATAGCTTTTATCTAGAACAAGTCAGGTTTGGTAGACGAAGAATTAGAAAAAATTATGAAAAAGAAATTGGAAGAAATGAAGACGTACAAGGAACCAGAAATTCTTGATCTTACAGATTCTAATTTTGATAAATCCATAGTTGGCGACACGCCAGTAATTGTAGATTTTTGGGCTACATGGTGTGGTCCATGTCAGTTCATGTCTCCAATTTTTGAAAAAATTGCAAAAAAATACAAGACTATTAGATTCGCACGTGTGAATGTCGATAATGCCCCCGGCATATCTCAGAGATACGGAGTTTATTCAATTCCAACATTTCTAGTATTTAGTAATGGAGAACCGGTTGACAAGGCAATGGGAGCAGTCGGAGAACCTGGGCTACACATGCTTGCACAAAAATATGCCTAATAGGCATAAAGCGGATTAACTTTTCTCTGGATATCTATTATCTCTCGGAGAACTTGAAATTCCTCAGGACTCAACTTGTGGGAGAATGTTTTCAACAACAATTTTGCTTCAGGAGAAGGTGGGAAGGAATAGAGAACTTCTTCTTCAGATATTTGTCTGCCTATTGTTACATTCTGGATTGAAACAGCTACTTCTTTGCCTTTTTTTGCAACATCAACACTTTTGCCATTCTCTTGAATTTGATGCACAGCACCAATTTTTCTACCACTTGAATTCATGACAGATACTTTTTGCTTCAATACACCAGCATCTACTAACACTCCAAAAACTGCCGGATTGTTCTGTCTGAATACATAACCTTTGAGAAATGTGAATTTGCATATTGGTGTAAGTTCTTGGAAAATAGCATTTTCTTCATTTGCAGTATCATCTCGAACCCAATCTACATAATTATCAATTAAACTGTAAATTACCTGGTCATGAAAAATCTTGATATGACTGGCATCTGCTTCTTCTTGAGCGTCCTGTAAAATTTTTACATTAAATGCTATTATCACACCCAAATGTCTATCACGTTCTTTTATTGCAAGTGCCTCCATAACATCTCGTCTTGTAACAGGTCCAATGTCTGCCATGGATATTGATACATTTTGTTTTTTTAACATGTCAGTCAACGCTTCTAGAGAGCCAATAGTATCACATTTTAGAATTATTCCTTTTGTATCAGTTTTGATAAATACTGATTTCATTTCAGATTCGATCAATTTCTTGAATTCTTCAATTTTTGATTCATCAGTAGTTGCATAGACAGGACTTCCGGGAAGTGCACCTTCTAGATCAGGTGATGCAATTTTGATACCAGCTGCTGCAACCACTTCATTTACTGGCATAAATTTATCCCTAGGATCACGCATTTCATCCAGAGGTTTTGGAAGAAGTATTGCCTTGGGTTTTGTTACTATTACCGAGTCTCTCTTGGCAACTAGAATGAAATCACTTTTTCTCAAGGTACCATCAATTAGTACAATGTTTGCAGTCATCCCAAGGCCAATCTCTTCTTTGACCTCAAGAACTATACCCCTTGTCTGTTTCTCAGTTTGATCCAGTTTTTTCTGCATATATTGTTGTGTTAGTCCCACCAGGACTGCCAATAACTCTGGCATTCCCTCTCCGCTCCTTGCACTGACTGGAACTATTGCGACTTCTTTTAGAAAATCCTTTACTCTGTAAAATGCCTCAGAATTATAGCCTAAAACAGATAATGTACCCACGACATTATAGAGTAATTCATCAAGTGCTGTCTGTACAAATTGATCCTGTTCTTTGACTGATTGTGAGATAAATTTTGTTGTGGGATTTTTTTTCCATCCAGAAACCATATCCACTTTATTCAACGCTATTACAAATGGAACTTTTCTACTCTGCAAGATTTTCAGACTTTCGTTAGTTTGGGGTTGAAATCCTCGATTTACAT
>CAYWWR010000095.1:0-5236 GCA_964462165.1 uncultured Nitrosopumilaceae archaeon
CAAGTTTTACTTCCAGTATATCCTGACTTGTCTCAATCAACAAGGCATCTACTCCCCCAAGGATGAGTCCCTCTACTTGGATCTCAAAGGCATCTCTAATTTCATCAAGTTTTATCTGCCCAAGAGATGGATCGTTTGAGCTTGGAAGAAAACCAGTTGGGCCCATAGAGCCTACCACATATCGCGGTTTGTCTGTAAATTCTTGTGTAACACCAACTGCAAGTTGTGCTATTTTTTTGTTATAATCTAATGTTTGGTCACCATATCCATATTCATCTAGCTTTAGCTTGTTTGATCCAAATGTATTGGTCTCAATACAATCTGCTCCAGCTTGTAGATATGAGCGGTGGATTTGTTTTATCCACTCTGGTCTTGTAAACGACAATCCATCATTGAATCCATCCTTACCATCTGGAAAATCTTCAGGTTTAGGATTTAGTTTTTGAATCTCAGTACCCATTGCTCCATCAAAGAGCACAATTTTATTTTTCATTAAAATATCTAGAGGTATTTTTTCAGTCAAGTACAATTCAGAGAGGGCATCATCAATTTAATTCTGTTTTGTTTTGACATGATGCAAATCCTCTTCAAAGGTTATAATCAAGTAGTCAGGACAGTCAATTATGACTATAATTTATGAAATTAATCCTCCCAAGGTTATCCAAGATACTATACTATCTCATGACCAGCTCTCCGAATCTGTTGAAAGACTAAAGGAGAGAGCCATCAAGATTGGACATACATGCGATGGAATTCATCTTACTGATTCAGTTCTTGGAATTCCTAGAGTTTCACCAATTACAGCTGGATTTTTCATACGAGATTCCAATAGTAAGATAAGAATCACTGCAAGCATACGTGTTCGTGACAGAAATCTTACCTCAATTACTCAGACCATATGTGATGCCATTTTATTGAATCTAAACGGAGTTCTAGTACTCAAGGGTGATGCCCCACCAGCCGGTCCAAAAGATTCCAAACTTGTCCCAAGTGACATTGTAAAACAATTCAATGAACAAGGCTTTGGAAAAAGAATTGACATGTTTCTCTCAATCTCAAATAATCCAGACTTTGAAAAGATGCATAAAAAAATTGAAGCCCAACCAAAGGGGTTTGTCACTCAAGTCATAAGTTCCATTGATCAAGTCACTAGAATGGTTGATACACTAAAACCTCAAGGATTCAAGGTAATCCCATGTGTATTGTTAGCATCAGAGAAGAACACAAAATCAGCTCAAATGCTAAATCTTGATTGGTCGGGATACAGTAAAGACATGGTAGAATTTGTAAAACAAATAGACAAGATTGCAGGAAATGTACTGATTAGTTCTCCAAATGACTTTGCAGGTGCATTGGATCTCTTACACAAACTACGATAATCAAACATTTTCACATTACGAATAACAGACATGAAAATTGACATCTAGATTAAAATTAAAGAACGACTCCCAGATGAACGTCATCAGATGCAATTGTTTGTTCTAGCTTCCATATTTGCAGTAATGATTGGTTTAGGATTTATTGCCACTCATCCTGCATCTGCAAACGTATGGATTCCAGATAATGAGTTCAAGGGGTTTTACGATGTAAACGGAACGTATACAGTAATTGGTGCAGTAAAAAATACTGAATCTACCGCAATAATTCCAACAATTACAATCAATGTAAAAGATAATGATAACACAGTATCAGAAAAATATACTTTATCAACCGTAAACTCTCAAAAAGATATCCCATTTAATCTAAAGATACTTCGAGTTGAAGGAAAAAATGCAACTCTAGAAATGCCTCAGGTTAGTTTTGTTTCAACGGATCATAATTTCACAGATATTGAGGTAATCTATGACAAGACATTGCAAAAACATGCAGACGGTCATGAAACTGGCTTTATTGTAAATAATGACACTTCAACTGCTTATGGAGTAAATGTGTATGCTGCAATATATGGAAAAGATGGCAAGTTTTTGGATGTTGGAAAAAATGTTGTGACAATCGACAAGATAAACCCTGGACAAAAAATTGCGTTTTCCATGTACCCAGATCCCCAACATGCCTCAATGGTGAGTTATTACAGCTGTTTTACTGTAGGAGACGACCCAACAATGCCAGTATCAGTTATCAAAGATGGCAAACCATACAATTTCGTATATCTGACTTCGGGTTCTGTTACCGATACTAAATTTGATAATGCTACACAAAGTGTTCTTGCAACTGTCAGATACCCATTCCCAGATACAGGATTTGTGAATTTTATGTTTCCACAAGAAACAGGATCAGAAAAATTTTCCGTACTGTCAAATGGTAAACCAATAGAATTTGTGCAAAGTAAAGATTCAGACGGATACTGGCATGTAGCATTGACACTTCCTTCAAGATCTACATCACATCTAGCAATTTCAGGATTTGACCAACCTAATTTGCTTACATCGACCAACTTTGGAAATTATATTTTAATAATAATACCAATTGTAACAGCTGCAATAAGCATAACAATTTGGAAGAAGAGAAAAAATTAAGGTATTACAGGCAAGTTTTGTTCTTGTAATACTTTGTTTAATATGCTCAGATCAAATATGTTTGAAAGGTCTGGTTTTTTATCTCCTAAAAATCCTAAATCAAATGCATCGTCAGCAGATGTTATAACAGAAGATTTGACTGGATCATATGTTATATCCATTCGTGAAAATGCATTAGAGATTACATCATTTTGTATTGTTGTACCAGTTAACTTTTGTAATTGAGCATTAAAATCGTTAATTGCTTCATCCTTGTTATTGTTAATCCATATTGTCTCTTTTACATGAGCCTCTAACAATTTTTGGATAACATTCGGGTGACTTTGTAGATAGTCAGTTCTTGCAACTATAAGAGCAGTTGTAAACTTGCCATTTGGCCACAAGTCTCTTTCATCAAGAAATATTTTTCCATTTGTTTGTTTGACAAGTATGGCACCCCATGGTTCTGGCACCCATGCCCCATCAATGTCTTTTTTTGACATCATTGTGACAATGTCCGAAGTCTTTGCGGGAAGTATTGTCACATTTCCTCCATTCTCCGAAGTCTTGTATCCATTCTTTAGCAAGTAAGATCGTAGTGCAACATCCTGTGTATTGCCAAGTTGTGGAGAGGCAAATTTCTTGTCTGCAAAATCATGTACAGTTTCTATTCCAGAATCATTTCTTATTACAAAGACTGCACCTCCGCTTGATGCGCCAGCAATTATCTTGATTCCTTGACCATCACTTTTGAGATATCCATTGATTGTAGGATTGGGACCAACATATGCAACATCAATCCTGTTTGCAAATAGTGCTTCTACCTCATCAGGTCCTGCATTGAATACCTGTGACTCAATTTTGACATCACCAAGTGCATTTTGAAAGTCACCATTACCAACCCCTATTACGGCCTGTGCGTGATTTATGTTTGGAAAATATCCCAGCCTTAGAACACTAGTGCTAGTCACTATCGAAGTATCTGGTTTTACTTCAGGAGTCTGAGATATCATGCTAGTTGCAATTACAATCGCAAATATCGCGCCAGCAATTGCAAATTTTATTCCGGCATGCATTTACTGGAGTTTTACAGTATGCCAATATAACCGAATTCAAATTTTTGCCACATCTACAACATGAACTAAAATGCACATATCTGATTTGTTTTGCATATTTGACTTTGCTTATATGATTTACAAATATCTACTATGTAGAAATGCCAGATGAATCATGTAGAAGTTGCGGCCTCTCATTAATGAGATATTCTATTTGTGCAGTTTGCAGAAAAGTCATAAAATATGTGTGTGCAGAATGTGGTTCAATGACCACAGAACAGATGCACATAGATTGTTTTGATGAGATCTATGTACTAAAAGAGAGTTTGCGATAACAGCTATCAAATCAGGATTACAATTCCATATGCAAACATGAAAAAAGTTTCATAAAATAAATAAAAAAGAAAAGGATTAGAGTTTTTGAATAACTCTAGTTTTTGTGGCAGATACTATTATTCCCACCATAGCAACAACAAGGACCACTGGTGCAACAGGACCGAACTCTGGAACAACGCTAGTCGAATTCACAGTTGGACTTGACTGAGTTACAGAATTAACACTAGATTGTTGTATAGTGTCAGACGGGGTAAGAGAATTCACATCAGATGATATCTGAGGCAATCCCTTTTCTTGCAATACCTGATTTAGAAGAGTCAGGTCGTATATTCCAGTTAGATCAGGTTTGCTGTCAAGAAATCCTACCTTATACTGATTATCTGCCGATACGTACAAGGAAGATACGATTGGATCATACGTTATTGCCAATCTAGAGAATGCTTCCTTTAGTTGATCATCAGGTATGGATTTTGTGGTCAATTTGGCGTATTCAGTATTGAAGGCTGCACGAGCTTGATCAGGATTAGCGTTAATCCAATTATCCTCGTCTACGTTTGCCTCAAGGAATTTCTTTACGACATCAGGGTGTGCCTTTAGAAATTCTGGCCTAACCACAATTTGTCCTGTAACAAACTGACCATTTGCCCATAGACTTCTTTCATCAAGAAATATCTTCCCGTTTGCCTGATGAACAAGTGTTGTCACCCATGGTTCCGGTACCCATGCACCATCAATGCTTTTCTTTAGCATCAATGTTACAATATCAGAGTTTGTAGCCGGGAGTACAGTAACAGAGCCTCCGTTATCAGATGTCTTGTATCCATTAGCAAGAAGATAAGCCCTGAGAGCAATATCTTGTGTATTTCCAAGCTGAGGTGTTGAAAAAGTCTTTCCAACAAAGTCTTGGGTAGTTTGGATTCCAGCATCATTACGGACTACAAATGCTGCTCCTGCACTTGCCGCGCCACCAATTATTCTGATGTCTCCATCTGATTTTACAAATGCGTTGATCACAGGCGTTGGTCCAATATATGTCAAGTCAATTTGATTTGCATATAGCGCCTCAATTGCAGCTGGTCCCGCATTGAATATGTGCGGTTCAATTTTGACATCACCTAACACTTTCTGAAAGTCACCATTTCCTATGCCTATAACAGCAGGTGCATGAGTCAGATTAGGAAAATATCCTACTCTTAAAACACTCAAGTCATCGCTTGCATAAGCAGGATGAGCATATCCAACAAAAGAGGATATGATCAGAGTTGCTACAATCCCACTTAGGATCTTGAATCTTATTTTTTGATTCATGTTTTAGTCACTGAAAATATATCAAATATAACAGGATTCAAA
>CAYWWR010000096.1:0-5200 GCA_964462165.1 uncultured Nitrosopumilaceae archaeon
GGGATTAAAACCAATACCTGTTTGCTGATTTTACAGTAAATACGATTGCAATCATTGAAACTAAAAATACAATCGTTGTTACTGGACCAAATTCCGGGATGGCTGAAGTCTTCTGTGACATGTCAATAACAGGATATTGTGTAGCGTTTGAATACTGTGTAGCTGTGGTGCTTCCTACTATGACTTGACCAATCATCCAAGGATGTATAGTACAGAAATAGTTATAAGTTCCAGAATTTGAAAATCGAAATTCAAATGTTTTTCCAGGCTGTATAGTTCCACTGTCAAATATTGAACCTACACTACATCCTTCTGCTTGTACTGTTTTTTGTACTGAGAATATATTGTGACCAATGCCTTCCATTGCCACTATCTCAAATGATTTTGTTGCAGGTGATACATATGCTTCGTACACTAGTCGTCTAACATCTGCGTTAACATTTTCTTCTGCATATGGTTGGTCTTGCGCAAGTTTTGCGTATATTGTTTGAGTAAGTGAAGTACGAATCATTACGGTAGGATCTACTTGACGTGTGTCAGTGGCTACTTGAATTGTTACATGTGGCCCATTGCATATGTTGTTTACACTAGTTACAGTATGAGTTGTAAGATCTGCATTCTTCCAAGTTACTGTAGTTCCTGCTGGAATCTCTAACGGATTTGGAGAAAAACAGTCATGTGTATTGACGCATGTTGAATTTACACTAGAGCCTGATCCTGCTTGAATATCGACATTCGATGTGGTTTGTCCAAATGCTTGACTAGTCAAAGTTCCAGATGTTATTATCAATAATGAAATGATGCCAAAAATAGTAGTCAAATGATTCAATTCATACTTGGTCTCATGTTGTGATATATCGCTTTATTGATGGCATCTTCAATATCTGATAATTGTGATTTACCAAAGTTGGGTTCGATGGAACAGACTCGTCCATTTGTTATGAATAAATTTAATATGCACAAAAAGGCAGAAAAATTCAATAATGTTTTCCAACTCTCAAATACAATTCATGTTATCAATCTATGATAAAAAAACACGATTGGTGAAACCATGATAGGTACAGAACTCGGCGATTGGCGCAGGACCATCTATTCTAACCAACTTGAGCCATCCATGGAAGGAAAAGAAGTTGTTGTAATGGGCTGGATTTCAAGCGTGAGAGATCATGGAAACTTGGTATTCATTTTGTTAAATGATAAAGAAGGACAGATGCAAATTACTGCAAAAGCAGGAGTGTGTCCTGATGATATCAAAGAGAGTCTAGTAAAACTAAAGGAACAATCAACTATTGCTGTAAAAGGCATTGTAAAACCATCTGCCAAGGCTCCAAAAGGTGTAGAAATATCACCAAGTGAATTGCGTGTATTTTCAGTTGTTGAAAAAATTGCACCATTTCAATGGCAAACAAAAACTGTTCCAAATATTGATACTCGATTAGAATTAAGAGCAATCGACCTTCGCCGAAATATTTTACAACATGTCTTTAGGATGCGAGGTCTGGTTTTAAAATCAATTCGTGATTATCTATACGAAAAAGAATTTCTTGAAGTAAATACACCAAAGATGATTGCAACTGCAACAGAGGGTGGAGCTGCACTATTTCCAATATTTTACTATAACAAGGAGGCTTTTCTTGCACAAAGCCCTCAGCTTTACAAAGAACAACTTACACTAGGATTTGAGAAAATTTTTGAAATTGCTCCAATATTTAGAGCAGAAGCATCTAGAACCAACAGACATCTTTCTGAGGCCATTTCAATAGACCTCGAAGAGGCATTCTCAGACTATAATGATGTAATGTCACATGTGGAAAATATAATTAAAAAATCAATTAAAACAGTAAAAGATTATTGTGATTCTATAAAAACCGAAGATTACAAAATTCCAGACATTCCAGATACAATTCCACAGTATACCTATACCGAACTGGTAGACCAGATGCAAAAAGCTGGCGCTACAACAAAGTGGGGTGATGATTTGTATCCATCACAATTAAAGAAAATAAATCTCAGCGGATTTTACTTTATCAAGGACTGGCCACTTGCTCCAAAACCATTCTATGTTAAAGCCAA
The DNA here is from genome assembly GCA_964462165.1 of uncultured Nitrosopumilaceae archaeon. Lineage (GTDB taxonomy): Archaea > Thermoproteota > Nitrososphaeria > Nitrososphaerales > Nitrosopumilaceae > Nitrosotalea. Next base: position 2,074 of record CAYWWR010000096.1, read on the forward strand.
AAATGATGACCAAAAAATCTCTGAATCATTTGACTTGATGTTCGGAGATCTTGAATTGTCTTCTGGTAGTACTAGAATTGAAAAAAGAATGGAACTAGAAGACAGGATGAAGAACAAGGGTTTCAAGCTTGATGCATTTGATTATCACTTGCGAGTCTTTGATTACGGAGTTCCACCTCATGCAGGGTGTGGTATAGGTCTTGAAAGACTAATGATGGCATTAACAGGCACCGAAAACATCCGAGATGCTACCTTTTATCCACGTGATGTAGATAGACTTACACCGTAGATGAAGTAACATGGTGGAAAAAAAAGAGATTGAACATCTGGCAGATCTAGTAAAAGTTGATCTAAGTGAACCAGAAAAATACATCAAACAGGTGGAGCAGATTTTAAATTATTTTGATAGGCTTGACCATGTAGAATTTCATTCAGATGATACACTAGGAATTCAAATTGCTAAAGATGATCTAAGAGATGATGTCCATGAACCATATGCAGATTCTCTGATTGAGCATCTCAAAAAAGATCAAAACAACTTCATTCGTGCTCCAAAAATGGTTTAAATGAATTTAGGAATCTCCGCCACTGAATTTGTGTCTCAGGTAAAGGAAGGTACTCTATCTGTAGAAGAATTTGTGGCAAAAACATTGGAAAGGATTCAAAAAGTAGATGGAAAAATACATGCCTTCATTACTGTTGACTCTCAAAATGCACTTGACAAAGCAAAGGCAATTGACAAAAAAATAAAATCCAAAGACAAAACAGGAATCTGTTTTGGAATGCCAATATCCATCAAAGATAACATTTGCACAGCAGGATTGAAAACAACATGTGCTTCAAAGATGCTTGAAAACTTTGTTGCGCCATATGATGCAACTGTCACTTCTAGACTAAAATCAGAGGATGCCATAATAATTGGCAAAGTAAATCTTGATGAATTTGCAATGGGTTCTACAACTGAATTTAGTAGTTTTGGTACAACTAGAAATCCCTGGAATACAGACTATGTGCCAGGAGGCTCATCTGGAGGTAGTGGTGCATCAGTAGCTGCACTTGAATGTCTTGCTTCCCTGGGTTCTGATACTGGTGGGTCAGTTCGAAGTCCTGCAAGTTTTTGTTCCGTAGTTGGTTTGAAACCAACATATGGTCTGATAAGCAGGTATGGCCTAGTCTCTTATGCAAATAGTATAGAACAGATTGGTCCTATCGCAAAGACAGTTGAAGATATAGCATTTTTACTAAATATCATCTCGGGTCATGATACACATGATAATACAACTGCAAAAAATTCAAACATCGATTATGTCAAGGACTTGAAATCTGGAATCTCTGGAAAGAAGATTGGAATAATCTTACAGATGACTGGAGATGGAGTGGATAAGGAAGTCGCATCTGCAACAAATGCAGCAGTCTCAAAACTACAGGATCTTGGTGCACAATGTGTTCCAGTATCTCTTGATGCAGTGGAGCATTCTGTTGCAGCATACTATACAATCGCTGCTGCAGAAGCAAGTAGCAATCTTTCAAGATATGATAATTTGAGATACGGTTTTGATTTTGGCACTGAAGGGTATGAATTCAAGGCGTTTATCTCAAAGGCACGAAGTAACTTTGGACCTGAAGTTATACGAAGGATGTTGCTTGGAGCCTTTGTCTTGTCTGCTGGATATTATGGCAAGTATTATCTCAAGGCTCAAAAAGTCAGGGCCATGATAAAGGCACAGCTTGATGAGGCATTCAAAAAGGTAGATTATCTAATATCTCCTACAATGCCAATATTACCATTCAAGGTCGGAGAGAAAATCGATGACCCATTGAAACTCTACCTTACTGATATCAACACCGTAACTGCAAACTTGTCCGGAATTCCTGCCATCTCAGTTCCGTTTGCAATGTCAAGTTCAGGATTGCCAATCGGTATCCAGTTATTTGCAAATTCATTTAAAGAAAAAGAATTACTTCAAGCAGCTCACGCATTACAAGAGACAACTAGTCTCCCGGAGATTAATCTATGACAAAAATAGGACTAGAGATTCACTGTCAACTTACAAAACTTGCAAGCAAGCTGTTTTGTTCATGCAAGGCAGAGTATAGAAACACTACGCCAAACTCTAACATCTGTCCTGTTTGTACTGGTATTCCTGGTTCACTTCCTCTGTTGAACAAAAAAGCAGTAGAAAAAGCTGCAATGATATCACTTGCATTGGGATGTACAATTCCTGAAAAAATAGGATTCTTTAGAAAAAATTATTTTTATCCTGACTTGCCAAAAAATTTCCAAATCACCCAGTATAACGCATATGGTCCTACAAGTATTGGCTCTGATGGAAAAATTGAGATTGAAGGGAAGACAATTCGAATAAGACGAATACAGCTAGAAGAAGATCCTGGTAGACTAGTTTACGAAGGTACTTCTGAGAAAACAATGATTACGTTAGTTGATTATAACCGGGCAGGTACACCGCTTGTAGAAATAGTGACAGAGCCAGACTTTGAGACACCAAAACAAGTTCGTGTATTTTTGAATGTGCTTGCAGATTTGGTTGAAAACATTGGAGTATCTGACCCATATCTTGAAGGTGCAATGAGAGTAGACGGCAACATTTCAGAGGGTGATGGAAATAGGGTCGAGATCAAAAATGTAGGCTCTTTTAGAGATGTAGAAAAGGCACTTCATTTTGAAATTACACGACAACAAAGTCTTGTTGAAAGAGGGATTACAGTACTTGCAGAAACAAGACACTGGGATGAGGCAAGAAGGATTACAGTATCATCTAGATCAAAAGAAGATGAACAAGATTACAGATACTTGCCAGAGGCAGACATACCAATTGTTCTGATTGGAAATGATTCCATTGAACAAATCAAAACACAGATGCCCGAAAGCATTGTTGCACGAAGGGAAAGATACGTCAAAAAATATGGTATGCCAGCACAGGTGGCAGATGTTTTATCGTCTGACAGGTTTTATTCTGATTTGTTTGACAAGTCTCATAACGAAACAAATGCAAAAGAAGTTTCAAATATTATTACAACTGATTTGATGGGTGTTGCAGACACTCGATAAAAGAAACTTGAATTAAAAATTACATCAAAACACATCTCTGACCTTGCAGATGCTATC
>CAYWWR010000097.1:0-5165 GCA_964462165.1 uncultured Nitrosopumilaceae archaeon
CTGGAGAATATGCTCTTGTCAAGGCAGCTGCCATGGCTGGATATATTGATGAAAAAGAGGTTACACTAGAAATTCTTACAGCCATCAAACGTGCTGGCGCAGACATGATAGTAACATATTTCTCAAAGGGCGCAGCAAAAACACTCAACGAGAGATGAGAGAAGACCAAACATTTGAGATAGCGCGTGCATATGACTTGCTACCACATGTAGTTGGTGCAAGTTGGGCATCAATCTGGTTTCGTGTTAATAAAATACGAAGACCTACAAAAGAAGAATTTCGAGAAAAAGTTGTTGAATATTTCAAGATGTTAGAGCCTCTAACAAATGCATATCCACAAGATGATATCTTCAAAGAAATGATTGATTATATCAAAGACAAACACACTGATGAAATTCGAAGAATTATTACTGGAAATAATTCTGAGATTGAAAAACGATACAAACGATATGTAGATTACGGCTAGATCTCTTTTTTTAGTTCATCAAGAAACTTTTTCATTACTTTGATTCTTTTTCGTGCTTCCATTCTTCCAGCATTTGTATTCATTGTTTTTTCTAAAAGCAAGAGTTTCTTGTAAAAATGATCCACGGTCCAGTTCTTGTCGTCTGGCAAACGTTTTTTGCAAAATGGATCGACATTGTTGTAAAATGGCCTCTTCTCTGAGCCACTGACTGAAAATGTTCGTGCTATTCCTATTGCGCCGAGTGCATCCAGTCTATCCGCATCCTGCAGTATTTTGCCCTCTAACGTCTGAGGCGTTGCTCCTCTTGAAAAACTATGATCTCTTATTGCATCAGATATGATATCAATCTCATATTGACTGAATCTGTATTTTTTCAAAATCTTTCTTGATTCTAGTGCACTCTCCGTTGAAGAATTTTTTGAGCGAGGATCAGATTTTGGATATGATATGATATCATGTAAAAGTACTGCAGCAGTTATGATTTTGATACTGGCTTTTTCCTTTCTTGCAATCATTGTTGCATTTTTGAGTACTCTCATGATGTGTTCAAAATCATGAGCCGTGTCATTTTGTCCCAGTCTATTTCTTACAAATATCTTTAATTTTTCAAACTCCAATCTGGTCTCTGATGTAAATTGATTTTATAAACTGAGGATGTGATTCTGTTTCGTGCCTGGGATGAAAATTCGTGAAATGTTGTACTAAACAGCGAATAATTCCAAACATTTTGATCCCTAGACCATAGTAATCTAAAAAATGAATATTAAGTACAATATATTTATAAATTAAAATTGCATAACATGTTTTATGAGCACCAAAGCGTGGAAATGTTATAGATGCAACCTAACTTTTACAGACGAATCCCACGCTGCTTTGCATGAAGATCTATCAAAGCACAATGTAAGAGAGATCCAGATAGTAAAAGTATAGAAACCAAAACTAGGTAATACTTGTTAGGAGTTAACTGAATAAAACAATGTCTTACTCTAACATATCCAAAATGAATTTTGAGGTCTCTGAAGAGCAAAAAGTTTTCCTTGACAAGATTGACCGGGTCTGTAAATCAATACGCGATTATGAGACTAGATGTTATCTTGATGAGAGAATAAACGATAGGGTAATCCCTGAATTTGGAGAGATTGGAATGCTTGGATGCCCGATATCGAAAAAATATGGCGGTCTAGGATATGACATCTTGACATATCTTTTTGCAATTGAAAGAATTGGTAGGGAAGGAAATTCACTTCGTACATTTTTCTCTGCACACGTATCTATTGGCCAAATGGTATTACAAAATTGGGGAACTGAAGAACAAAAAAAGAAATATCTTACAAATACTACAAATGGAACTAGCATAATGGGTTTTGCACTGACTGAACCCGATGCAGGAAGTGATCCCAAAAAAATGACTACGACATTTGAGGAACGTGGTGATAATTATATCCTTAATGGAACAAAACACTGGGTTGGAAATGGAACATTTGCCAAAATAATTACTACATATGCAAAAGGTCCTGATGGAAAAATATCTGCATTTATTGTAGATACGTCATCAAAGGGTTTTGATGCACAAGAGATGCACAACAAAATGGGACTGCTTACTGTAAAAAATGCTGAAATTACTTTTGAGAACTGTCTTGTGCCAAAACAAAATGTTCTTGGAAAAATTGGAAATGGTCTTAGTATTGCATTTAGCGCGTTAATTGATGGTAGGTTGAGTGTTGCAGCGGGTGCTGTTGGTGTAATGAAAGACTGTCTTGATGAATCAATTAGATATTCTCAAAAAAGAGAACAACATGGCTCTGTTCTTGCAAAAAAACAACTCATTCAAGAACATCTTGCTACAATGATTGTAAATATTGAAAGTTCACGATGGTTGGTATATCGAGCAGGTATGGCACGACAAAAACTTCATGATTATGTTGAAAATCTCAAGGAAAATGATACAAATTGGCTAGATGTTCTCAACAGGGAAAACAAGGAATATTCTGCATTGCGTAATAAAGTAGACAGGCTTGCAGCTATTGCCAAACTACATGCAACAAATGCAGCCTTTGATTGTGCAAACAGAGCAGTTCAAGTATTTGGTTCCTATGGATACCAGAAAACAAGTAGGGTTGCAAGACATTTTCTTGATTCTAGAGCAATTGTAATCTATGAGGGTGCAAATGAAGTGCTCAAACTAAAGATAGCGTCACTTGAAATGGGCGACAAGTATGATGCATACTAGGTTCTCATCAAAACTTTGTGCATGATGTCAAGGCCTTCATGAATTTGCTCTTTTGTAATTATCAATGGTGGTATAATTCTCATTGATTTTTGACCTGCCCCCAAAGTCATCAAACCTTGTTTGAATAATTCTACAAGTTTTTTATCACGGCGAATTGTAGAATCAAACTCTACGCCGACCATTAGGCCTAGTCCTCTAACATCTGTTACTCCTTTTTTTCCGACCATCTCCATCAAGCCACCCTTGAGAATGTGGCCCATCTTTGTTGCATTCTCTAACAGTCTATCTCGTTTTATAACTTGAATTACTTTGGAACCGACTGCCATGTCTATTCTGTTTCCTCCACCCCATGTGCTTGATAATACTGATCTCTGTCCTGGATCAAATTTTTTGCTAAAAGCAGTTGCGCCGATCTGTAATGCCTTTGCAGTACTCATTATGTCTGGCTTGATTCCATAATGTTCAAAGGCCCACCACTTGCCAGTGTGTCCTATTCCTGACTGGACCTCATCTAAGATGAGTGGAACTCCATATTTTGTTGCAAATTTTCTCAAGTTTGAAATGAATTTCTTGCTTGCAATGTTGTATCCTCCTTCTCCTTGGATTAACTCAGTCAAGATGAATGCAACTTTGTTTTCTTTTAGAATTTTTTCCGTAGCATCAAGTTCTGGATCGTTGTCATTTGTACAAAACTTGATTCTCTTTGATGTAAGTTCTGGAAAGTTGTGTTTCTGCACTGGTCTGCTAAATGTGAAACTTAATGCTCCTAATGTTCTTCCATGGAATGCACCGGTACAAGAAATTCCAGGGAGTGGGCCCATCTTCTTATATGCTATCTTTATTGCATTTTCTACTGCCTCTGCACCGCTGTTTATGAAAAATGTCTTAAAACCTGATGGTAAAATGGTTGAAATGTTTTCTGCAAGATCTGCGTGTTCTTGACAGTAGAAATCCTGACCTGCTATCTTGTATGTCCCGTTTGATGAATATCGTTTCAATGTCTCTATTATATCCGGATGTGAATAGCCCAATGGACATGCTCCTATGTTTGATGTAAAATCAAGATACTTGTTACCGTCAATATCTTCTATGATGCAATTGTGTCCATGTGAAACAACTAGAGAATAAACAAATGTAGAATCATAGGCATGTTTTTTCATGGTGTTAATAACACGCATGGCTTTTGGACCTGGTATGTTGTCACTTGATTTGATTTTCATTTTCTAATCTGTTAATAGAAAAATTTTCTAATAAACACTAGTATTGATTGCTATGGGTGAAAATCATCGAGGATACGATGAACCAAATCGTAAACAAAGACAAAGAAAAGAGAAAAAGATGAGAAAAATGCAGAGGGTGGGATTTGAACCCACGAACCCCTAAGGGAAGGGATGTCTTACGAAAGATCTTGAGTCCCTCTCGGTTGACCGGGCTTCGGTACCTCTGCAACGAGAGATCCCTATACTGAATATATAACTGAAACCGTGCCTGTCCTTGGTTTTCAAATATCGTTACTGTTCGCTTACTATTTTTTCTGACATTGCAGGCATGGTGTAGAAAAACTCGTCTTCAAAACCATAGTCTTGTTTTCCAGTCTTTCTTAATGCTTCAAAGTATGTCATACATTCTGTGTAAAATTCATTTGATTTTGGTCGATTGTCTATTTGCATGTATGCTAGTTACAAAAAATTGGGTTTGTACACCAATGTAAGAAACTTTAGACACTGTTATTGTCTTTTTTTTATTAATTTTAGGACTTGGAGTCTGCAAGGCTTTGTACGAATTCTATGTGGTTTGAGGCGCCCATCCCTTCTATGATATTTTCAATTCTTCCGTCAAGCCCAATGAGATATGTTATTCTTTTTGTATATGCGCCAAGGATGCCCTTTGCTTGGTATGATGCAGCTACTTTCTTGTTTGTATCTGAAAGAATCTTGAAGGGAAGATCATGTTTCTGACAAAAATTTGCATGTGATTCTACTGAATCCTGGTTTATCCCAATGATTTCATACTTGTCTGATATCTTTGAATGGTAATTTCTGATTCCATTTACTTCTGAATTACAACCTGGAGTATTGTTTTTTACGTAGAAAAATAGAATTATCTTTTTCTTTTTAAAATATGTAGAGAGTTTTACTTTGTCTCCTATGTTTGATTCTAACTCAAAATCTGGTGCAATATCTCCAATTTTCATATCAAATATCTAAAATTTAGTATGTTGAGGATATGGAATTTTCTATTGACTAGTTTCTTGAATTCCAAGCCATGCATAGCCTTTTTGTTCTAATTCATCAGCAAGCTCTTTTGGACCTTCCTTGATCATTTTTCCTTGTGCCATTACGTGAACAAAGTCAAGCTTGTCTAGGAACTTGAGGATTCTTGCATAGTGTGTAATTACAATCACTGTTGCATCTTTTCTTGAAACTGAACTGATTGCCTTTGCAACTGCTTGTACTGCATCAATATCTA
>CAYWWR010000098.1:0-5125 GCA_964462165.1 uncultured Nitrosopumilaceae archaeon
GGGGTCAGGGGTTCAAATCCCCTCCAGTCCACTCTTACTGTGAGTTCAAACAGGTCGCTTTCCGACCCCGTAATTTTCATACACTGTCTTTTCTCCGGACAAAGTCCCACAAGTCTCCAACCTTGTAAGCTCATTTCTTCAGCTTGGGAAAGTTTTCCAACAAATCACACTGACATCATAATGATAGTTGTATCGCCGTTTTTGTGCGTGAGCGGGGCTTGTCTTTTTATTCGCTGTCGATATACTCGTTTGGAAAAAAATTCAAAAAAGTAGCGAGCTCACAGTTTTTGAATTTATAGTCAGTCCGAGTCCGAGGAATTTTATGAACAAACTTGCAAAAAAGATCTGCACTACATTTCTTAATCATCTGGATATTCCAAAGCATATGTCACTGAGCACATGTGAGTTGTATTGCCCCATGGACGAATCTACGTTATAATGTGAAAGACTTTTGCAAATCACATCTGGTAGGAGATAATCTGCCGTTACGTATATGCCAATTATGAGACATCCGATTAGGATTGCAAGACCAAACATTGGTTTCATTAAATTATTCAATTCAGGGTTGCTGTATAAGAGTCATTTTATGATTTTCAAATGTTAGAGTTCGAGTCTCACAGGATGCGAATTGGGTTCAGACTTGTGAGAATCTGGTGTTACAGAACTAGAATTATGGATCAACATATTCTCATCTTAACTTCATTACTTGCATTCCATCAAGAGCTGTTACAGTAGCATTAGATAAAGATCCACACTGACCTGGTACCATAATGATTGGACTTTGGTTCAGCTCCGCGGATAACAAAACCAGTTTCATACTGTGAATGCAACACAAAATGTCTCTGGCTCATACTGATTGTCCGCAAGAGAACCCCCGGGTCCAAACTGATCAAAGAAATTTTTCAAAAATAAAAATTTAAGGAAAGGTTTTCAGGTTCATCATGCCTATTTGAATTCACAGTAGGAGTGGGCTGAGGGTGTTTGAATACACTGACGGTTCAACATCTCGCTTTCTGAGCCGTAAAATAATCAGGTGATTATCTCAGTACCTGTAATCTATGTTGGAATCTAGAAATATTTCTGATATTTTTAATGATTTTTCTTGTCCAAAGAAATTTTTTGTCTAATTGACAACCTAACTGCTTCATGCGATGATAGTTTGGGTGACCAACCGGTTTTTTTAATCTTGGTTATGTTATATTGAAAGGATTTGACATTGCCTGGCCAACCCTCTGTTTCCCAACCCTTTGGTCCTTTGACATATTTTATTTTTATATTTGACAAATTCATTTCTTCAAGTATTGTCTTCACAATCTCTTTGACCGAAATAATTGTTCCAGAACTGAGATTGAAGATATTGATTTTTTTATTTGTATTTTTGTATACATGTAGTATTCCATCTATACAGTCATCCATGTGTATGTAATCTTTAATTTGTTTACCATCACCGAGAACTTGCAATTCTGATTGGTTTTTTCTAACCTTGTTGATTAGATCAAAAATGACTCCTCTTTGCATGTCATTTCCTATTATGGTTCCAAATCTGAATATCCATGATTTCATGTCATAAAGGTAACAAAATGCGCTTATCATGGCTTCAGACGATAGTTTTGCAGTACCATATAATGAAATTGGAAATAGCATTCCAACATCTTCAGATGTAGGAGTCTTACTTGGATGTCCGTATATTGTAGAACTTGAAGGAAAGATTATTTTTTTAATATTACACAACCTCATAGCTTCAAGTACGTTGTACGTTAGAATAGTTCCTTGTCTTAAATCCAAATCTGTATGTCTATACCCTGATGGTATGTCCAAGTTTGCTGCAAAATGAATTACTATATCATATCCCTTGAACTCTGATGCCAGATTTTTTGTCTTGGAGATATCCAGTTGTGAGTAACGCAGTTTTTTATTTTTTAGAATTAGTTTTAATCTGATTGCTTTCTTGATTGGAATCTTGTCTATTATCTTGACACTATGACCTTCCTCTAGTAATCTGGATGACAAATGGCTTCCTATGTAACCAGCTCCACCTGTAATGATGAATTTAGACAATGTATGTCATACCTCAAAAAATTGGTTTTGAAGGAAAACTATGTGTCACACCAAAAAATTTAGAAATTGTAGGAGCAATTTGTGTTGCGTTTATCTCTTTATCAGATGAATTGTCGTTGGTCATTGCTAAAATCGGTAAATCATTAGAAATGATTCCATGAGAGCCTTTTATCAAATTTGTATCAAGAGAAATTCCTTTTGTTACAGGATCAAAGAACAACTCGAGTGGATCATATCCTGGTTTTCTATGAATGTCAACCGTATGTACAAAAGAAGGTGCATTGTTTACGTCGTTCCACCAGTAATAATTGAACCATGTATCATTTTCAGCACATAGTACGAGTTCTCCGCTTTTTGGATGGTTTATTCCAAGTTGTTCTTGTTCTTTTTTGTTCAATATTTTTGCTATTCCTTTTGTTTGTCTTAAAACTGATGATACTTTATCTTCAAAACCTGGTTTGATGAAGATGTGAGCTATTTGATGATCAACCATTGCAAAAGCCTTGCTGTATTCATAATCGATGTACTCTTTTCCTGCAATGGTTCTGGTTGAAAGTAATCCCTCATTTTTTAATATTATATTTGGTGATAGTGATCTGCCTACCTTGGAAAATCCATACTCTGATAGTAACATGATTTCAATATCTTTGTAAATGTTAAATGATTCCAATTCATTTATCATCTTGCCCACAAGATTATCTAGTTCAATTAGGCTAGTTCTAAATTCATCACTATCTGGACCATGTTTTTGTGCAGCATAATCCAAATGTGGTAGATACACTAGAGTAAGATCTGGTGCATGCTTTTTCATGGTGTAAATAGCTGCATCTACTATCCATTTGCTTGACTTGATTGATGCAAATGGCCCCCAATATGATAATAATTCAAATTCGCCTAGGGACTTTGCAATTTCTTCGTAATATCCTACCGGTTTTGAATAACACCATTGTATCATCTGGTTTTCTAGATGGATTGGCTTTGGCGTGATTACTATGTCTGAATTAATGTATAATGAATTTTGCCAAAAAAGAACTGCAATTTTTATTTCTGGATTTGCCTTTTTTAATATGTCCCAGATGCGTTCTTTTTCTACCAAAGCTGATGGTTGTTCCCAAAAAGAAACTTGGTTTGTTGTCCTGTCAAAAAATCCATTTGATATTATGCCGTGTTGAGAAGGATTGTATCCAGAAGTAATTGTTGCTTGTACAGAACATGTTACTGCGGGAAAAGACGGTATTATGGAATGTATAGTACTTTTTTCAAAAAGTTTTGAAATGTTTGGGAGTGATACTTTGTCAAAACAGCTCTTTGTCAAACCTACAACATCAAGTACAATTAATTTTTTCATTATGATGTTATACGATTTAACTTCATAAAATAAGTTCTTGGTTTTTATGTTAAATACATTTTATTTAAAATCAGATATGCTGGAATGTATAAAACTAGAACTAGTACTGCATAAGTAGTGTTTGACAAGACGGAAATTAATACTGCATCAAGTGTAATGATTGCCAATAACTGAAATGATACTTTTTTTTGTACGTTCTTACTAGTTCTATCATTGTAAATTGCATATGGAACAAAAACAGCAATGATAAACAATGCTAGGAATGCATAATGTACAATTCCAGTATTAAAAGTGGATATTATGATGTAAATTATTGTGATAAAAATGAAAATTATGTTCAGAGATCCAGTTTTCTTAGAAGAAAGCATAGTCTCTGTTTTTGCAAGAATGCTAATTCCTGCTACGAAAATAGCTATTGGAACGGCAAACCAAATGACTTGTACATTAAATGCAGCTACAGTAGTTCCTAAAATGATATTTAGAAAACGTATTGATGAAATATTGAGAATTCCGATAACTGGTATTTTTTTTAATTTGACATTGTAAGATACAACAAGTGCTGTAATCACAAGTGATAAAACAAGAGATTGTATTCCTACAATGGCTGCAGATATGTTTGCGCCTGCCAAGAATGCAAGGCCGAGATACAAGGCTGTTTTTCTTGAAATCGCGCCTGATGGGAGAGGTCTATTTGGCCTTTCTCTTGCATCTATGTTGTAATCAAAATAATCATTAAGTGTAGTTCCAACTAAAAATAAAAAACCTGATGTAACAAGGAGAGGACCAAGAAAAAACCAATCTGTATTTGTTTTCTGTACGGCTAGAAAACCTAAAAGAATATTTGTAAAAACAGTAAAAATTCCTGAAACTCTGACTAGCTGTAAATAATTTTTTATCATGATTCATTAAAAGATTTTAGAAATTCCATTGTTTTTCTTGCAGCATGTTCTGGATCATCTTGATATGGATACAGCTCTACTGTTACAAAACCCTTGTAGTCAATCATATCTAGTGCATCAAAAATGCTTTGAAAATTAATAGAGCCAGTACCTGGAATTAGGTGCTTGTGAATTCTTGTCTTTGATATGTCTTCTAGATGAATGTGTGATATGTAATCTTTTAACGACAAGATCAGTTTTGCTGGATCTTCATTTACACAATAAAAATGACCAATGTCAAAATTTAGACCAAGATATTTTGTATCAAATTGTGAGATAAACTCTAGAAATTGTCTTGAATTTTCCAAGAGCAATTCAGGTTCTGGCTCTATCAAAAGTTTTACTCTAGTTTTTTCTGCTACTGGTAAGACCTCTTCAATTCCTGCTTTGAATAATTCTAATCCTTTTTTTTCTGAAATTCCATCCAAAGGTCCTCCAGGTTCAGTTGAAACAGTTTTTGCTCCAAGATCTTTGGCTAATTTTAGACAGTTTATTGTATGTTCGACTCGTTTCTGTCGTTCTGCTAGATTCCTTTCTATCCATGAAGGATGATGGAAATCTCCTATTGCCGACATCATAAAGCCATTTAGGTTGGAAATCTTCATTTTCTTTTTTCTAAGAGTATCTTTGATTAGAGTAATGGTTTTTTTTGAAACTGGGGGAAATGCATGTGGGATATCACACATCAATTCTACTGCCTGATAACCTGCAGAATTTATTGACAGAATACTCTGTTCTAGGGTGTATTTTCTATATGCATTAGTACTAAAGGCAAATTTCA
>CAYWWR010000099.1:0-5111 GCA_964462165.1 uncultured Nitrosopumilaceae archaeon
TTCTCGCCATGACGGAAAGTTCTAACGATGTATCCCGCATTCACAAACGATACACACTAACAACGTTTACACCAACATCACACTATGTTTCCCTTGCAATATCTATTGCAGTTGTATGTGTGATAGCTGCAGTATCTTACATTAATTACTTTAAATCAACAAATAATCTATTCATCGCACTTCCGATTACCATTGCAGTACTTGTAGCAACACAGCTTATTGACCCAAGACTGCTCAAGACTGAATATTCAAAATCAATCCACATGTCTGCATTTGGAAACTTGCTTTGGCTTGTGACAATTCTTTGTGGAATTCTTGGAGCATATGTGTTCTCAAAACCTGAATTATTGCCCATTTACATCACAGAAGGAATGCTATTGCACGCAAGTTTCCGTATTGCAATATTTACATCTGTACTTGGGACCAAACTTTCCACTGCGTGGATAATCTGTCTTCTCCAACCGCTTGCAGTCTTTCTTGCATTTGTACCAACCAACATGTGGGTACCAATGCTCTCTGACCCTAAAGCAATTGAATATGGAATTATCTTTTGTGTACTTGGAACTGCTTGGACTCTACTAAGTGATAGAATAGCAGGAAGTGGAAAACTATCAAGCACACATGCATTTTTACAAGCATATCTTGCTGCATGGACAAACGATGATCCTGTACCAATGGAATCTTTAATGGAAAAGCGTTCTGAACCATCAAAGGTAGCAACATTTCAAATTTTATTCAAGACAACTGACAAGAACTGTAGACTGGTAATTCCTGACTTGCATCCTGGACCGTTTCATCCAATTGGAGGAAGCAATATTCCATATTTGATTTACAAAAATCTCGACTCGTCTGCAATGGTGATGCATAGCATTTCTGACCACGCACTAAACTTGCCATCAAAATCTCAAGTGGACTTGTATATCACTAGCCTGAATCAAAACTCAAAAATCAGAGAAGGTTCCATGTGTACAAAACCTGTAACTGTTCAAGTCAATAAAGCACGAACAACTGGATTGTTATTTGACAAAACCGCCGTCTTGATACTTTCACTATCTCCACATGGAATGGAAGACATTCCATATCAAGTCAAGTCTGATCTGGAACAATACGGCATGAATCGTGGATATGATAAAGTGCTAATTGTTGACAGCCACAATGCAATGGGAAAAGAGATTGAGAAACTTGATGCAGATGATCTCTTGACTGCAGCAAAATCAACACTTGATACACTAATCACAAAAGAGACACTTCCACTAGAAGTTGGATATGCAAATTCTGAGAATCTTAATTTCAAGGCAGACGATCTTGGACCAGGTAGAGTTGCAATGATGTGCTTTAAGATTGGGGATGAGAAATTCTTTCTTGCATGGGCTGATGCAAATAACATGCTAAATGGATTGCGCGAAGAGATTGCAAACTATTTCTCAAAGAATGGATACAACTTTCTTGAGATATGTACATCTGATACACATTACAAGGCACGAACTGCCAAGAACAAGCATGGATACTTTGAATTTGGAAGTTTGTCTAAAGCACCTGATGTAATATCATGGTTTTCTAATCTTGCCAAAAAGGCAGACCATGCTGCAACACCTGCATCATACGAGTTGCTAAAAAGCGAAACCCAGGTCAAAGTAATGGGTGGAAACCAACTTGAACTCTATTCAAAATCACTTGACAATGCAATGCGAATTACCCAGGCATTTCTCTTGATAACCACCGGGTTTTTCATCTATACAATGTTTTAGGGATTCTGTATAACAGTCCAGATGTCTAAATGAAAACTCTACATCTTACAACAATATCTGCAATTGGAATTGGAGCCGTGTTTTTGGTTTTCTTGTTGACAATCATGACGCATTCTAAGGTGTTGGCAGTAGAATCTTTTTGTGATCAGAACCTTGATCATGGTACAACATTAGGTAAAACAATTGGACAAAAGCAGTGTGAAAATCCAGTATACCAAATGAATTACAATGGTGTCAATCTGACCGTCATCAATGCAATAAATGAAACTACATTCAAGATGGGAGAAAATATTATAGTCATTCCAGAATTGATATCTACTGGAAACCACAATGTTACAATTAGTTATTGTGGACCGTTATTTATGACGGTGGTCATGGATCAATTTGGTAAGATAGTCTGGCCACAATATTCATGGGCATGTCCGTTGTTTATGAGTGATATACGATTGGCACCCAACACACCTACTGGAGAGGGCTATGATCAAAACATCACACTGAATCTCCCTGGGAACTATACCCTGAGGTCCTTGGCAAGTTTTGATGGTGCATCTGATTCAACAGTTCTCTGGTCAAAACCCTTGCAGATTACTGTGCTTCCAGAAAAAGTTCCAGAATTTCCATTTGCACAAATAATACTTGTATTGGGAATTATCTCTTCAGTTGTAATTTACAGAATTAGAAAATGAAAACTCGATTCTAGCTCTGCATCTCTTCTATATTTCCATAAAATTCATCACAGAATGAATCTAGCTGGTGGATTGGAATTATTGGCACCTTGTCGATAAACTGGACACTGTGCTGGTATAGTGTAACAATTGCAGGAATTGCTCCTCTTACTTTGTGCTTTGAGACAAACTGTTTTGTTCTGATAACTTGTTTTTTTACTGCCTCGTGTAGTGCTGACTGGGTCATGTTGTTCCAGTGTTTGCAGTCAATCAGTATTGCAACCTCTGACTTTATTCCAACCACATCAATTTGGATGCGGGGGTTTTTCATGATGACATTTTTTGTAGTCTCAAAGTCTCGTTTTTCAAGAACCTCTGCTGCAAGGGATTCAAAGTCCTGCCATTCTAACATACGTGATATCTCATCAATTGGTGCACCCATGCTTATTGCAATTACACTGGTCTTTAGCTTGTCCGAGTCTTCAAACTGGATCTGACCATCTTCAAATCTTCCAATGCCATTTTGCATTAGATTATCTAGTATCTCTTTTGCCAAGTCTTCGCTTGTCTGAGTTGCCATGCTAAAATCCTTGACAGACAGTCCGCCTGGAATTATTCCCGGAATTCCTTTTGCAAGCGTTGTAACATTCAATATCAGAGTTTTATATTTCTCAAATAAAATACTTGCCACATTGTTTGAGATCTTTTAAAATTTTTATTATAGAATACATTGGGCCACGGTTAAATACAGTTCATTGAAAAACATAGCATGAAGCTAATGCTAGTCTTGTTGCTAGCACTTTTTGTTTTAGGACCTGCAATTGCATTTGGAGTCAAGGGAACAAACTTTGACACTGTCCAGTTTATCCAATACTCTGATGATAATACCGCAGTACAAGAAGTTGAAAACGGACACCTTGACATGTACTATTCTGCAATACCTATTGACAGACTAGATGACCAATCAAGACAACACTTGCAAGTGTTCCAGTCTTCTGGGACAAGCTATAGTCTTTTGCTAAACCCTGCAGTATCTGATACACAATTTAATCCATTTTCATTCCAGCAAGCAAGATTTGCACTAAATTATTTGGTAGATAGGGACCTCATTGTGGATGAAATCCTTGATGGGTATGGTGTCACCATGGTATCTGCATACAAGCCATATGACCCTGATTATCTTCTCATCCTGGGAGACCTCCAATCATTTAATTTCAAACACAATCCTGCACTGGCAGATTCTCTGATGACTGGTGCATTAGAACAGGCTGGTGCAAAAAAAACTGGTGGACTGTGGTACTATGATTCAAAACCTGTGAGCATTGACATTTTTATTCGAAACGATGATCCTGTAAGAAAATCAATTGGAGAAATTCTTGCATCCCAGTTACAGGACATGGGGTTTACAGTGAAAAAAGATTATGGGGATTTGACCAAGGCATTTACAACTGTATATGGCTCAAACCCGTCTGATCTGAAATGGAATATCTATACAGAAGGGTGGACAATAGGTGGCTTTGTAAGATATGATTCTGTAAACACTGCGCAAATGTATTCCCCGTGGTACTCGAGCATGCCGGGATTTAACAATCCGTCATACTGGAATTTCCAAGACCCTCAAGAAGACTCGTTATCAAAGGCAATATTTTTTGGAAACTTTACCTCATCACAACAACGAGCCAGTTTGATAAACCAGGCAGTTGACAGGGGGATAAATGATTCTGTTAGAATATTTCTTGCATGCAAGACTGACCAGTTTGTTGCAAACAAAAAAGTTGATGGTATCATCAATGACTTTGGTGCAGGAATTACAAGCAGGTTTACACCAATCAATGCAAGGTCTGACTCTGACACTCTTACAATAGGTGTGAAAAATATCTACTCTGGTGCCTGGAATCCAATCTCTGGATTTGCAGATTCTGCAAGCCAGCAAATATGGGGAACAATTTCTGATCCTGGAAGTTTCAAAAATCCTTACACTGGATATACAATTCCAGTACGGTCTGACTGGCAAGTCAATGCCAAGGGACCACTTGACAAAGTAAATGTTCCATCTGATGCTATCAAGTGGGATGCCTCAAAACAAAAGTGGGTCCAAGTCGGGTCTGGTGCAACGGCAACAAGCGAAGTCACATTTCATCTCAAGTTTGGAAACTGGCATGATGGTACACCGATGGACATGAATGATGTCTTGTATGGAATTTATTTCTTGTACCAGTGGGGTCAAGACCAGACAAATGACACCATGACATTTGATTCTGAATTTTCTCCCAAAGCAGAACAGGCTGCAAAGACACTCATCGGAGTACGAGTCGTAAATGGTAATACAATAGAAGTGTACCAAAATTATTGGCACTTTGATTCAGGTGAGATTGCAGATTCTGCTCAAGTGTGGCCTGCAATGCCATGGGAGATGATATACTCTATGGAAAAAGCAGTAACTGATGGCAAACTTGCATTTTCAAGATCAGATGCTGTAAGCAAAAACATTGACTGGATGTCATTGATAGTTCCAGATGATGCAAAACTAATCAAGGCAAACTTGGACGAGTTTGCAAGTGAAAATTCCATTCCTCCAGCACTTGCATTTGTAAATGATTCAAAATATTTTGATGCTAGGTACAATGCATCATCGGCATGGATTGCACAACATGGTCATGCTGTGATAAGTAATGGTCCATACTATCTTGACAGTTAT
>CAYWWR010000100.1:0-5033 GCA_964462165.1 uncultured Nitrosopumilaceae archaeon
CAATCTTTCTTGTTCTCTTCAAAACTCCTTGGTCTTCCAGCGTGTGTATAATATTCAGAGTTGTTTTAAAACCTACTCCAGAAATTTTAGAAATGTCTGAAATGGAATAGTCAAAGTCTTTCATTGTAACCATATGATCCAAGATTCTAGATTCTGAGCATGGAAAGGTGCTTGCCAAAGGTCCAACTTCTGTCATGTTTTTAGACACTGTTTCTTTTCTGGAAGAAAGTTTAGTTCCAGATCTTTTCTTTAGGTTCGTTATACTCATAGTTATAGTAACAATATTTATTTATTTAAATATTTACCTACTAGTATGTAATTAATTACATAGTATTAATATACATCAGTGTAATACATCACATAATGAAATTAGATTCTTTTGCCATCCAGATTCTAAGAAAGATGTATTTTTACGGATACATTGGTGGCAAACATACTTCTGTTGATAATCTTCAGAAAAGCTTTCCAAAACACGAGAGAGGTGATGTCAAAGAAGCCGTCAAAGTTCTGATCAAAGCTAATCTAATTATTCCAAAATCTACAGGTTATGGTCAGCATTGTTCACTCAACCCAAGAATGATCGACGAAATAGAAAAGATGGTTGAAGAGTAGACTGCGAACAATCAAAGCCGTAATCCTAATCGACTATCAAATTTCTCATTTGTGGTCTTAAATTAGTCATATCCTTAACGGTCAATGTCATTTGTAGCCTTGAGTGCATCCCGTAGGTAGCCCTTTATCATGGGCTACACATCCTGGTCATTTCAGGTACTGTGATGGTATCACACCGCTAAGATCAAGACTAGAATTTGCAAATGCCTGAATTCTGGCAGTGTATGGAATTCTAGTGATTAGATTTCCACTATCGTCTACAATTCTTAGGTATTTTATATTTACAGGAGTATTTTCTGGATTCTTGAAAGAAAATGTTTTACCATTATGTGTTGCCTGAATCGTTTCTTTTTCTTTATTGGAATGTATCACGTTTATTGCGTTATCCTTTTGTGTAATTGCTACATTTTGGCTTTCTGTTAGCATTATCAGTCCTATTCCAACAACTACTAGAAGTGTTATGGCTATTGCAAGTGGAAGCATCACGGTATATCATACAATATCATTTAAGGTGTTGATCAACTCCTTTTATTTTTCATAATGGTATAATTGTATGATAGGTCTTGCAAAAGGGCAACAAATTCTTGACAAGATAAAAGTACAGAGCAAAATGGGTCTTGGAACACTATATCTACTTGACACTGGAATTGCAGTAGAAGTATCTGGTAGCGGATTATTCTTGGAACTTTTGTATGACGAAATACTTTCAAATGCAGCAAAAAAAGACAGCCTTGTGATTTCTTGGACTGAGGGAGTAGCCACATATGATATGAAATTTAATATCAAAAATGCGGCCGAGATAGCTCAAAAAATAAATCAATACAAAAAATAATGAATCCCGTCCTTGACCGCATCCAATCTCTAATACTCTTTTTAGATCATTTTTCTCCATGGCATCATAACATCCGATCGCAAATTTGCTTGGTTCATCTCCAAAAAATGAGGTATCTTTTTGATACACTTTATTCCAAATATCACTCATATAATGAACTCATTTCAGTGCATTCATCCTAGATCCATATTTTTCTTTATACAATGACTTACAAGAAGTGCAGCAAAAGAATCTCTCATGATTTCCAAATTTTAAGACATGAGGTTTACCGTCAACAGATCCTTTGCAATATTCACATGATAATTTTATGATCATGCCCTTGCTAAATTTTATTCCATGGCTTTTGGTTGTCTTTTCTTTTAGATGTCCAAGTCTTTCACCCGTCTTTGATTCAAGCTTTCCTAAATCCAAGTCAAGAGTTACAGTCTTGATTAGACCTGCATTGACAAGTCTGTCATATCGTGCTTTTACGGTAGGTGTGCTGACTTTAATCTCTCTTGATACCTGATTGAATGATTTTCTACCATCTTTGATCAATGATTCAAGCAATGCAATATCTACTTCATCTAATTTTATTGGCACAGTTTCCAGTATGTCTTTTAGTATCTATATCTTGTACTTTACAATCGTAAAGCGAAATAGTAATTCTCTAATTTTGGTTCCTAAGAAGATGGTGCGAATTTAGATTTGTAACGCCCAAGTAGGATGGAATTGCCAACTACTGTAACTGAGCTTAATGCCATTGCACCACCTGCAAGCATTGGAAGCCATCCAAACATTCCAACACCCAAAAATGGAACCAACACACCTGCAGCCACTGGTATCAAGCCAGCATTATATGCAAATGCCCAGAATAGATTCTGCTTTATCTTTGACACTGTTTTCTTTCCCAAATCTAATGCTGTAACAACATCTCTCAGATCATTTTTTATCAATATGATCCCACCAGTTTCTTTTGCAACATCGGTTCCAGATCCTATGGCAATTCCCAAATCTGCCTTGGCTAGGGCTGGAGCATCGTTGATTCCATCTCCTACCATGGCAACTACTTTTCCTTCTGATTTTAGTTGTGAAATTACTTCTTCTTTTTGGTGTGGCAATACCTGAGAAATTACTCTTGTAATTCCAAGCTTTGAAGATATTGCACGGGCAGTTCTTTCATTGTCTCCTGTAAGCATGATGATTTCAATTCCGCTCTTTCTGAGCGAATCGATAGCTTCTCTTGCATTCTGTTTGATTGTATCAGCAAGAGCAATGATTCCAGATAGTTTATCATCTATTGAAATAAGCGTTGCAGTTTTGCCTTCAGACTCTAGATTTTGCAACATGGAATCAATTTTTTCAGGAATAGAGATTTTATTCTCGTCCATTAATTTTCTGTTTCCTATCAAGATTACATGGTCTGCATAAACAGCTCTCAATCCATGACCTGATAGAGCTTCAAAAGAATCAGGTGAAGATATAATCATGCCATCGTCTTTTGCTTTCTTTACAACTGCCTGACCAAGTGGATGTTCAGAGCCTAATTCTGCAACTGCTGCTAGTCTGAGTAATTCCTTTTCTCTAATTCCAGAAAGATCGATTACATCTGTAACAGATGGTCTGCCTTGAGTTAGAGTGCCTGTCTTGTCAAACACTATTGTTTTTACCTTCTTTGCAATCTCTAGATATTCTCCGCCTTTGAACAGGATGCCATTTTCTGCACCTTTTCCAGTACCCATCATCAGTGCCGCAGGTGTCGCAATTCCTAGAGCACATGGACATGCAATAATTATCACAGATACAAACGCAAGTAACGAATAGGTGAATCCTATGCCACCTACAAAATACCATCCAAGTCCAGCTGATATTGCTATAATAATGACTGCAGGAACAAAATATTTTGCAACTTGGTCCACCATTTTTTGCATTTTTGCTTTGCCCATTCTTGCGTCATTAACTAGGGAAATTATTTGAGAAAGCACCGTATCTTGCCCAACTTTTGTAGCTTTGATTTTCAGTAGACCGCTCTTGTTAATTGTTGAACCGATAACTTCGCTTCCAACTGACTTGTCTACAGGCAAACTTTCTCCTGTTATTGCGGATTCATCTATTGAAGATGAACCCACAATCACAATACCATCAGTAGGAATCTTTTCTCCAGGTCTTATCATCAATATCTCTTCTTCCAGAATTTGTTCTACAGGTATCTCTACTTCTTGTCCCTCTCGTATGACTTTGGCTGTTCTTGGTTGAAGATCAAGTAATTTTCTTACTGCACTTGATGCCTTTTCTTTTGTTCTAGATTCTAGTAGCTTACCTAAAAGAATCAAAGTGATTATCACGGTTGCCGTTTCAAAATATACTGATTCAAAGGGAAAATGGCCTATCAAAATTGTAACTACAGCACTATACAGATATGCAACACTTGTTCCAACTGCTATTAGTGAATCCATGTTTGATGCTTTTGCCTTTATGCCATCCCATAACCCTCTATAGAATCTCCAACCTATCCAGAACTGAACAGGTGTTGCCAGTACTAACATAATATAATGACTAGTAGCAAGTGAGAAAATTTGAAAAAATGTCAGTATTACTATTGGAATTGTAAGTGTTATACTTAGTCCAACTTGTTTTTTGAGCTTTCTTAATTCCTTCTCTGGTTCAGAAAATTCATCAAGACATTGATTACTACAGAAAAAATATTCTCTACCTTCAATAGCATGTCTGATGGAATCAGGTTTTTCCTCTACGAACATTCCACATATTGGATCTTTTGCCATGTATCTTTCTATACTATAAGGGGCGATTTAACAACTGGAGTTTACAATCGTAAAGTACAGTCTTTTTCTATCCCACTCGCCATAGTTTTTGCATGTTCAAAGATCCTGTCTGCAATATGACAATAGATGAAAAGAAAGCAAAATTTGTCTCAGAAATAGAAGGCAAGAAAGTTTACCTGTGTTCTGCCACATGCAAAACCCAATTCGATAAAGAACCAAGAAAATTTGGCTATTAGCAACTACTGTTCTTGCTTTTTTTATTTCAGGAATATTTTAGATCGGAACATCTATACTTTTGATGGGTATTTTGATTTTAGTTCAATACCCGCACTGCAATTTTTATAATTTTATGAACAAAGTGGGCCCAAAATAAGCCCACGTTGGTAGCTGAATCCCCCCGGATTCAACCTGTGAGGTAAAACTAATTTAATCAACTCACTAGGTGTCATACGAAATTAAAATTGGGAAGAAAACAAAATTATTTAATTCAGCATCCTAATGGTTTTGTCAGTTTTTTCCATCTTTTTTTATATGAATTGGAACGCCACATCTTGCACAACGAACTTTGAGGCTGTCACATATTGAACGACTTAGTCTATCTTGATCCTCAGATGATACTTGATGCGGATCACACTGCATTGTAAGATCGGTCAGTGACACATCTTGAGCAGGACTGTGTACAAAAGTAGGTGTTACGCCAACGCCAAAGTTGATTGTCTGAATATCTTTTTCTTGTGGAAATGATAAAAAGAATGCAAGCTCTACATCCGACAAGGCAAGACTTTTTGAATGTAATTTTTGAGGTATGAAAGTATAAGGATCAATTG
>CAYWWR010000101.1:0-5021 GCA_964462165.1 uncultured Nitrosopumilaceae archaeon
GGACATACGTCTTTCACTTACTAATAAAATTAAGTTTAAGAAATTATGTGAATTGGTATCATCGTCTAAAGGCGATATATCGGGTATTACTATTATGCTAGACTATTATTGTGATTAAAAAAAGAGCCAATTGTTGAGATGTTGACTAAGGTTTCATGCTAAATGAAAAGATGCATTTTTTAATTATAGACAGGAACAAATTTGTACAGATGGACTCTAGATCAAATGATCGCACTAAATGGTTAACAGAATTGATCGATCGATCCCTTTAGTTGCTCAAAGGAGGATCGAGTAAATTGCACATTTCAGAACTCATACAGATACATAGTATAGGATATCGTCTACAGGATGTCAAAGTCAATTTTGTTCATGATCTGAAAATAGATGCACCCTTGACATCCGTGGAAGCCAAACAGGGTGATATGTTGAGTATATCTAGATGGATAGCCGAAGTGTTATCCTCAGAAAAATTGGTTGAGGTGCAAGATACTGATATGATTGTAGCCCTAAAGCAGGCAGTTATGAAAGAAAATGTACAAGGTGATTTTGATCTTTCTACATTGGATCTTGACTTTTACATCAAAGTGAATTCATTTACACGTAGACTTCCGCAAGAAGATCGTGATAAAATAGAAAGTCTACTGAATTCTCTTGTTCGTAAGCGACAAGGAAAGATAATCCGATTGGCAGATTCATCCAAGATGACTAATGATTTAGCAAAAAAACTGACCATAGAAGAAAGAACACTGTTTGATTATATTCATGACAACAGTGCTGAATTTAAACGACAAATAATGGATGATAAAAAATGACTACTCAACCTGAATCAATTTCCAAGAGTAAACTTCAGGATCAAGTGAAAGATTTTCTGAGTCAATTCAAAGACAAGTCTGATGTTTACAAATATGTCGATGAAATAGATCAAATGATGGCAAAGAAAACACAATACATCGTAGTTGATTATAATGATCTAGTTTCGTATCCCGAAATTGAATCTGTATTTACCATTGATCCTGATGAAATACTTCGAGCCTTCGGTGGTGCAATAAAAGATATTCTTAAAGAACGATTTCCTCAATATGCAGAAAAAATTCGACATGATATTAGAGTAAGAATTTCAAATTATCCGTCACAGAGAAGCTTACGTGAAGTAAACGCAGAGGTTATTGGAAAAGTAATTAGTGTATCTGGAATGGTTGTTAGATCTTCTGAAATCAAACCACTTGCAAAAGAACTAGTTTACTTTTGTCCTGATAATCACAAGACTGTGCGAATTCAAGAGAAAGGTCTAGAGTTCAAGGAGCCATTAAAATGTGATAACGGAAAATGTACCCACAGAGATCTTGAGATAAATCCCGAACAAAGTAAGTTTATTGATTTTCAAATGGTGAGACTGCAAGAATTACCAGAGGATCTACCTCCTGGTCAACTACCTCATTATCTTGATGTAACAGTCTTGCAAGATTTGGTTGATAACGCAAGACCAGGAGATCGTATCATACTTACAGGAATTGTAAGAATTGAACAAGAACACATACCTTCGATGAGGGGAAAAAGTGGTATCTATAGATTAAGAATTCAAGGAAATAATATTGAATTTCATCGCGGACGAGGAAATAAAACCTCTAGAAGCACTGAACGAGAAGAAATCTCTCTTGATGAAGAAAGAATAATCAAGTCACTTGTTAAAAATCCTGATATCTATGATAGACTAGTTGCCTCATTTGCACCACATGTGAGTGGACATGATATAATCAAAGAAGCCATTTTGTTACTAATTGTAGGATCTACTCAAAAAATTCTTGCCGATGGTGCTAAAATTCGTGGTGACATCAATGTCTTTTTGGTCGGTGATCCTGGTACTGCAAAAAGTGAAATGCTAAAATTTTGTGCAAGAATTGCACCAAGGGGACTTTATACATCTGGTAGGGGTTCTACTGCTGCAGGACTCACAGCTGCAGTTGTTAGAGATAAAATTGGTATAATGATGCTTGAGGCTGGTGCTGTAGTATTAGGAGATCAAGGTCTTGTATGTATAGATGAATTTGATAAAATGAAACCAGAAGATAGAAGTGCATTACATGAAACAATGGAACAACAATCAGTGAGTATTGCAAAAGGTGGAATTGTTGCAACATTGAATGCCCGAACTTCAATTTTGGCGGCAGCAAACCCAATGTTTGGAAAATATGATCCTTTCAAGAATATTACAGAAAATGTTAATCTTCCAGTTCCACTTTTAACTCGTTTTGATCTTATTTTTGTTGTTAGAGATATTCCATCAAAAGAACGAGATACAAGAATTGCAAGACACATATTGAATTTACATAGAGTATCAGGAACTGATACCAAGTCGTTAGTTGATGTTGATATTCTTACAAAATACCTTTCATATGCAAAAAGATTTGATCCAAATCTTACTCCTGAAGCAGAAGATCTGATTCTAAATTACTATATGACAATGAGAAATGTAGAATCTGAAGGAATGATAACCGTAACACCAAGACAATTAGAGGGACTTGTAAGATTGGCAACAGCAAGAGCTAGATTATTGATGAAGACACAAGTTGATGGGGAAGATGCAGAACGTGCAATCTTTCTCATGCAAAGTATGTTGCAAGATGCTGGAGTTGATGTTAATACAGGAAAAGTTGATCTCGGAGTTCTTCAAGGACGTCCTCACAGCGAGGTCTCAAAAATGCAACTATTCATGGATGTGATGAAGTCACTTGAAGGAGATGAAAAAAGACCTGTTGAAGAAAAAGCATTTGTAAAAGAACTGATCAAGACTGGTAAATTTACAGAAGATGAATCAAGAAAATATATTAAAAAATTACAAAGAGAGTCAGCTATTTATGAATCAAAACCTGGTCATTATAACCGGGTATGAAAATAGAACATCTAGACATTCCTCCTACTACAATTGAATTTCTTCAAAAAAATGGTTATGTGAGTCTATATCCTCCTCAAGAAAAGACAGTCAAGGCTGGATTACTTGAAGGGAAAAGTATCTTGGTCTCTGCTCCAACAGCAAGTGGTAAGACATTGCTTGCTATTCTTGCAATAATAAAACATCTGTCTGAAAAGAGGGGAAAAATAATCTATCTCAGTCCTCTAAAGGCCCTGGCCTCAGAAAAGTTCAATGAATTTAAAAAACTTGGTTCAGACGGTCTTGGTGGAAATCTGAAAATCCAAATATCTACAGGTGATTTTGATATATCTGACAAGAGCCTAGGCCAAAATGATATTCTCGTACTAACCAATGAAAAAATGGATTCTATCATAAGACAAGGTGCAGAATGGTTAGATCAAATAAGTCTTGTAATAGCTGATGAAGTACATCTATTGGGTGATGATGACAGGGGTCCAACTCTTGAAATTGTACTTACAAAGCTGAAACTATTACCAGAAAAACCGCAAATACTTGCTCTTAGTGCTACTGTTACCAATGCCGACGAGATTGCTGATTGGTTAGAATGTAAACTAGTTCATAGTGAATGGAGGCCAGTTCCATTGTCAGAAGGAGTCTATGATCAAGGTATAGTTACCATGCAAGACCAGAAAAAATTTGAAGTTCAAACAAGCATTAGGGGACCGCCAGTTGATTTGGGACTTGATTCATTAAATGATGGCGGTCAAGCAATTTTGTTTGCAGAAACAAGGACACGCTCTGTCTCTCTTGCTACAAAGGCATCAGAGGCTGTGTCACAGACCCTAAATAGTGAAGATAAAGAAGTATTGGCAAAAATTTCGCAAAAAATCTTGGATGATAATGAACATACTGAACTTGTTAAAACACTGGCAGGTCTAGTTAAAAATGGGGTAGCGTTTCATCATGCTGGCCTTAATCTAAATTGCAGAGATCTAATTGAATCTGAATTTAGGAATAAAAGAATAAAGATCTTGGCATCTACACCTACCTTAGCTGCAGGAGTAAATCTTCCAGCAAGAAGAGTAGTTATTGCTAATGTATCTAGATATGATGCAAAATATGGCATAAACAAACCAATCAGCATATTAGAGTATAAACAACTGTGCGGTCGTGCGGGTAGACCACAATATGACAAATATGGTGAGGCAATAATTGTGAGCAACTCAAATAGCGATGAAATCTTTGATTACTACATTAACGGAACTCCTGAACCAATATCCTCAAAACTTACAGGAGACAAGGCATTACGAATTCATCTTCTTAGTTTTGTATCGACAAATCCTGGTATCAAGGGAGAAGATATTGTAGAATTCTTTTCAAAGACTCTTTCTGGTTCACAAGAAAGAAAAACTACAATAAAATTCCATATTCAAATATCCTTACGATATTTAGAATCCGAAGAACTTGTCAAACAAAAAGGAAATAGGTATATCGCTACAGAATTTGGCAAAAAAACCTCTACATTGTATATCGATCCTCTTACAGCAGTTTTGTTTAGAAAATCCTTGGAACTAATTACAACAAAAGGACATGCTCTTGGTTTACTACATCTAATTACAATCTCAGAGGATTTCTTTCCCAAGTTTTCATTACGAAATAAAGATTATGAGTTTCTAGGTACTCTGATTGAAAATTATGCTGATCAACTAATAGAACCTATATCTGAATACGACTGTAATCGAAGTCTTCTGGCAATACACGCTTGGATAAATGAATCAAGCGAAATATTCCTGTCTGATAATTTTGGTATAGAGTCTGGGGATATGCATAGAATGACAGACACTGCAGACTGGCTAATACATGCTCTTTATGAAATTGCAAAACTAGAAAAAAAAGACGAGATCTTGACTGAAATTGATTCCCTAAGGTCTAGAGTGACATATGGCATAAAAGGAGAACTTGTTGATCTGGTTCAAGTAAAAGGAATTGGAAGAGTAAGAGCCAGAGTACTCTTCAAAAATGGCATAAAAACTAGAGAGGATCTAACTTCAATATCTGTTGAAAAACTAGCCAAAATAGACAAGATAGGACCACTTATCGCAGAAAACATAAAGACACATCTGAAAAAGATAAGATAATGCTGGATAAA
>CAYWWR010000102.1:0-4896 GCA_964462165.1 uncultured Nitrosopumilaceae archaeon
TACATCTAACATACTAAAAGGGTATACTGGAAAGATTCTTCCAATTAGTCCAACAAGAGAAACTGTATTTGATAAAAAAGCATACAAGAGTGTTCTTGATGTTCCAGAAGAAATAGATCTTGCAGTTGTAGTTACAAAAAATGATGTTGTTCCTGCAGTGCTTGAAGAGTGCGGCAAAAAAGGAATCAAGGGAGCTATAGTAATTACTGCAGGATTCAAGGAAGTAGATGAAGATGGAGCAAAGCTTGAACGAAAACTTGGAGAAATTGCCAAGCAGTATAATATCAAAATCATAGGTCCAAATTGTCTTGGTGTGATGAACTTGGCACCACAAACAATGATGAATTCTACTTTTCTCAAAGTAACACCCAAGTCTGGAGGTATTGCACTTGTATCACAAAGTGGAGCTATTTGTGCAGCACTGGTTGAAGATGCTAGTGCCCAAGGAATAGGATTCTCCTCTGTAATCAGCATGGGAAATAAAGTTGACCTAAATGAAGTTGACATTCTAAAAATGCT
This sequence comes from uncultured Nitrosopumilaceae archaeon, assembly GCA_964462165.1. Taxonomy (GTDB): domain Archaea; phylum Thermoproteota; class Nitrososphaeria; order Nitrososphaerales; family Nitrosopumilaceae; genus Nitrosotalea. The sequence continues at coordinate 520 of CAYWWR010000102.1, forward strand.
TGCAGAACATGAGCAGACCAAAGTCATTGTAATGTATCTTGAAGATATGACTAATGGAAGAGAATTTTTGAAGATATGCAAACAGATCACTAGATTAAACAAATCAAAAAAACCTGTACTGGTTTTGAAATCTGGTCGAAGCCCAGAGGGTGCAAAAGCAGCCATGTCTCACACTGGTGCACTAATGGGCTCTGATGAAATCTATGATGCACTGCTAACCCAATCTGGTGCAATACGAGTTGACACCATGGAAGAATTATTTGATTATGCAACTGCATTTTCAAAACAACCACTGCCTTCCAAGGGAGACTTGGTCATTGTATCAAATGCAGGAGGACCTGCAATAATTTCTACTGATGCATGCTCTAAGATGGGAGTAAAGATGGCAAACATCGAAGATATTAGACCGCAGATAAATGCAGTCATTCCTCCGTGGGGAACATCTAGAAACCCCGTTGACATTGTAGGTGATGCTGATTTTAACAGATTTGATCATGTGCTAAATCTTGTACTTGCACATCCAAACACAGGTTCAGTAATAACAATGTGTACGCCATCTGCTACACTTGATTACAATAAACTTGCTGAAGTAGTTGTCAGTGCATCAAAAAAATACAACAAGACAATTCTTGCAAGCCTGATGGGCCTTGATGAAGGAATAAAGAACAAGGAAATTCTGGCAGAGGGCGGTGTTCCATATTATAGCTATGCAGAAAAAGCAATTCGTGCACTAAAGGCAATGTTACGATTTGCTCAATGGTCTGCAACACAGGAAGGAAAAATACAGCAATTCAAAGTAAACAAGAAAAAAGTAGAACAAATCTTTGCCAAGGTAAAATCTGAGGGAAGAAAGAACTTGTTAGAAGAGGAAGGACAAGAAGTTTTACGCGCATATGGATTCCCTGTACCAAAAAGCATTCTTGCAGTAAAGGAACGAGACGCAACAGTTGCAGCAAAAAAAATTGGTTATCCAGTTGTAATGAAAATTGCTTCGCCACAAATTATTCACAAGTCTGATGCAGGTGGAGTAAAAGTGGGATTAAAGACTCCTCAAGAAGTCAAAAAGGCGTTTAAAGAAATAATCAAGAATGCAAAAAAATACAACAAGAAAGCAATCATCAAAGGTGTACTAGTTCAAGAGATGGTAAAAGGTGGAAAGGAAACCATAGTGGGTTCAAAGCAAGAACCAGGATTTGGACCTGTGGTTATGTTTGGTATGGGGGGAATCTATGTTGAGGTTCTAAAGGATGTAACATTCCGAGTTGCACCTGTTACAGATTCTGAAGCAGATGAAATGATATCATCGATCAAGACAAACAAGTTGTTACAGGGTGTCAGAGGTGAAAAGCCATCTGATGTCAAAAAACTTGCAGAGTGCATACAACGAATTTCTCAGCTAGTGACTGACTTTGAAGAAATAAAAGAACTTGATATGAACCCAGTTCTTGTATTTGAAAAAGGCAAAGGCTGCAAAGTTGTTGATGTAAGAATCGGACTTGATTAGAAAACAACGATTTTGTTATAATATTTATATTACTTGCAGAGGGTACTAGCAGATATGCCAATTAAGACAGCATCTGAGTACATTCAAAGTCTCAGAGGCCGTGACATGAAAGTTTACCTTTTTGGCGAACTTGTAAAAGAGCCAGTAGATCATCCAATGATTAGGCCATCAATTAATGCAGTAGCCGAGACATATGATCTGGCAGAAAAAAATTCCGAGATGGCAACTGCAAAATCATCCATCACTGGCTTGCAAGTTAACAGATTTTTGCATATTGCAGAAAGTGCCAGTGATTTGGTAAATCAAAATAAAATGCAGAGAAAACTTGGCCAGCTTACAGGAACATGTTTTCAAAGATGTGTCGGAATGGATGCATTAAATTCATTATATTCTGTTACTTTTGAAATTGATGAAAAACACAAGACCACTTATCATAAACGACTAGTCGATTTTATCAAAATGATACAACAAGAGAATTTTGTTATTGGTGGTGCCATGACTGATCCAAAGGGAGACAGGAGCAAGGCGCCACACCAGCAAGAAGATCCAGATGTATTCTTACATGTAGTAGAAAAAAATGACAAGGGAATATTTGTTACAGGTGCCAAGGCTCACCAAACTGGCTGCATAAATTCACATTGGATTATAGTCATGCCAACCATGAGATTATTGGAAGGCGACAAAGATTATGCAGTGGTTGGTGCAATGCCTGCTGATTCTCCTGGAATTACATACATCTATGGACGTCAATCATGTGACACGAGAAGCATGGAAGAAGGAGATATTGATTCAGGTAATGCAAAATTTGCAGGTCAAGAAGCTCTAATTGTTTTTGATCGAGTATTCATTCCGTGGGATAAAGTATTCATGTTTGGAGAGTATGAATTTGCTGCAATGCTTGTAGAACGATTTACTTGTTATCACAGAAGAAGCTATGTATGCAAGACAGGCTTGGGTGACGTTTTGATTGGTGCAGCTGCTGCAATTGCTGATTACAACGGTGTACCTGATGTTTCTCACATACGAGACAAACTGGTAGAAATGACTCATCTCAATGAAACCATATACGCAACTGGTATTGCTTCATCATCTCAAGCTCATCAAACCAAGTCTGGTGTCTGGCTAAACGATGACATGTTAGCAAATGTTACCAAGCATAATGTAACTAGATTCCCGTATGAAATAGGTAGATTGGCACAAGATATTGCAGGTGGTCTTGTTGTAACACTTCCATCTGAGAAGGATTTGAAAAATCCGATAACAGGTCCAATACTGAAAAAATATCTCAGAGGACGAAAAGGCGTTGATATTGAAAACAGGGTTCGAATATTGAGACTGATTGAAAATATGACACTTGGCAGAAATGCAGTTGGATATCTGACAGAATCAATGCACGGTGCAGGTTCTCCACAGGCTCAGCGAATCCAGATTGCACGCCAAATGCAGCTTGGATACAAGAAGAGATTAGCTAAAAATCTTGCAAACGTTAAAGAAAATCAAGACACCGAATCTGAACAATCAGATTACTTTGAACGTGTATTCAAGATGAGAAAATAACAAAAATTTACTTGTCTAAATCTTTATTCTGAGATTCGTTATTTGTATTGGTTTCAACTGGGTCTGGGTCACTTGTAAGATATGATTTATCACTTGACAAACTCTTGTCTGTACTAGTCCCTGATTCATCTGAATTTGTCTTGTCCTTGTCATTTCCAGATAAGCTGTCTGCAGATTTTGGTGTGCCAAATTGTTTTACTAACATGATTCCTACAATCACAGCTATTATGATGTAATTGATGGGTGGTGTGAGTATCCTGGTGACATAGCCTATCTGTGGTACGACGTAGACAACTTTTCCAATATAGTCACCTTTTGTTATTGGAAAGTCCGTTCCAGGTATGGATCCAGGATTTGCATCTCCTTTTGTCCTAATTACTCGGGGATCTTGATTTAGTATTTCTGCAACCCTGTGTACTATGACCTTGTCATGCCCATCTGGTCTGTTGAATACTATGATGTCACCAACTTTTAATTGATCAAATGTTACATGTCCCTGAACCACAATGACATCAAAGATTTGCAAGTTTGGTATCATGCTTCCACTTGATACTACATAGAAAGGATTTTCTGTTCCAAATGCTACTCGAAGACCAATCCAAATTACTGCAATGCCAATTACTACTATTATGATATCCTTTACGATGCCTGACTTGAGAGAAAGTTTATCCAATTATCCTTTTTTCTCTGAAATCGTAAGATAAATCTTGCTTAACAATGATTGGTCTACTTTAATTTGTTACCGCAACTTTCACAGAACTTGGAGTCCTGACTGTTTGTATAATTGCACTTGATGCATTTTAAATTATCTTCAGCAAGCAAGCTACCTAACAATACAATTTCGCCAATCTTTCGTATGTCATCCCACTTTATTGTGACGTCTGTTCCATCATTTCTTGTTACAACTAGTACTATGCTTGATTGATCTGGTTGGATGCCCATCTCTTTGACAACTCCAACTTTTCTTGCTTCAGTGTCATAAACTCCTAAACCTGTGATTGAGCTAAATGTCTTTACGCTATTAGCAGATGTTTTTGGTTGCTCTTGTGATTGAACGCTTTGAACTGGTGGTGCTGCGACGTTTGTGTTAGTGACAGGTATTGCAGCTCCAACTGATGCAGATTCATCAGGCTTGCTAAAGTTTCTATATTCTGCAAGAATAGAGCCACATGTTGTACACACATATTGTCCCTTTTCTAGAAGAACAAGATTTTCTGCTACAACCTCATTTGGATTTTCATATTCTACTTTTGGACTTCCCTCATATTCTTTCTCACATGTATTGCAATAATATTTAGAAATTTTTTCTGAATCAA
>CAYWWR010000103.1:0-4876 GCA_964462165.1 uncultured Nitrosopumilaceae archaeon
AGTGGTGGTAATCGATGACACTGCAAAGTTTGTCATTAGCACACTTTCAGGCCATCTTGGTGGGGCAAATGAGCTTGCAGAAAATATAGGCTCTACCCTTGGCGCCATCCCAGTAATCACTACAGCAGCAGACGTCAACAAGACAATTGCAGTTGACTTGCTTGGAAGGGAGTTTGGCTGGGAGATTGATGAGGTCTCTACTGTCACCAAAGTTAGCGCATTCATGGTAAACGAGGAAAAAATTGGAGTCTTTCAAGATGCAGGAGAAAAAGATTGGTGGATGCCAAAAAAGGAATTGCCAAAAAATGTCCACATTTACAAGTCCCTTGATGAGATGATATCATCAGATTGTAAGGGATTTCTTGTAATCTCAGACAAGATAATACAAAACAATGAGATTCAGGGCCGTGTTGTCATTTACAGACCAAAGACTCTGGTTGTAGGAGTAGGCCTGCACTGGGATACTACAAAGGACACCATCAAGGAAGGGATGAATTTTTGTCTCTCAAAGTTCCAGATGAGTCCAAGATCAGTTGCCAAGTTTGCATCAATTAAAAAAGAAGCAGACGTAAAGGGATTGCAGGAATTATCAAGTGAAATGAATGTACCACTAGTATATTTTGGCAAGACAGAACTTGCCACAATCAGTATACCAAATCCATCAGATGTCGTACAGACATTTGAGGGCACACCAAGTGTATCAGAGGCTTCTGCAATCAAGGCATCAGGTGGAGAGCTAATTGTACAAAAACACAAATTTCCTCCAAACCTTACAATTGCAATAGCACGGAGATCAAGTTGAAGCGAGGCCTATTACTAATAGACAGAGGAAGTAAGGAAAGAGAAGCAGCAGAAGAGCTCGAAGCTATCTGCAAGGAGGTACAAAAGAAAGGAGATTATGCTTTTGCAGAATATTGTTTTCTTGAAGTGACTCTGCCATACATTGATGATGGAATTAAAAAATGTCTAAAGAGTGACATTGATTCACTTACTATTGTTCCATACTTTTTGTATCCAGGAAAAAAAGTAAAGTTAGCTGTTACCGAAGTTATGAAGTACCAATCAACAACGAATGTAAAATTTCTTGTCACAAAGCCCATGTCCATGCATATGACACTTGTGAATCTAGTCAAGAATCGAATCAAGTCAGCACTTGACAAGGGCAAAGTTTCGCTCCAAGACAACAAGGTAGATGTCTTGGTAATAGGACACGGAAGTAAAGACCCGAATGCAAAAATGTCGATAAAATATGTGGTAGACGAGCTTGCCCACTCGTATAGAAATGTAGATTATTGTTTTCTTGAAATTGAAGAGCCAAACATAGAGCAAGGAATAGAAACTTGCAAAAAAAGAGACCCCGAGGTTCTAGTGGTTGTCTTTTACTTTTTACACGAGGGTGCACACGTAAAAACAGATATCAATGCTGACTTGAAGCCAGCTTTAGAGAAGCACAAGTTGAACCAAGTCTTGATAACACAGCACATTGGAGCAGACCAAAAGATGATCGACCTGATTATTGAAAGGGCCCAAGAGGTAGAGACATGATCACCCAAAAGGGCCAGTCAATCGAAGACAAGAGCATGGAGATAATAGATAGCGAGATTGGCACTCACCCATACTCACCTGAAGAGTGGATAATAGTAAAGAGAATAATCCATTCTACTGCAGATTTTGATTTTGCAAGAGATAACAAGGTAGTATTTCACAAGGATGCAATACAGAATGCAACTAGAGCATTACAGAAAGGCTGCAACATTATAGTTGACGTCAATGGCGTGATAGGCGGTTTTAACAAGGATAACATGAAAAAATTTGGAAATCAAGTGATATGCAGCATATCAGATCCTATTGTAATAGAGGAAGCAAAAAAACTCAACAAGACACGTGCCCAGACTTCAATGAGATTGGCAGCAAAGCAGATGGATAATGGCATAGTAGCAATAGGCAATGCACCAACTGCGCTTGTTGAGGTGATACAGATGATAAAAGAAGGTATTACATCTCCCGCACTTGTGATTGGAATTCCAGTCGGATTTGTCTGTGCAGTGGAATCAAAGGATGAGCTTCGTGCAAGTAATATACCATACATCACAAACATTGGCAGAAAGGGAGGCAGTCCATGTGCATCTGCAATTGTCAATGCATTATACAAAATTCTTGCAGCAAAATCTTCCTAGTGTAATTTATTTTCGCGAATAAGAGATACACGATTTTACAAAACTTGCAGCAATTGGGGAACTAGCAAAGTGCACATGCATGTATGATGCAAGTGTATTGTGTACAGTCAGGCCATCTTTTTTGTCTTTTATTCCAATTCCAATTGACATGTCATATGCAAATTTAGAATCTTTTGACAACAAATCAAGTTCAGAATAATGAAACTCGTGTCCCTTGATGGTCTTTGATTGCAAAGAAAATGGAGATTTTCCAATCTTGGCACTAGTATAGTTTAGTTTCAGTCTCTTTTCCATTACTGTTACAGCATCAAATAGTCCAACCATGGTATACTTTCCAGACTGGTATCGTATGGATTTAGTCAGATACATCAGCCCGCCACATTCTGCGTAAATTGGCAGGCCATCTTCTGCATATTTTTTCACCAGTCTTTTCATGGCCTTGTTTTTTTCAAGCAACTTCCCCTTGACCTCTGGAAATCCCCCGCCAATGTAGATGCCATCACAGGCAGGTATTTTTTTGTCAGAGATTGGACTAAAGAACACAAGTTCTGCACCAAGCCTGCGTAGTTCATCTAAATTGTCTTGATAATAGAAATTAAAGGACTCGTCAAGGGCAACTGCTATCCTTGTCTGTATCTTTTCATTCTTTTTAACAGGGACTTTGGGTAGACTGGGTCCATTTTTTGTAATCTTGATAATTTTTTCAATTTCAATAAAACCTGAAAGTGATTTTGCAATTGATTTTATTTTTTTATCCAAGGATTGTCGTTCCCGTACAGGTATCAAACCAAGATGTCGCGATTCCAAACTGAGATCAGAGTTTCGTGGAATCACCCCAAGTATTGGCAGTCCCACTTTATGTAGCGCATCTCTGCACAGCATTTCATGTTTTTTGCTTCCAATTTTGTTCAGTATTATGCCACATATCCTAGAGTTTTTCTCAAAATGTTTGAAACCCAGTGCAGTTGCAGCAATAGAGCGAGCAGCCTTGCTTGCATCCAAGACAAGAATAACATTTGATTTTGTGATATTTGCAACATCATATGTACTTGCAAAGCTTGACTTGCCGCTAAACCCATCATAGTATCCCATTACGCCTTCAATTACGGATACATCTTCTTGCGAATTTTGTACAAAGTTTTCCAGTACACCATTTTTTCCCATCATCCAAGAATCAAGATTGCGTGCAATTTTTCCTGATACAGAACTTAGATAGCTTGGATCAATAAAGTCAGGCCCCACCTTGAACGGCTGGACAGAGTATCCCTTTTTCTTTAGACCATGAATTATTGCAGTTGTTATCGATGTCTTTCCTACACCGCTTGTGGCACCAGCAACAACAATTCTTGGTATATTCATGTCTTCGAGTCGTTGCCAGTGTTTTTCATGATTTGAAAGAGTTGTCGTAATGCAAGTTTTGGATGGTGTACAGCAAGTTTTAGCATATCTGTCATGCCAAAATCTGCCTTGATAAAATCAAGAAATTCTTCAGCAGAGAGTTCATCAATGATTTCAAGTTCCTTGTCCCATTCCTGGTCACTGAGGTTGAGCCATCGATACTGCACCTTTACTGCAGCTGCAATCTTTGATCCTATTGCTTTTTTCATGGTTTCCTCATATGCTTTCAGGGATTCCTTGGATGTGTCCCCCTTGGCCACAGACTCGCCACCAATTCTTCCTGCTGCCCTGCCAAACTCAATTGCATATCTGATTCCCTCCAAGACAAGCGGATTTGCCTGTCCCGCAGAGTCTCCAACCATTATCAAGTTGTCATCTATTGTAGATTCACGGAGTCCTTCGTTTGGAATCAAGCCATAATGAAACTCGACTGGAACAATTCTGCCAAGATCACCAAGCGGTTTTGGCCTTTTTTCAAGCAACTCTAGCAAAAGTTTGCTGGCATCTGCCTGTGAGTTTGGCTTGCCAACACCCACTCCTATGCGAACCTTGTTTTTTCCCAAAGGAAAAACCCATGCATAACCCGCAGGAGAATACTGTGATCCAACCATGAGATACCACGTGTCAGGGCTGACCTTATCGACATAGGCCTCATATTCCGCACCTGCACCAAATCTTTTCCACGGCAAAACAATTCCAAGAGATCTTCCAACAACAGAATAGAAACCGCTTGCATCAATGACAAGTTTTGAATTAAAAACAAGTTCTTCCTTAAGCGAGGTTGCCTTGACACCTGCTAGTTTTCCCTTTTCATTTTTTATCACGTCAGTTGCACTTGTCCTCAAGAAAATATCTGCCCCTGCACTTGCTGCTTGGTATGCAAGAAACTGGTATGTCTTTCTTACATCCAAGACTCCGGCCTGGGCAGTCTCACTTTTTTTTATCACATAATTATTTGGAGAATAGAAAGCATAGTTGGAAATTTCATTATAACACTCGGATGGAATTCCAAATGATTTTGCCTCCTTAATCCATGTTACACCGCTTGTCCTGACATTTTGCCCAATTGCTTCATCTCTTTCAAGAACTGCAACACTGAGGCCTTTTTTTGCAGCACTCCATGCTGCTGACAACCCAGCAGGACCTCCTCCAACAACTAGTACATCATAATCATAACTTTTGGCCATCTGTATCACTCAAATTTTTGTCATGCAACATTTTAAGCTGTGGTTTTGCCCTGGTTTTTCAACCCAATCTTTTTACCTAGCGCACAAAAAAATATTCCATGTCAAAGGGTCTTG
>CAYWWR010000104.1:0-4704 GCA_964462165.1 uncultured Nitrosopumilaceae archaeon
AATCTAGGAACTGATGTTAATTATGCATGGCCTACTGCACAGATAGCCGTACTTGGTTCTGAGGCAGCTGTGAGAATTATGAATAGAAAAGAACTTGATTCTGCAAAAGATCCCGCTGCATTAAAAAAACAACTTGTTGATAATTTCACCGAAAAATTTGCTAATCCTTACGTAGCTGCATCATACGGCACAATTGATTCTGTAATTGATCCTGCTGAAACACGACCCGCTCTAATTCGTGCCTTGGATGCCTTGGCAAATAAAAGGGAAAGAAGAGTTCCACGAAAACATGGGAATATTAATCTCTAGAATGATATGATAAAGAAAATTTTAATCTCAAACAGGGGCGAAATTGCAATTCGTGTCATCAAGACATGTAATGCATTAGGAATAAAATCAGTAGCAGTTTATTCTGATGAAGACGTAAATTCAAAACATGTGAAGATGGCCAGTGAAGCATATCATATAGGTCCTGCACCTCCTGCACAGAGTTATTTGAACATGGAAAAAATAGTAGAGACTGCAATTAGTTCTGGTGCTGATGCAATTCATCCAGGATATGGATTTCTTTCTGAAAATGCAGACTTTGCAGATCTTTGTGAGAAAAAGAATCTCAATTTCATAGGACCTTCTGGTAAATCAATGAGACTCTGTGGTGACAAAATGGAATGCAAAGACGCAATGATAAAAGCCAAAGTTCCAACTGTACCTGGAAGTCCAGGAATTGTAGAAGAGGTTGAAAAAGCATTGAACATTGCACATGATATTGGATATCCTGTTTTGCTCAAATCAGTTTTTGGTGGAGGAGGTAGAGGAATTAGACTGGTGCACAATGAGAAAGAATTGAGAGAAGCTTTTGAGATTGCTTCTGGGGAATCCAAAGCAGCATTTGGCAAATCTGCACTATTTGTTGAAAAATTCCTTCCAAAAATAAGACACATTGAACTTCAGCTAGCACGTGATAAGCATGGAAATGCAGTGCATATCTTTGAACGAGAATGTTCTATTCAAAGAAGACATCAAAAACTCATAGAAATGTCTCCATCTCCAGTGGTTGATCAAAAGACACGTGACCAAATAGGCGAACTAGCAGTAAATGCAGCAATTGCTGTTGATTATCTTAATGCTGGAACTGCAGAATTTCTAAGATTAGATGATGGAACCTTTTACTTTATAGAAATAAATGCAAGATTACAAGTTGAACATCCCGTAACTGAGCTAGTTTCAGGTCTTGATCTTGTCAAATTACAGATTGATATTGCAAATGGAAAAGAAATTCCTTTCAAACAAAAAGATCTCAAAGTAAATGGTTGTTCCATAGAATGTAGAATAAATGCAGAAGATACATTCTTGGACTTTGCACCTTCAACTGGAAAAATATGGGATGTTGATATTCCATCAGGTCCTGGAGTGCGAGTAGATACATATCTCTATCCTGGTTGTACTGTATCACCTTACTATGATTCACTTATGGGAAAACTCATCACATGGGGACAAAACTTTGAAGAGGCCAGACAAAGAATGACACTGGCATTATCTGATTTCTACATTGAAGGTGTTGAAACTGCTATACCTTTGTACAGAACTATATTGAACAGCAAGGAATTCATAAATGGTGACTTGTCAACAGACTTTCTTGATAGATTCAAAATACTAGACAGGTTACAGAGTGATTTGAAAAATGAGGCATCACAAAAATCAGAACCTGCACTAGCTGCAACACTCATACATTCAGAATTTCTAAAAAACAAAATAAAACCACGCAAAGAACATAACATTAGATGGAAAACACAAGTGGACAGGCATTGATATGAAATTCAAACTAGAGAATACTGGTGAAAATTTAGATGGAGAAATTGTAAAGTCTACTGGGAATAATGAATTTGTACTAAAAATACAAGGAAAAGAACGAGACCTCAAAATTGTAACTATGACACATGACAAGGTTGAGTTTATGCTAGACAGTGTTTATCATATTACAAAATATCTTGAAAACAGTACTAACAGAATTACACTTGTAGTAGATGGTGTAAAACTGACATTTAACAAACGTCCCGAGATGGACAAAATTGTTTATAAAAATTCTGGAGCTGATTCTGCCTCTGACTCTCAAATAAATCTAAAAAGTCAGATTCCAGGAAGAGTTGTGTCGATAAATGTGACTGCTGGAGATAATGTCAAGAAAGGAGATGTAGTTTGTGTTTTAGAATCTATGAAAATGCAAATTTCAATCAAATCTCATAAAGATGGTATTGTAAAATCCATAAAAATGAAACAGGGTTCATCAGTTGCGAAGAATGATGTACTTGCAGAGATTGAATAAATATTTTTACAATTATTGATAAATCATTTCATGTTTTATTGTTGAATAAAATTTGTTAATGATTGTGAATTTTTTATCCGCTGTGTGTTTCTAGGATTAACTCTGTTTGGTACTATCTTTTGTTATAACGAATTTACCATCAAATATGGAATTATTTGTAATAGTAACCTCTTTGTTCTCGTCTAGAATGGTTGTAAACTCTGGAGTTATCTTGATGATAATACCGGTGTATTTGTCTGATGAATTTTTCAGTTCAATCTTTTCCCCTTTCTTGTATGGCAGTCGCTCATTTAGTGGAATTTCTTTTATAATTCGTACATTGCCTTGTATTATTGCATTATTTGGTACTATGTATTCTGTATCATGATCTGTGATTATCTTTGTGTACAACATGTTAATTTCTTCAACTTTTCCACGTATGTTGTCATTTACTATCATAATTGAATCACCAATCTTGGCTGGAAATGTTGTAAGCATCAATCCTCCTGAAAATATGTTACCAACTATTGTTGATACTCCAATACCAACAATAATTGCTGCAACTCCTCCTCCAACTAGAATCTCCTGTGGTTCTATATTCCACTCATATAGCAAAGATATACTTGCCATCAATGCTATCACTATTATGGAAAAAAATGAAATACTTGCAGAGAATTGTGCTGGCATCTTATTTGAAAATCTTTTAAGAATACGTCTGATGGCAGTAATGATTGCTAACACAAGTATTATGGTAACAATCGTTTTTGTTACCTGAACATGTATGTGTTGAAATCCCATTACAGGCGCAACAAATACTTCAAAAATGGATAAGCTAATCCAGACTATTATTGCTACAATTATTGCCTTTATTGTTAGATTGGTAAATTCATGTCTTAGAGATTTTTGTTTTAATTCGTGTGACTGTAGTTTAGATGTGTTGTCTCTATGATCATTTTGTTTTGGAGCAGTCATCTGATCCTAGTGTTGTTCTTGATATTTAGATTTTGGTAATTACAAGAATGTGTAATTGATACATGATTATATTTTAAAAATAAATTAAAAGAGATTTTATTTTATTTCTTGAGAAAGTCTATGATCTCTTGATAGTTTGGTTCTATCAATGGATTATCTGAAACCCATTTGTAGACTATGTTTCCACTTTCATCTACTATGAACACAGATCTCTTTGCTGCATCATATCCCTTTACATGCAACAAGTCAGGCATTAGTATATCGTAATCTCTTATTGTCTGACTCTTGTAGTCTCCAAGTACTGGAAAATTAAGATGTTGAGATTCTGCAAATGCTTTATTTGCAAATGGACCATCATTGCTAATTCCTATTACTTGAGCGCCAAGTTTTGATATCTGATTCCATTCATCTCTGAAAGTGCACATTTCCTTTGTACATACAGGAGAACTTGCGGCTACAAAGAATGACAAGACTACTTTTTTTCCTTTAAAGTCGTCTAGACTTTGCATTTTTAATTCTGTATCTACCAGTGTAAAAGGCGGTGCTTTTTGTCCAACATTTACCATGAAGTATGTTTTGTATTGTGTCATATATCAATCATTTTAGAAATTAAGTGATTAAAATCGATCAATATGTAAAATTGAATATATTGTTAATTTTCAACAAAATTATTGAAAAATTTGTTGGCAATGAAAATTATGATCGTATAATGTGCATAGATTTTTATACTCTCCGACTGGCTTGTTAGCTACTTTGGTAGGAGAAGCTGCGAGTAGTTTCAGTCCAATCTTATTGTTATTCACATTTGCAATTGTGGCAACAGGGCCAACCCTAATTCTTTCTAGGATGATTGCACCAAGACGTACTCCTAACCCAGTCAAGTTTTTGCCTATGGAATCTGGCCAAGTTCCACAAGGAGAGGGACGTACTCATTTCATGATGCAATATTATTCATTTGTCTTGATGTTTGTTGTATTTGATGTTGCATCGATCTTCTTGTATGCCTGGGGAAGTAGCGTTCTTGATTTACCGAAGTCTGCAACTCTTCCAATAATCGCATTTCTAGCAATAATTTTTGCAGCGTTTGCCTTTGCATTGTATCAAGCAGGGAGGAAGGACATTTGGTAACTTTTAAATCAAATATCGCAAAGATTCGGGATAGGGAAGAATAATGCTAAAAGAACTACTTAACCAAGATACTGCACCTCATGCCACTAATGTTCTAGTTGGAAAGCTTGGTGATGTTCTCATCAGAGCAGTGGGAAAACCGTTTGATATGGCTATCAACTGGGGTAGAATCTACTCCTTGTGGCCGGTACACCTTGAAACTGCATGCTGTAGTGTAGAATTTGGTGCAGCCTCTAGTCCTAGATATGATGTTGAAAGATTTGGTATCATTGAGGCATTTGGTTCTCTCCGACAATGTGATC
>CAYWWR010000105.1:0-4555 GCA_964462165.1 uncultured Nitrosopumilaceae archaeon
CAAAGTTTCCAAACACCGAATTAATAGCTTCTTCTAAGCTACCTCCTGGTTTTCCACCACCGCTTGATTTCATACTATTCCAAAACAAGGCATGGTTTTCATAACCGCCTCCATGAAAATTCACTGCACCGCGAACATTTTCTGGAACTTGACTCAAGTTTGAAAGTAACTTGGGAAGTTCCATATTTTGTAGTTCGGGGCTAAGATTTGCCAATGCATTATTCAAGCCATCAGTATATGCCTGATGATGCTTTGTGTGATGAATTTCCATTGTTTTGGCATCAATGTGTGGTTCCAAGGAATCATACGAGTATGGTACTTTTGGAAGTTCATATTTTGCCATAAAAATTCCAAGTCTTTCTTGCAATTTATGGCTTTGGTTGCAAATGCATTTTATCTAGTCTTAATGCAGATACAATGTGATAGAGAAATTACTAATTTTTTCTCTTGCTTTAATTTTATGTACCATATATTTTATTTCATATTCCTATGAAGAAAAACAAAATCTACTTTCAAAAAGTCTACAATTAGTTGGCACCCAAGTTCCACAACAACAAGGCTTGAATGGTCAAGGAGTTAAAATTGGAATAATAGATACTGGAATAGATTTTGATCATCCAGATTTACATGGTTACGGACCATCAGGAAGAGTTGCAGGTGGATATGATTATGTCAACACAGATGAAAAACCAATTGATGTCAATGGTCATGGTACAGAGATTGCAGGCATAATTGGTGCTAATGGAAATTTTTCAGGCATTGCTCCAAAATCCCAGTTATTCTCATACAAGGTCTCATCAACTGGAGAGGCAGTCTCATCAGAATACATCATACAAGCCATCGCTCGTGCCATAGAGGACAAGATGAATGTAATCAACATTAGCCTCGGAGTAAATAGAACTAATGATGAATTAGAAACTGCAGTTGATGAGGCAGTAAAAAATGGAATTACAGTAGTTGCAGCAGCAGGAAACAATGGACCTGATGATAAAAGTATTGGCAGTCCAGGCAGAGATTTCAATGTGATAACAGTTGGGGCTTCGTACAACAATGTAACATCAAGTCTTGCAGCCACTCTAGAAGTTGGAAGCAAGCAATACGATGCTCTGCCGATGCTTGGTGTGAATGCTTTAAAAAATTCAATTGAAGGCAAGATGGTCTATGGTGGATATGGTAGAGTCAAAGATCTTCAAGGTATCAATGTCAAAGATTCCATATTGCTTGAACAACGAGGCAGCAATACAACTGGTGAGAAGGTATTTTTTTCTGAAAAAGAGAAAAATGCTGCAGACATGGGTGCAAAAGGGCTAGTGATATACAATAATCAAAGCGGAGTTTTTTTTGGTGAACTCATAGGGCCCAATTCAACTAAAGGTTATCGTCCAACGATTCCAGTAATTTCAATATCAAGAGAGGACGGTCTTGAATTAAAATCAATGTTGAAAAATAACATGTCGAGCAGATTAAACATATTTTATCACCCAGACTTTGTAGCACCATTTAGCTCACGCGGACCAGTTTCTCCATTTTATGTAAAACCAGATCTTGTTGCTCCAGGAGTTTATGTAAACACCACAACAATTGGTGGAGGATACAACTTGACTAGTGGTACCAGCATAGCAGCACCTCATGTTACAGGGGCAGTAGCAATATTATTACAAAAACATCCAGGTCTAGATCCATCATCTATTGCATCCATAATAACTACAACAACGGACCCCGTTACAGATGCTTATGGTAAGATATTTCCAATCAATGTTGCAGGCAGTGGAAGACTAAACATTACAAGAGCAAGTTCTGCAGATTTAATCATCTCTCCTCACAGCCTGGTTTTCAATCTCTCATATGAGAATTCTAGTGATATCAGAACACTAGACTTGCATTCAATTAGCAACACGCCCATCCCAAAATTAAAAATACAATTTTCATCTAATGAATCAAGACTTGTTTTCAGTTATACAACTAACAACAATACACTAGATGTGCAAATTACAGATAATGCACGAAACGTAGGTGATTACGACGGATTCATAACAGTTGATGATTCAAAAACGTTGTATCGCATTCCAGTTTTAGTACATGTTACAAAGGGAACAATAAAAGAAAACCAAAACGGTTCACAGATTAATTTTACAGTAGACCATCCAGACAAATGGTCATATGCAAAGATTTCTTTAATGAAGGCAGGCTCACAAGATGTAAAAACAATTGGAATTACTCCACAAGATACAAAGTCAATTACCATTTACAGTACAGGAGAATATTGGATTCAAGCTGATATCAAAGTTGGAAACAAAACTGATCATGCATATAAAATATTAATGATAAATCATGTTACAGCAAGTTATCCAGACATTGAGGAAATTTCACACATTCCAATTAAACAGATAGTGATTATTTCTTCCATCATAATCATTGCAGTTGTAGCGATACTAGTAAAACGCAGATAAAATTAGGTGTGGGGTCCAGCATCTTTTATTTCTGCTGACACATTTCCAAATTTTTTGAAATTATCAACAAACATTTGGGCTAGTTTTTTGGCAGATACATCATAGGCATCTTTGTCAGACCAAGTATTTCTGGGATTCAAAACCTCAGAAGGAACATCAGGACATGCGGTTGGAACATCTACATTAAAGACTTCATCATGTCTGTATTGCACTTTATTCAACTCTCCTGAGAGTGCAGCGGTAACCATACTTCTGGTATAGTGAATATTCATTCTTTTTCCAATTCCGTATGGGCCGCCTGACCAACCTGTGTTTATCAGATACACTATTGCCTTGTGTTTAGTAATTTTTTCTCCCAACAGTTTTGCATAAACTGATGCGTGTCTAGACATAAAAGGTGCACCAAAACATTCAGAGAATGTTGCCTTTGGTTCAGTTATTCCCCTTTCAGTACCTGCAAGTTTGCTTGTATATCCAGACATGAAATGATACATTGCACTTTCTTTTGTGAGTCTAGATATTGGTGGTAGTACACCAAATGCATCAGCTGTTAGAAATATTATGATTTGAGGATTTCCACCAAGACTTGGAACCACTGCACCAGGAATGTAATCAAGTGGATAAGCTGCTCTGGTATTTTCAGTTAAACTTCCATCATTGAAATCTGGCATCATGGTTTTCTTGTCAATTACAACATTTTCTAGAACTGCACCAGATCTTATTGCATCCCAGATTTGCGGTTCAGCGTCCTTGTTTAGATTTATACACTTTGCATAACATCCACCTTCAAAATTAAAGACGCCTTTATCAGACCAACCATGTTCATCATCACCTATCAATTTTCTATTAGAGTCTGCAGATAGTGTAGTTTTCCCAGTACCTGAAAGACCAAAAAATAAAGACGTGTCTCCATTCTTTCCGATATTAGCAGAGCAGTGCATTGGAAATACACCTCGTGAAGGTAAAATGTAATTCATTACAGAAAACATTGCTTTCTTTATTTCTCCAGCATATGACGTTGCTCCAATCAGCACAACTTTCTTAGTATAATTCAGAAGAATGAATGTGTCAGTTTTTGTGCCATCCACTTCTGGTGTTGCTTTGAAATCATTTAATGCAATAACAGTATACTCTGGATTGTGAGACTCTAGTTCAGAAGCAGTTGGCCTAATGAAGAGTTGTCTTACAAAGAGGTTCTGCCATGGATGATCAGTTATGATTCGAATTGATAATCGATGTTCAACATCAGCACCTACAAATCCATCAAAGATGAAGATTTCTTTATCTACAATGTACTCTTTCATATTTTCAAATATTTTATCAAACTTGTCTTCGGGGAATGGATGATTGATTTTACCCCAATCAACGGTATTGTGAGTTTGTTCATCATCAACTATAAAACGGTCATCTGGAGATCTTCCTGTATATTTTCCGGTTTTCACGGCAATTGCTCCACTTGCAGTCAAAATGCCTTCGTTTCTTTCTTCTATTAGATCAATGAGATTTTTGACCTGTAAATTTCTCTGTATCTTGGCAGGTTTTAATCCCATTTGCTCCAATTGAGATACAACGTGACGAGTGATCGTTGGTTCCAAATCCTCTATCATCTGGTAAGACGATTCCTTATGAAAATCCTTATTATCTCTTCGGATCCCGTGAGCCCAAGCAAGAAACGTATTTATTGTAAAATTTGATCAGAGTCGTATACATGCCAATCAACAAAGAAGCTCTTGAACTTAGGAAAAAGGTCGCAGAACATAGACCAGATTTTGTTAGACAAGAGAGCTGGAGATATGCAAGACTTGCAGAGACATGGAGAAAGCCAAAAGGTATGGACAACCATCAAAGAAAACAAAAGAAAGGATGGCCAGCTCTGGTACGAATTGGATACGGAGGACCAAAGATCGCAAGAGGATTACACCCTTCAGGATTTACAGATAATTTAGTTCACAATTTAAAAGATTTAGAAAAACTTGATCCTAAGAAAGATGGTATCAGATTTGGTCACGGAGTAGGAAAAAAGAAAAGATCAGAGATCATTACAAAGGCTATAGAGAAAAACTTCAAAGTATTCAACGCGAGAGTGTCAGCTAGTGGTAGTAAAT
>CAYWWR010000106.1:0-4487 GCA_964462165.1 uncultured Nitrosopumilaceae archaeon
TCTACATTCTACTAGTATATTTAGATTAGCATCCATTTGTCTAAATGAAATAAACATGATCTGAATTTTTTATTCATTGTATGATATTTGATGATTCTTCTTACTTGATGATGTGGCGTTTGGTACGGGCCTGATAATGGAAGAAACTTTTATGAAACGACTGCCATAGAGGGTATCTATGAGTTCAGACACATCACATGACGCAAAAGACGTTGTCTTCATCGGAAAAAAGCCTATTATGGCATACGTAACATCTGCGCTCATCCAACTGGCTAACAACCCAAAAGTCTCAATAAAGGCAAGAGGACTTAGCATAGGCAGAGCAGTAGATGTTGCACAAATAATTGCACGAAGAACTGACAACTCTGGATATTCTATAGGACAAATTCGTATAGGATCAGAACATCTTCAATCATTAGATGGAAGATCAAGAAACGTATCAACTATAGAAATAGAAGTACAGAAAAACGCATGATTGTCTAAAACATGTCAAGTACATGTTTTAGGTGATTTTCTTTGATTTAATTTCATGCTGGAATAATTTTTTTATTTTTACAACTGTTAAATATCAAAATGATTGAGGAATGTAGTGTGGAAACTAAACTCCATTGTTGTCGCTAATTCTAAAGATCTATCACACTTGCCTGACAATAAAATTTCGTTGACAGTTACATCACCACCTTATCATAATGCCATAAACTATCAAGAGCACCAAGATACTGAAAAGTGGTATCGTGGAACAGTAGAGACGTCTATTGGGGAATGGCTTGACGAGATGCGTACTATTTTCTCTGAAGTATATCGTGTAACAAAACCAGGTGGATTTTGTTGTATTGTGATTGGCAACGAAATAATTGAAGGCAAAAATAAACTTCCTTTGCCTGCATTACTTCTTGTTGAATTGACAAAAAAAGAGATAGGTTGGAGTTTTTTTGAAGAAATAATATGGAACAAAGTTACAGGAGGAAAAAAAAGATTCAGGGTCACAGTCCAGCATCCATATCCCACATACTATTATCCGAATATCATGCATGAGCAGATTATAATTTTCAGAAAACATCCGTTTCACAATGTAAAGGACAAAAAAAGCAAACTAGTGCTTGATGATTTGATGAAAAAGGAGGTTGCAAACTCTGTCTGGCACATTGCTCCGATGCCACCAAGTTATAGAAAATTCCATCCTGCAGCATTTCCAGAAGAGATACCGTATCGCTTGATTCAACTGTATAGTAATGTAGGTGATATTGTTCTTGATCCATTTGTTGGAAGCGGACAAACTACCAAGATGGCAAGATTTCTTCATAGAAAATATCATGGAGTTGACAAGTCTGCAAAATATGTAAAAATTGCACAGAAAAGAACACTGGAACCTCCATCTCTTCGTAAGATGCAGCTTGTTCCTAACTGGAAAAAACCAATATCGCTATAGCCCCTGTTCTAGTCTAACTAGATAGGAAAGGTTATCTATTAAGAATCAAGATTGGTTCTATGGTTACTTCTAACAGCAAGTCATATTTTCGAATTGTTGAGAAAAGCCACAGAAAATATACTGCTGCATTAAAACATGCACGGTCCAGACAATCAATGATGAATTTGTTCTGGAGGCATAAAAGAGAACATGAATCTCTTTTGAAAAAACATCTCAAAGATGAGATGGCTGAAATAGTCCAGCTAAAAAAGAAATTCGAGTAAACACATCTTTTTTATTTTTAAAAAAGTTTGCTAGCGTACGGTTTGATACGAATTTAATCTGTAATGTTATTTTTAGACAAATGATTTTAGCCACATGGACGCCACACTCTTGTCCAAGCCTTTACCGGTTGTAGAAATTTTTGACTTGTTTTCAAGATGGGCCGGTGAGTTGATGTGTGACTCGACATCATTTTCATTTATTTCTGTGACACATATGTTGCAATGAAGACTCATGGATTCTCTTGTTGTATTTGAGTATAATAATTTTTTAGGGTTTTATTTTTCTACGATATATTCGTCGTCTACTTCCATGCCAAAATGTCTTCCAGTTGCTGGCTTGGAATATGATAGTACAATATCTCCTTTCTTTAGATGTGTGACTGATACCAAGTGGCCGTTTGGACGCACAAATCTGATGGTCTCTGCATTTTGTGCAATGATGCCGCCTACTTCGTCTCCAATCTGTGCCTTTATCATCAACATTGGCCTACTTTCTATTTTGCAGCGACCAACAGTAGCTCTTCTTGCCTTGCCATGTGAATTGATGACTAGAACTTCAGAGCCTGTTTCCAGCTCTGACAAATAATTTGTTGTTCCATCTGGAGATAATGTATAGCAATGTACTGCACCTGCATTTACTCTAAAAGGTCTTGGCGAAGTAAATGACGAACCAACTGATTCATTGTGTACCAGGAACAGAAAATTGGATCTGCTTCCAATCAACATTCCTTCTCCGCGTCCTAAAATGGATGCTGTATCTACACAAACACGCTCTCCATTTCCAACTTCTTTAATTTCTAAAATCTTGGCAGGTCTTAGATCAAAGTTCTTTGTCCCAAGGTATACCATCGTCTCTTTTACCTCATTTATGGAATTTGTTGAAAATATCACGCCATCAACACCTATCTCTAATATTGAAAACATCTTGCGAGTCTCATCAGGTGTGTTTGCTACTGCAAATACTTCTGTGTGAATTTTGTGCAGCTTTGCAATGATGTTCTCAAGTGGAATTATCTTCCAATCCATTACCTCTATTATGACAAAGTCTAGTCCTGCCTTTGCAAACTGGAGTATTTTTTCAATGTCTGCGTTTGAGAGAACCTTGAACTTCATTCCTATCTTTTTGCCCTTGATCTTTGCAACCTTGTCAACTATGACATAATCTGCATTTGTTGAAGTGTGTACAGTAGAAACTTTGGTCTTGATTCCTTTGAGCAAAGCCGGGTCTAGACTTATCGTTTTAATTCCTTCTTTTTCTATCTCTGACAAAAATTTGACAAGCTGGCCCCTTGAAACTTTTGGGGCAATAATTAATTCTCTATTTTTGCTCAATGTACTTTGCAGCTTCCTTTACTGTTTCTTTTCTAAATATTATTGCAGAAAGAGCATGAGTCATCTTGCCTGGATCTTTGTGTTCAAAAATATTTCTTCCATATGTTACTCCCTTGGCACCTGCTTCCATTGCTTCTTCGGTCATCTGTAGTATGTCCTTGTCTGTCTTTGCCTTTGGACCGCCAGCTATTACAACAGGTACTGGTGTGCTCTTTACTATTTTTTTGAACGAGTCTACATCTCCTGTGTAAAGTGTTTTTACAATGTCTGCACCACATTCTGCTCCAATTCTTGCAACGTGGCCTACTATCTCTGGGTCGTGTGGATTTTTGACGTTCTCACCTCTAGGGTACATCATTGCTAAAAGTGGCATACTCCATTTATGACAGTCATCTGCAATTCTACCGAGTTGCTCTATCATTTCCGGTTCTTCTTTTCCTCCAATGTTGATGTGAAGTGAAACTCCGTCTGCTCCTAGTCGTAATGCTTCTTCAACAGATCCTGTCAACATCTTTCTATTTGGAGACATGGATAACGAAGTGCTACCTGAAAAATGTACAATTAATCCAATCTTGGTTGGTTTTGGCAAGTTTTTGAGAATTCCTTTGTTGATGATAACTGATGTAAGACCGAAATGTTGGCAATTGTAAATTAATGCATAAGGATCTTCAATTCCTTTTAGTGGCCCACTTGATATTCCATGGTCCATGGGAATGCACAGCATCTTGCCATTACGTAAAATACGATTCATTCGAATCTGGTGGCCTGTTACCATTGGTGTTAATCGTTGGTGTGCCCTACTTAAAAATAGCGGGAAAAATCAACAAGAATTTACAAGTTAGACAACTGGAAAAATTATAAAAAAAATAATTCATAATTTTCTAGAAATTAATTTTTGGTGTGCTCTAAACTTTTTCTGATGTGAGATAAAGCCATTTTACTCTCAAACGATTAAATACGCTAAAGAGAAAACACAGTCAATTGAGCCAACTGACAGCACAGCTTCATCATTCTGAAATTGGTGACATTTTAGAGAATTCCTTGGCAGGTACAAGACCTGGAATAGAAGAGTGCAAGAGATTGTTAGATTCCACTGATGTCCACCTGATGGGACTTGTTGCTGGGCATCTTACAAGGAAAAAGTTTGGACGACGTTCGTCTTTTGTAAACAATATGATTCTAAATTATACCAACGTGTGTATCACAGATTGCAAGTTTTGCGCTTTTTATCGACCTCCAGGTCATGAAGAATCCTATACTGTAACACTTGACAAGATAGAGTCTAGAGTAAAAGCAGCTTGGGAAATGTTTGGCATAACTCAAGTAATGTTCCAAGGGGGACATAACCCATCTCTCAAGATTGAATACTTTGAAGACGCATTTAGATTAATTAGGAAAAAATTTCCAACAGTTGGAGTTCATGGTCTGTCAGCTTCTGAAGTTGACATGATATCAAAAGTTGA
>CAYWWR010000107.1:0-4459 GCA_964462165.1 uncultured Nitrosopumilaceae archaeon
CATTACTTGAAAAACTCAACATACGTGTTACCGAGATAGGAGAAAAATACAAGGACCAACCAGAGAGACCAGCCTTCCAACCACGTAGAAATGAAGAACAACGAGATAGACGATTTGGAGGCGGAGGAAGAAGAGACGGAGATAGAAGATTCGGTGGAGGAGGCGGAGGAAGAGGTGGCGGCGGAGAAAAGAGAAACGATTGGCAAAAGAGCAAGAGAAAGAAGTTTGGAAAACGAAGAAGATAATATTTTTTGGGTAAAAATTGAAGGGGAAAAGAGACTTGCAACCATAAATCTCGTGCCCGGAAATCAAGTTTATAGAGAAAAATTAGTCAAGATAGATGATGAAGAATTTAGAGCATGGGATCCTTATCGCAGCAAACTTGGTGCTGCCATAATGAATGGTCTTGAGGTTTTGCCCATCGTTAGAAAATCCACAGTTCTATATCTCGGAGTATCAACTGGAACAACTGCAAGCCATGTATCAGATATCGTTGGTCCAAGTGGAATTGTTTTTGCAGTAGAACATTCAAGCCGAGTTGCAAGAGATTTTTTGGAAAGAGTGGCTACATTTAGATCAAACATTGTTCCAATTTTACAAGATGCCCGTAGTCCCAAGGAATATTTTTCAGTGTATGGTCCTGTTGATGTCGTCTATGTCGATATTGCCCAACCAGACCAGACAGAAATTGCAATACTAAATTGCAAAACATATCTGAAAAAAGGCGGATACATGATGCTAGTAATAAAAACAAGGAGTATTGACGTTACAAGAGAACCAGCACAGGTAATGCGCTCAGAGGCCAAAAAACTATCTGCCAACTTTGAGATAGTCCAAGAGATAAACTTGGAACCCTATGAAGGGGACCATGGTATGATTATAGCAAAATATCTAGGATGATGCGTTTAACAAAATTTTGACAGGTTTCCAGCTCTTTCTGACAAATACAGGCACGTTTCCATTTTGGGATATCCATTGTTTTATGAACCGCATAGTTTTAGGATCAGACGGATATCCACTTCCCAAATCATGATTCTTTCGTAGTTTTTCTATAGCCTTATCTCTGTTTACTTTGGCAAGGATAGAAGCTGCAGAGACCACAGGATATTTTTGGTCAGCATGATGACTTGAGATGATTTTTCCAGTCTTGGCAAGATTTGAAATATACAAACCAAACCGTTTTGGATTTACATCACATGAATCAACATACGATGAACCTGCCTCTAGTTTTTTTATAACTTTGGCCATATAATCTGCTTCAAGTTGGTTTAACAGGTTTTTGTTAACACTCTTGTCTATCGTTTTCGGAGGAATTTTTGCAACGTAATATCCCTCCACAAGATCTAGTATTTTATCATATAATTTTTCTCGCAATTGAGGACTGAGTTGTTTTGAATCTTTGACACCAATCTTAACAAGTTGTTTTATGTTTTTTCGTTCAATAGAAATTCCAGCTATTACAAGCGGACCCAAGACTGAACCTCTACCTGCATCGTCAACTCCGCAGACTAGCATATTTGATTTGTTCGGGGGCAGACATATTAAATCATTTTAGGAGTCAAACGATCATTTCATCATAAAAAATATTGTAAAAAAATTAACAAGAAAGATCGCCATATTTTCCCTGCAGGCCAGCTGCTCGTGCTATGTTAGCATCTGATTGATCATTTTCTAGTGCCAGATGACATACTCCATTCTTATCAGAGTTATCACGCAGATTATCCGTAAAGGCAATTGCGGCATTTACAGATGAGTCAGGAGAGTGTGCTCGCTCAAAAAGGGAATGGCCAACAGCTTCGGGGACTGCTATCATTAGGATCACCAATATAGCAAATTTGTTGATGGTTAGTTTATTCATTGCATACTTATCGTGATTCGTTGCTATATTTACGATGGAAAGAATTATTGTTCAAAATTTCCAATTTGGAAGCAAAATCACAGTATAACATCATTCAATACACACTCTAATTTCCAGATCGGAAATTAATATTAATAACACATATCAATGTAAAATTATGCTCGACGAGATAGACAAGGTAATACTTTCACATTTAGGAAGAAATGCTAGAGTTTCCTCACAAGAGATAGCCGGCACGCTTCAAGGCATGGGCTTTACAATTACGGACAGAGCGGTACGACAGAGACTTGGAAGACTGGACAAGAATAAATCCATTCTAGGATATTCTGTCATTTTGAATCCAAATCTAGTATCAGAAAAAGTCAATAGAACAATACTTGTCAAATTCAAATTTTCAAGAAATATCGCAGATGGAATTGATAGATTAACAAGATATCTGAATGAATCTCCCTTTTGCATCTATTCAGCAAGACTGAGTGGAGACTTTAATTGGATTTGTCATTTTGTTTTCTCGTCAATAGAACAATACGACCTTGAAACAAACAATTTTCTAAACAGATTTGCAGATATAATATCTGACTTTCGCTCCTACGAATCAAAGGCTACCAAATCTTCACCTTACGTATTATTTGATGAACATGCAACTAATGAAAAAAAGCTACAAGTATACACCATATTAAAT
Source organism: uncultured Nitrosopumilaceae archaeon (assembly GCA_964462165.1). GTDB lineage: Archaea > Thermoproteota > Nitrososphaeria > Nitrososphaerales > Nitrosopumilaceae > Nitrosotalea. The sequence continues at coordinate 2,541 of CAYWWR010000107.1, forward strand.
TCCCTAAAAAAGCATGACAACCTAAATGATCGACTCCAATCCATAGTCGAAAGTCTTGTAAAATATTTTAATGCCAAATTTGCACGAATTTGGTTTTATGACAAGAAATCAAAAACGTTGATTCTAAAATACAGCGCAGGTAAATACAAGAACATAGATGGAGAATTTTCCAGAGTATCTCAAAACTCTCTAAAAATCGGTTCTATTGCAAAGACAAAGAAACCCGTAGTTTCAAATGATGTTGTACATGATCCCAGAATAAAATATCATGATTGGGCAAAAAAGGAGAAACTCAAGTCTTTTGCAGGATATCCAATATTATACAAGGGTACAGTCGTAGCAGTTTTAGCCATGTTTAGTGAGAAATCTCTTTCACCAAGTGATTTTGAGATCCTAGGAATATTCTCAGATCAGCTCTCAAAGGAGCTTTCAGGCTTTTTTGAGGCAAAAGACTTTCTTCTCATTTGAGAAAAAAATTAACGGCCAATTCTGTTGTTTTAACAGCATTCTGTGTCTACATTTCAATTTATTAAATCAATTTGGACAAGGCAACATATTGGAATCAGAACTTGCAGAGATAACAGAGGGAAGCACAAAGCTTTTGGTACCAAAAGAATCGTTATCAGAAAAAGTACCTCCAAAAGAACCTGCATTTTTCAACCCAAGGGCAAGAATTAGCAGAGATTTTTCCATAATAGCATATTCTGCATTTCTTAAAAACTTCAAGGGTCCAAAGATCTTTTTAGATTCACTTGCAGGCATTGGAGCAAGAAGCATCAGAGTTGCAAATGAAATAAAATCAATAGACAAAGTAATAGTAAATGATGTCAACCAGCAAGCTCTCGAAATTGGAAAAAGCATTGCAAAGTTAAACCAAGTTACAAACTGCGATTTTTCTGAAAATGAAGCCTGTAGATTTTTGAGTCTTCACTCAACAAGAGATGGACGTGGTGCAATTGTAGATGTTGATCCATTTGGTTCACCCTCGCGTTATCTTGATTGTGCAATAAGGGCTACATTTCATGGAGGACTCTTGTCAGTAACAGCTACTGACATGACTGTATTACATGGAATATTTCCAGAAGCATGCCAACGCAAGTATCATGGAACTCCTGTTAGAACAATATACGGAAATGAGATTGCACTACGATTGATTATCGGATGCATGAATATAGTTGCAGGCCGAATGGACATTATGATATCACCATTATTTGTCCAGCATAACATGCATTACTACAAAGCCTATGTCAAAATACTTGTTAGAACAAATACCAAAAATTGCATGGGATATATTTTGCATTGTGATAATTGTGGAAACAGAAAAGTTGTACATGATGTTGAACACACATGTAACATTTGCAATTCAAAGGCAAAACTTGCAGGGCCTTTATGGATAGAGAGTCTCTACGACAAGGATTTTGTAGATTCCATGATATCAGAAGAGAAAGACTTGACAGTTGACAAGTCTTGTAAAATGTTTCTTGAAAAGTGTCAAGAAGAGATAGGCATGCCTCCAACGTATTTTACTCTAGACGAGATTGGACATAGAAAACAATCTGCCCCACCATCTCTTGTCAAGATAATAGAAAAGATCAAAGAGACAGGCAAAAGGGCTACAAGAACGAGCATGAATCCAACGGGATTCAAGACAGATGCCACTATAGATGAAATTTTATCTCTAGTTTAGTTTCCAAGATATCCCAAGCAGACATAGTATAATTCGCTGCTTGATTTTCTACTTGCTTGAGGTTTTCTCAATTGTACTTTGGCAAACTTTTTTCGGATATAATCTCTAAACTCAATAGAATACTGACCGTCAAAGACCTTGAATAGTGCATTACCTTTTTTTGCTAACACCTGATCCACTATCTTACTTGCAGCATAATTGAGTGAGATTTGTCTTCCGTGATCTACATCCC
>CAYWWR010000108.1:0-4342 GCA_964462165.1 uncultured Nitrosopumilaceae archaeon
TCTGATTAAAGTACTAACAAAAAGAAATATGGTTGTAAAAGATTACAACAAAGAAGTTGCAACTATGGTTGCTCGTCCTGGAGGACCTTCAATTCTTGCAGGAATTCTAGCTTCTGAACTTACACTCTATGCTTTTTTTTCTTCCACTGATATACTCGCAATCATCATTACAACTTCACTTGCTTTTCTTGTTGGTTTTGCTGATGATAGAAAAGTATTTGGCGGGTGGTTCAAACCACTTGCTCTTGCAGCTTCTGCATTACCTATTATTTTACTTGGAGCGTATACTCCTCCACATCTTGCATTTCCACTATTTGGTTCAGTCAAGATTCCAGAACTGTATTTGGGATTAATAGTTATTATAATTCCAGTTATGGGAAATACTGTAAATTCTATTGATGTACTAAATGGTGTTGCAAGTGGATTTATGACAATTGCCAGCTTTGCTCTTACTATTTGTCTGGTCATTGTACATCATTATGATACTGCATTAGCAAGTTTACCTCTTGGGTTTGTATCGTTAGCATTTTACAAATATCATAAAATTCCAAGTAAAATATTTCCAGGAGATTCTGGTGCGCTAACTCTGGGAGCAATGTATGGTGCATTGTCAATCATAGGTCATGTTGAAATTGTTGCAGCAATTGCATTACTTCCTGCAGTGATAAACTCTTTTCTGTTCCTTTCTAGTGTAAAACGAATAGTTGAACATAGACAAATAAAAGCAAATCCGGTTGTTCATACTGAAGATTTCAAGTTGATGGCTAGTACTGATAAATCTGCTCCAGTTACACTTGTGAGATTAATCTTGGCAAATGGACCTCTCACTGAAAAACAAGTAGGATTTGTAATATTTAGACTAGCATTGTTTTCTGCAGCACTTGCAATAATAACAGCTTTTATGATGGAAATTAGGCTATGAACGGAACTCCAATTTTTTTCTACGTATTTGTAATGTGGTTATTGATTATTGCTGGAGGTGCACTTATCGTACCAATCATTGCACATATTTCAATACAGGGATTTGGCAAGCTAGATGGTGTAATAGATTCTGTGGTAAAAGCAGGTATTGCACTTACACTTGTAGCACTTTGGATCTTGATAATGTCAAAAGTAAAGAACTGGATATTTCATCAACAGATACGTCACTAGCTATTTTCCCATTTCGTCTTTTTCTTGTCATATTCTTCTCTTGAATATTTGACCTTGGCTGGAACTCCAACTACTACGCAATTGGGTGGAACATCCTTTGTGACAACAGCTCCCATTGCCACCACGCTATTTTCTCCTATCCTAACTCCTGCTTTTATGACTGCCCTGGAACCTATGACTACTCCATCTTCTATGGTAACTCCTATCATTTTTTTACTAGCTGGATAAGGGTCATTAGTTAAAGACGCCGCTGGACCTATGAAGACATTTTTTCCAATTCTTGAAAGCGGTGGTATGTAGACAAGTCCCTCGATCATGGTGTTTTCTCCTATTTTTACATTGTAATCTACATGTGCAAGAGAACCAATCTTGACATTGTCTCCAATCTCAGTATTATCTCCTACATATGCAAAATGCCATATTCTTACATTTTTTCCAAGTTTAGCTTTTTCAGAAATAAAATTTGTAACCATTTCTTATCACAGGTGCCATGGAAGCCCTTTTGTAATAATTTTATCCGGAAGAATATTCTTATGTTTGTTCAAAAATTCTATATCCTGATTCTTATCCCTCAATTCGTCAGGTAGCATTATGGGAATCTCTTCTATTATTGGATAGTATCTAGAGCATTTTGAACAAAATATTGTGCCTTCAGAAATAATCTCTTCTTTTGAAATTAATTCTACCAACTCTAGTGGAAAGTGTTTGTCTATTGGACATGCAAGAATTTCCATTAGTTTTCGGTTCATTTTAAATTCAGATAGATTGGAGTTCCTTTCTGACTAGATAAAAGTGCCGCTTCTGCAATCTTGGTGGTGTTTACAGCATCTTCTGCTCTTACTCGAATGTTCTCTTTTCCTTCTATTGCAGATATGAAATTTTTTATCTCTAAAAGTAAAGGTTCTTCCATTTCCTTTCTTGGTATTTCCGCTCCTGAACTAGTTTCGATCTTTACCTCTTGTGTGATAAAGTCAGAAGAAATTATGGCATCACCACATACAGCATTAAATTTCCTTACACGAATTGGAGTGATCCAGTTTGATGATATGATTGCAACCCTGTTATCTTTGAAACCCAGCATTATTGTTGCAAAATCTTCATGTTCATGTTTTATTTTTCCAGACCTTGCAAATACTACTTCTGGCACATCATCAAATAACCACATGGCAGTATCAATGTCATGAACTGAAGTATCGTAAATAATTCCGACATCTTTTATGTGACTTGGCATTCTGTTTTCTCTGTGAAATTCAAGCATGATCAATTCTCCATACTTTTTAGTCTTGACATATTCTTTGACAAGTGAAACTGCAGGATTGAATCTCTCTATGTAACCACTTGTGAGAATTACCTTGTTTTTCTTGGCTAATTTGAGAAGGTCTTCTCCCTCATTAGAAAAATATGTCATTGGTTTTTCTACAAAAACATTTTTCTTCTGTTCCAAGAGTTTTTTTGCCAAATCAAAGTGAGTCGAAGTAGGTGTACACACAAATGCAGCATCAAATTTTTCTGAATCCATAAGAGAATCTAGAGATGAATAATGATTCACAGAATATTTTTCACTCATCTCTTTTGCACGAGAAGTATTCATGTCACATATGGCTGAAAGAACTCCAAGTTGGGACAAAATTCTTACGTGATTTTTTCCAAAACCGCCTGTGCCTATCTGAACTATCTTCATACTAGTATACCCTTGTTATCCATTTTGAGTATTTCTTATTTTTACTCATGGTAATATCTGAGTAGATCTTTCTAATATCTCCTGTAATCTTTCCTACCTTACCATCTCCTACTATTTTATTGTCTACTGAAATAACTGGAGTTATTTCTGCTGCAGTTCCTGTCAGAAATACTTCGTCGGCAAAGTAAATCTCTGTTCTAGGAATCTCCCGCTCTATTATCTGATAACCCAGATCTCCTGCTATTTTGATCACTGAATCTTTTGTTATTCCTTCTAATGCTGATGAGCTAGGTGGAGGTGTCAGTAACTTTCTATCTCTTACAACAAAAATATTCTCACCTGGGGCTTCACTTATGTTTCCTAGGTGGTCTAACATGATAGCTTCATCGTAACCATTTCTCTTTGACTCTTGTGTTGCTAGTATGGAATTAAGATAATTTCCACCCATCTTTGCAAGTGGTGGTGTAGAAATGTCATGAATTCGTCTCCAAGAAGATGTGCCTACCTTTATTCCGTTTTTGTTAAATAATTCCCCAAACGGGAACATGACTATTGCAGCATGGGTTGGAGTATTTTCAGTTACATGGAGATTGATTCCATGTTTGCCTACAAAATAAAATGGTCGTATATAGCATGATTCTTTAACATCGTTTTTTTTGCAGAGCTGAATTATTGCATTGGTAATTTCTTTATCTGTAAATCTAAGAGAGATTGAATATACTTTGCCTGAATTTCTAAATCTCTTGATATGATCTTGCAATCTGAAAATATTCAAGTTCTTGGAATCCCAATATCCTCTTAATCCTTCAAAAACCGAAGTTCCATAATGTATGGCATGAGTCATGACTGGAACCTTTGCATCCTCATCTCTTACTATTTTACCATCAAACCAGACAAATTTTGGAACAAAAGATTTCATATTGAAAAACCGAATCTGTCTATAATTAATCTATTTCTACCAAAACCCTATACTGGGAAATTTCATTCCTAATACTCTATACGTAAGATCTTCAGCGTTTGCAAATTTTTTAACAATATCCCAACTGTCACGTATTATTCTTACTACTTCGGGTTCAACATAGTTTTCCCAATCTGTATCTTTTCCCATTGATGAATCAAACATCTTTTGTTTTACAGATGATGCAGAAGTCTCCTTTCTTTTGCCTACTTTGGGATTTAGACCGTATAGCTTGAGCACGAAACCTTCTGCTTTATCACCAGTGTATGTAAAATAATCTGTTTTTATTCCATCCAAAATTTGTCCTTTTATTTTCCAAGAATATGGCGATAACATTGGGGGCATGTATTTTGTAAATGGTGCATAAAATGTATAATTCGGTACAACTGTAATACTATCACCAAATACTGCATGAAGCATTTTTTTTCTCAATTCGTAACTAAAAGGAAAACTTCTACTATTGATTTCCTTGCCATTCTTCATGAATATGACTGGCAAAACTCTTACTTGACCTTCATTTTTTAATTCGTTAATAATTTCTACATGTGCTT
>CAYWWR010000109.1:0-4341 GCA_964462165.1 uncultured Nitrosopumilaceae archaeon
CAAAGTCTCTTGCGTCTACAAACAATTTTGGAATGTAGATGGCAATGTCATCTATACCTGCGGCCAATAGATTCAGCTTTCCAATTACAGATATAAGGATTTTGAGAATCGTTTTTGATCTCAGAAATTGACAATTTTTGTCATATTATTGCAATATGTGTGAAATCTATTAGGATTTTAGCTTGGATTTGAATAATTCATCAAATATGTCAAAGGGTTGAGCCCCAACAATTTTTGACACAGTCTTATCTGGCGCTATGATGAAAAAGTCAGGCGTTCCGGTCAATCCCAGGTCCTTGGCATTTGATAAGCTACCTTGAACAGTTGAGATGTATCGAGATTCAGCCATACACTGGTCGAATTGAGTGGAATTTAGTCCAACACTATTTGCAAACTTTAACAGATTGCTAGATGATGCCCACCCAGTGTTTTCTCCGGCCCAGTTGTTGTATAATGCATCATGATATTCCCAAAATTTACCTTGTTCTTGCGCACAATGTGCTGCATGAGCTGCATTCACAGAGTCTTGACCGATTATGACAAAATCTTTGAAGATCATACGTACCTTCCCAGTATCGATGTAATTCTTCACAATATCTGGTTCGGTAGTGTGGTAAAACTGGTTACAGTAAAAGCACTGATAATCTCCAAATTCAATCATCGTGATTGGTGCATCGTTTGAGCCAAGCACCGGAGAGGTATTTTCCGTAAGTAAACTCATTGCTACTTTTTGAGATGATGCATCATTTTGTGTAGTGTTATCAGAATTACCCTGCATATTGTTAGGAATCATGTGATTTGAAAAGCCTTGTCCGAATAATGAAATTACAACTATGACAACAGCAATTGCTCCGATCCCAATCCCTATTGACGGGAGATGAATCTTCAAGAATTTAACTAGTTTCACAGATTATTTAGTTCTTGTCAAAGGGGTAAGCCAAATAAATGGGATTTGCCATCAAAAAAGATATGAAAAAGGTTTTTGTTAATGGATATGGCTCAATTGGCAGTAGAATAACTCAGTTCATATCTGATGACAAGGATGTTGAAGTCATCGGAGTCGGTAAGTATTCTCCTGATGACAAGGTGGCAGATGCAATATCCCGTGGACTACATGTTTATGTACCAAAGGAAAAAACTGGTGCTTTTAAAAATTACAAAATATCTGGAACAATCGAGGACATAATCTCTGAAAGTGATTTAGTGATAGATGCAGCACCGGGTGGCGTGGGATATGAAAATAAAAAAACATTATATGAACCAAAAAATGTCAATGCAATTTTCCAAGGTGGTGAGCAAATTGGAGGGAATGAATCTGTCGCAGAATTGATATTCAATTCCCGTGTAAACTATGAAAAGGCATTTGATACAAAATATGTTATGCAAGGAAGTTGTAATGTTACTGGAATGGGACGAATACTTCAACCTCTCAAGGAAAAATATGGGAAAAAGATCAAGCGATTTGATGCAACACTGTTGAGACGATGGGCAGACCTTGAGGATTCAAAGACCACTGTGAAAGATTCTATCGAATGGACCAGAAAACCACATCATAATGACGATGTTAAAAGCTACATGGGTGCAGATACACCACTTTTCATTCGTGCTTTCAAGGTTCCGACAAGACAGATGCATGTACACCTAATGGACATTCGTTTTGATGGTCCTGCACCAAATTCACAAGAAATTCTTGAACTGTACAAAAATGAATACGGTGTTGCAACATTATACGATGCAAAAGGAACTAAAGACATTAGAGATTATGCCGAGTCTATAAAATTTAATTTCAAAGATACCAACATGATCCACATTCATGCAGATGTAATAGAGGTTCAAGACGATGTTGTCAAACTGACATATTCTGATGATCAGACCGGCATAGTGGTACCAGAAAACCATCTTTTGATGCAAGCAATGTTATTCAAGCGAAAAAGAGAAGATGCTTTCAAGCATACAGAAGAGTTATTCCACATGGAAGAAAAGAAAAAACTTTTGCAAGAACATTTTGCAAAGAAATGAGAATAAAGACGCAATATGGAATAATTTATTGCTCTAAAACCCCATAACCAATGTGAACTTATAAAAGAGACAGTTGAAAAATAATACACAGACCAATTGTTTGAAATTCAATCAACGCATTTATCGATTAAAACACAGAATTTAAGATCAATACAATATGCCAGACACTCACATCGAGGTAATTAATCTTGGATAGTGAAATGATTTTAAAAATAATATTGCTTGCATTGTTGGTAGCTTTATCGGCTATTTTTAGCGGGGCAGAAGTGGCATTAATTGCAACAAACAAGGCCAAAGTAAATCAATTATTGAAAGAAAAAGCTAGAGGCTCAGCCTCACTTGCTAAATTAAAAGCCAATCCGAACAGAATGCTTGCAACAATAAATCTTGGAACTGTATTGGCAAACGTAGGATCGTCTGCACTTGCCACCGAGATTGCATTAGGTTTGTTTGGAAATGGAGGTCTTGCATTATCAATCGGAATAATGACTTTCATACTTTTGATCTTTGGCGAAAATGCTCCAAAATCATATTGTAATGCAAATCCAGTCAAAGTATCACTATGGATAAGTGGTGTCACACTCACGTTTAGTTACATTTTTTATCCATTTGTAATATTGTTTGAAAAAATTACTCATGCCATACTTTGGATATTAAAAAGCCCTTACCATCCACCGCCGATTACAGAACAAGAAATTTACAATGTACTTGAGCAAGGTTTGGAAGACAAGGCATTAAAAAAACATGAACATGAACTTGTACATGGAGCCCTCAAGTTTGATGATATTGTAATACGTGCAGTAATGACTCCCAGAACAAAAATGTTCATGCTCCCAGCAAAAATGATCTTGTTTGATGCAATGCCACTGATAAGCAAAAGTGGTTATTCCAGAATTCCATTATACAAAGATACTACAGACCAAATTGTTGGTATTTTACATGTAAGAGATTTACTAAAGAATTTGGAAAGGGATGAAAAGATAATCACATTAGAATCGCTTTCCAGAAAACCAATTTTCGTATCACAAGAACAACGAATCAGCAAACTTCTTCGAGAGATGCAAGGTAGACAGACCCACATGGCAATTGTAGTTGATGAGTTTGGAGGTGTGGAAGGTTGTGTTACACTTGAAGATCTATTGGAAGAAATAGTAGGTGAAATAATGGATGAGACTGATATGGAAGAGCTCAACTTCAAGATGTTGGACAAAAACACTATGCTTGCAAGTGGAGACGTAGAAATTGATACGGTAAATGAAATACTCAAATCCAACATTCCGCAAGGAGATGATTATTCTACTTTGAGCGGTTTATTGCATGACAGATTAAAAGATATTCCAAGAACTGGTGATAGACTAGTTATAGAATCTGTCAAGATGACAGTAGAAGAGGTAGTAAATAATCAGGCAACCAGAATAAAGATAGAAAAGATTCCAAATGGCAACTAAGTTCGTGGTGGAATTGCAAACTTGTTTTGAGGATTTTTGTGATAATCAACCGGAATGCTAGAGTCTTTTTGTCGTCCAGTCAATATTCCTACTACTGTTTCATCCTTTTTGATAACTCCTTCTCCAATTAATTTTCTAACACCAGCTGGAACAGCACCTGAAGCCATTTCACAATCAAATCCATTTAGACCCACAAGTGCCATGCCATCAAGCATCTCGGCGTCTGATACTTGGGTCACAACTCCGTTTGTAAAATCAAGCGCACGTAATCCCTTGAGAATGTTAGCAGGTTTTGCAATTTGAATCGCAGTAGCCTTGGTCTTAGGCCTAATCTTATTTTCATCCATATATTCATAATATCTTTTGATTAAACCAGTATCTGCTTTCCCATCATTCCACCGTAATTCGGTATTTTCAAATTTACCATTGTACAAATTGTATAAAGTGTTGGCACCTTCAGAATTAACAACTGCAAGACGAGGTATTTTCTTTATCCACCCCCATTCGTATAACTCTTTGAGTGCTTTACCACAACTTGATGTGTTTCCCAACGCACCTCCAGGATAGACTATCCAGTCCGGAGGATTCCAGTCTAGAAATTCTAATGCTCTAAAGACAATTGTTTTTTGTCCCTCGATTCTAAATGGATTTACAGAGTTTACAGTATATCCCCCTGCTTGTCCTGCCTGTTTTAGTGAAGCAGATAATGCATCATCAAAATTTCCTTTAATTTCTACAACCTGAGCACCAAACTGAAATGCTTGACTAAGTTTTCCAGGTGCAACTTCTCCTGCAGGTATGTATACATCACAGTCCATGTTTTCATTTGCAGCATACATTGCAGCAGATGCAGAAGTGTTTCCAGTTGATGCAC
>CAYWWR010000110.1:0-4271 GCA_964462165.1 uncultured Nitrosopumilaceae archaeon
GTCAGAGATTACTCCCGAGCGATTACATGCCCTAGCCCAACTTAATCGGCTAAACAATATCATCGCTCCCTCTATGTTTATCATTTACAAGTAGGCATAGAGACACTTTTTTTAATTCAATTACATCTAGGCTTGGAAATAACTAATCTTCAGATTTAGATCGATTCCATGCATCAAGAAATGGATCCAAAATCTTTTGAGGCAATTTTCTTCTGTTTCTTCTCAGTATTACATAACAAGTAATTATCTCTCGAAGTTTTTCTTCAGGAGTAAGGTTTTGAGAATCACATTCTGCCAGAAAATCAGAATAATCACCATAGCTAATGGTGATAGAAATTTTTGGAGACAACAGGAATAATTATTTCATTTTTAATTTAATAGAATTGATCTAATCAAGCTAACCATGTATTAATTTTCTATCAAGAATTTTAGAGTTAATTATTTCTTTTTGGCTTTAGGATCAAGGTCACAAGTGGTACACCATATATCACTGCATTAAAGCCATAGAATATAGCCCAATGAGAGCTAGTTTTCGACACACAACTGTCCTGTTTGCCATTTAGATCTGCCACAACATGACTTTGAATAGATGAATTACAATCAAGACTAGTCAAGGTACCATACCAAAGATAAGAAACTGGTAGAAATGATATCGTCATGGCTACAAGAATCACAACTCGAATTTTTATTGATTTTGTATTTGGTGCCCACACTTTTATTTTCAGCTTCTAAACTTCTTCTAGTGTACAAGTTTTTATTCATAAATGTTACACTTTATGCCTAACGATTTGTTCAGGTACCAATATCCGTATATCTTAGAATCACGTATTGTACCCCATGTCTACACATACAGATTCGTATGCAAGAATAGGAAAACGACATGACGAATATTTGCCCATAGGATCAGCAGTAATGATAGCATGCTGTCTTGTGACAATATTTGTACTCAGTCCACAAGGTAATGGATACGCTGGAGGTTCCAATCCACTAGCACTATGGGAAAGCGCTGGTGTGATTTGGGTAGGTGTGCTAATAGGATACGTAGCACTAATCTTCAGAGCAATCTAAAAACAACAACACAGACGGAACGTACATGTCAGCATTGCTTGTGCAAGTTTGTTTTCACATCAACTTGTGCAGATAATTTTTCAAAAATTAAAAAAAGGATTTATGACACAAGTTGTCTTCCACATTTTGAGCATTGTACATGAAACATCTCCATGTACACTTGTTGTTTTGTGTCAACCTTGACACACTGTTTCCCACCCTCTTTGCATAGATGACAAAATTCTTGTTCCATACAATATAATGGTGATTCAAAGATATAAGATTAGATCAAAAAATTTTAGTACTGGACGATTTTACAGCGGTCTGGCTTGAATGAATACACACTCTTTTTTGACTAGAAGCATCAAAACTCACAAAAAACTGTTCATTTGACATATTTTTCTATCACAGCATTCTCCCCAATGCGGTGTATTTCACTGAGGAGTTCATCCAAAAGGCAAAGACTTTGTGCGATTAATTCTTTTGTTAATTTTCCAGTCGCGGTTTTATTTTTTAACACCAATTTTTCATTATATGCAAAACTAGAGAGACTTATGCTATCTTGCATATTCAAACCTACATAGAATTTCACATAATCAGAAACAGTCCTAATACCCATTTCTAAAAATGTAAACTAGACCCCATAAAAATATTGGATCAGACCCGTCTCCACAGCAAGAAGCCAGGCATCAAATTTCAGATTGTAAATCACGCACTAATTATTTTAATAAATCTGACAATTCCTGGTTCGTCTTCGAATTTACCTAGTTCCTTTTTGATTGCAGATACTACAGACATACGAGTATCATCAGGCAAATATCTCAAAGCTGCAAGCAGAATTTGTGGGCTTTTATAACATTCGGTAAATGTAATACCTTTATTTTTCAGCACCGCATCTATCTTGTCATGTACAGATACATCAGTTTTGAACAGTATGTTTTCAACAATGATTCCAACCAGATCATTGAGCATGTCATCCCCATCAATCAACTTACATCATCCAACTGTAAAAAAGAAGACTAGATCATGTTTTTGTCAAGTTTTGACTTATCCATTTAATTCATCTAGGAATTTTGATATTGATTGGTCATATGAAAACTCGCCTAGTCCTTTTTTTATTGAATCCATAACACGATGACGTGAACTTTTGTCAAGTGTCTTGAGTACTTGATCAAGATATTCAGGATGGCTGTAACAGTCAGGCATACTGCCGTGATATTTTTCTTCCAATAGCTGTACAACTTTTTCATAAGTTTCTATTCCAGTACCTAGCAGTGCACTTTCGACAGTTACAGAAATTAGTGCTTGTCGAACTTGATCAGTTCTGCGAATACTTTGATAAAATAAAAAATCATCATGTAATTGTGTCATGCTATTCATGTAATATTGATTTACTTAAGTTACCATGGAAAATTGTTCTAGTGTATTATTCTAGATACTATTACATTCAAGCGTGGAAAATACAGTTCCAGCCTGTATTGTTGAATTTGGTGGAACAAAGCGTCCCGGAAGAATTATTGTCCCTGCACCTATTGCGCAATTATATCCTATCACTGAACCGAGTTGATCAAGCCCTGTAGATACCAACAAACCATCTAATTTGTACCGGATTGTCTCCTTGTTGAGCATTACATTGGTTGTTCCAACATAGCCGCCCAGCCAGCAATCCTGACCAATTATACTATCTAAAATCACGTCAATGTGTGCAATTTTACTATTACCCATAAAAAATGATCTTGCAATTTCACAGTTAAATCCTATAACCATATCACTACCCATCATGCTATGCCTAACAAGACTACCTGTACCAATTTTTGTATTTTTTCCCAAATAGATAGGTCCAACTATCTTTGTAAAATCATCAATTGACACACCATCTTCTACAACACATGGACCTTTTACAATGGCAGTCTCTGCAATTGATGCATTTTTTGATATAATGGTACTTGTAATGTCTGCATTGAGTATATCATGCATTACTTTGAGTATATCCCAAGGGTATACCATTTTTTTTACAACATAATTATCAGTTCCTTTTGATTTTGTAACAACAGAGTTTAGCGGTATCTTTACAGAATTAGATACAGTTAGTTTGTCTTTATTTTTATGTTCATCAATTTGAATAAATGGAAAGTTATCTTGGATCAAATTAGCAAGATATGATGAATTTTCCGGTAGAATTATGTTACTAATATCATGTTTTAAAAAAAGTAATTTTTCAATGTTGTACAGTATCAAGGGCTTGCCCATTATCTTCAATAAGGAGATTTTAGAATCATTCTTTGAATAGATTATGCCATCAAGCCAGTTGGTAGTAGTAGATTCCACTACCAGAGTTTTTTTATTATAGGCATCAGGGTTGCGAACAGTTTCATTTTGAAGCACGCTAGTACCCATTTGAGAACATTACAGTCCCAAGAGAGCACTTACTTTGTAGATATCGCCACCAAAGAGGTTTACAGGACTGGCAGTTGATGCTAGTTGTATGCCATGTGAATCATAGATTTTGATATATGCAGATAACGGCATGTGGAACTGTCCTATAGTAAAGGTTGCAGTGCCTGATGATACTGATGAAGTTGCAAGAACTTTACCTGTTGTGTCCACCAAATCTACTGTAGCAGCTAGAGCAGGATTGTTAGTTACCTGAACAGTTTCACCAGATGTTGCATAGTAATCAGTAAAGGTTCCATTTAGCAACTGTCCCTGATAAGTCGACTGGGGTTCAAGATATGTGTTAAATGGTGCAGGCATTTGTAGATTCAAAGTACTGTTTTCATACACCTTTACACCATCTAGGTATACTTTGAGATAGTTATTGCCGTTTGTTATTATGGTACAGTCTCTTGTGAGAGGCTGATTTTGGCTACCGTCTACGTATAATGTGTTAAATGTTGTCGCTTGATTTGCATTTCCGGTTACGGCTATCACTGCCCAATTTGTTCCCCATTGACTAGTACCAGAGGTACATGTGACATAGTTTACCGAGGATTGTGAAGTAACTAGAGTCTGAACATACATTCCATTTTCATACCACTGCGCTGATGGCAACACAGGCAAGACGCTCACCGGTGTTGTAATTACAGAGTGGAACAGCATTGCATTGGTGTTAGGACTTGCTGCATAATATCCAGCCCAATCACCATCAGGTGATTGAACTCCCACGTGCAACCCTTGTGGATCTTTGTAATAGTCATAAGGTGCATTTCTTGCCGGTGCATCCC
>CAYWWR010000111.1:0-4263 GCA_964462165.1 uncultured Nitrosopumilaceae archaeon
CTTTGTTCTCTGTTCTCTTTGATTCTTCTAGTAAAACCTTGAATTCTTCAAAGACTTCTCTACCTTCTGTAATTTTCTGTGGATCCAGTTCGCCAAAATCATTTTCACGATATTTCGCAATCTTGTTCAAAGTCTTTACAAATTCCTGATCTGAAAGTGCCATTCCAGAACTGATTTTGGGTATTGATATTGGAATAGTCAAGAGTGGATCAATTTCTAGAATTTTAATTATTTCTGGTACCTTTTTTTCAAGCCAATCTGTTTCATATTTTTTTTCAATGGCCTCTTTAACTATCTCAATAGCTAACTTGCTTGCTTTCTGAACCTTCTCAAATGCACTTGGTAACAGTTCTCCTTTGATGTCTCCTAGCAAGAAATACTGCGAAAAACCTTCTACAATCCGGGTGTTTCCATATAACGTATTCAATAATGGTCTGTAAAGCCATGAAACACCATACCTGAAGATGATTTCACTATCCATTCCTTGCCAAACCGTTCTTGCTATGGTCTCAATTCTTCTTGTTTCAAGGGTATTGAGAATAAAGCCAAATGCATGATCATTACTGAGAATTTTATTTGAATATCTAATTCGCATTGCTTCATACCACAATGCTGTTCTGAATTGTCTATATTTTTGAAAGTCTGTTCCCTGATATTTTTCTAATGAAAACATCATCACTTTGTTTTCTCGCAGCTTGGTCTGTACTTCTTTTTGATCCGATATGCTAACTGTGACAGATTCTTTTTCAGACCATCTTCTTACAAGAAATGTAGCTATCTCAAGTAATGTGTCATTTCGCAGATGTAATGATTGCATTAATTACCAAACATTGATGTTATGATGTCATTTACTTTTTGGAATTCTACATTGCCCCATTGTAAGTATACGTTAGCAAATACTACCTCTGCGGCTTGTCTTGTTTTCATACCTGAATCAAGTATTTTTGCAAATGCTATTGTTTCACGCAAACTTGGAGAATAATACAACTCTTCAACTGCAGCTGCCTGTCGTAAAATGTTTGCCAATTTTATTCCCTGTATGATTTCTTTTTCATGAGATCCTGCAGAATACTGCTTGACTATCTGGAATTCAATTTCTTCTGGTGGATAATCTAGTCTGAGTCTTATTGGAAATCTACTTAACAATTGAGGTGGAAGCTCTTTTGTACCTACATGTGATAATGGGTTGATTGTAGCAATAACAAACCATCCTTTTGCAGCATTGATCAATTCTCCACTTGATTCTTTTAGGACTATCTGTCTTCTATCATCTAATGCTTCATCAAGACGAAGAAGCACATCTGCTTCTGCAGAATTTATTTCATCAAGATATAACATATTTCCCTCTTTCATGGATTTGACTAGAATTCCTTGTTCAAATCCAATTGCTCCGTTCTCTAATGTCTTTGCACCTACTAGGTGACTTTCACGGGTTCTTAAACTAAAATTAATTGATTCAAGATTAATCCCTCGCTTTGCGGCAAATTGTCTTACTAGTGTTGTCTTACCAGTTCCTTTTGGTCCTATTATGAGCACAAACAAATTTGCGGCATATGCCTTGTCTAAAACTTCAAAAGAATTATTCCAGTCTATGTATAATGATGATTCTGCAAGCATATTTGCTCCAAGTCTCCTCCTTAATTTAAAAATGTCTTCTATTTTGGCTTAGGTGTGAAAATTAATGTTTGAAAAGTGGTATTCTATTGATATGTAATCTTGTCCACTGCATGTCTTATCATGCTTTTTGTTTTAATATTGTGAGAAAAGTGGTTTTAATACTCTGAAAGTTTCCTAAATTTAGACTTCTATCTTTGCAAATGATTCATCTAGAATGTGATGCAAGGTCTTCTGCCAATCTTCAAAACCGTCTGGCTTTTTGGGGAAGTTGTAATAATGGTCTGTTAGTGTTTTGTTCTGTTGTGCAGTGAATCTTAGTGAATCTGCCAATTTTTTGTTAAGAGCTCCTCTTATCAGCATACCTAGTTTTCCAACTGTTCCAAAGTCTGGATGCTCTCCCTTGCTAATTGC
Organism: uncultured Nitrosopumilaceae archaeon; assembly: GCA_964462165.1. Taxonomy (GTDB): domain Archaea; phylum Thermoproteota; class Nitrososphaeria; order Nitrososphaerales; family Nitrosopumilaceae; genus Nitrosotalea. The sequence goes on from CAYWWR010000111.1 coordinate 2,029, forward strand.
CTCTACGTCTAGTTTTGACAAAAAGTGTTTCATTCCATAGTTTATCTGATCATTTGTGAGTGTCTGAAGTAGTCGTCTGAAAACTTCAAGACCTGCTGTTTTGTATCCATAATCATTTATGAAATCAATGTTGTATTGCCAAAGACCTGTCTCGCTAACATCGTTGGCTTCAATTGCATTTACTGCATTTTTACCTAATATGGTAGCTGCAACTATTGCAGGACCAATTCCTCCGGCATCAAGTGGTTTTGGCATCCATGCCGAGTCTCCAACAAGCATGTATCCATTTGCAACTAGACAATCGTTTTGTCTTCTAACTGAAACTTGCCAATTGCCTGTTACATTATTAGAATCCATTGAATCATCTGATAGCTTTGGATTCTTGATTGCTTTGTTTATTTTTACATAATCATTGATCAGTTTTGTAACATCATCATGTGTACCCAGTCTGTGATTTCTTTTTATCAATTCTTTTTGTTGTACGCCTAATCCTATGTTGACCTTGTTTTTCCCTTTTGGAAAGACCCATCCATATCCTCCAGGAGCTATGTCTTGATCAAGATGTATGATACAATAATCAGGATCAAAATCTTTCTTGTCATCTACACCTTGTTCAAATTTCATGATGTGTCTTCCGGTGGATTCTAAATCATCACGGTCTATCTTTCGTTCAATCTTTGTACTTATTGTCAAACCATTTCTTAACATGGAAGTAACTCCTGTCGCATCAACTACTATTTTTGCAGTTTTTTTGAATGGTTCATTTGTAATTAGATTTGTTCCTTCAACTCCAACAACAGTTCCATTGTCATACAACAAACCCCTTAGTGCTACAGAATACTGGATATTGACTCCAACCTTTTTTGCATCGCGAAGTTGACGTTGAGGAAGCTGTTGTCTGTTAAGCATGTATCCGTCACCATCAAAAGGAATTGATGTCTCTCTATCAGGAGAAAATGCCATTACTCCCTTTACTGGATGTTCGATCTCGGGATTACCCCATGCAATTTTGATTCTCTCAGTCATGTAATCTACAGTATTCTTTCCAACTGCATCTCCACAAACCCATCCGTTGATTGTCTTCTTGCCTATGGTAGGTTCTGGGTTTCTATCTATTACTAGAATTGATAATCGTTGTTTAGAATAATACGAAGCTGATTGGGCAGCAATCATTCCTGCCAAGCCTCCTCCAGCTATTATGATATCATAATCTGTTTTCACAGCGAAAAAACAGGATCCACTCTATTTAAAAGAACCGTATGAAAATAGATCAAAAGGTTTGTGGGTCGGTTCGTCGCGGCTTCCTCACAGCAGATGCTCAGACTGGAGCGGCAAAAATATTACCTCATCCCCTTTCTCTTAGGCTGATAAATATTATTAAATCATGCTTTGGCTTTGCAGATTTTATTCAAACTGTAAGTAATTCTATGTATTTTTTTGCAATTTGGTCTTTTTTGTAGACTGGCATTTTTATCTTAATTTTTATTGCATTATTTTGTTGTAGACTGATTTCTTTTCGTACAATCTCATTTTTGCCTATTCTCAAAAAAAGTGAAGTGTCTTCAAAATACATGTCTATGTTTTCTATTAATTCCTTCATCTGGGTCTTTGGAACCTTGGATGCTAATTTTTTGATAAATTCATCTGCACGCTTTTTTGTAAGTGTTGTTTTGGCAAGCAATATTGTATTTCCATAGTGACCCAGAGTTCTTTCTATGGTGAACTCATCTTCATTTATCTGAAATAACTCAAAGATTGGATCAAAGATTTTCTTACTGTTTTCTGTAGCATGTAAGATTACTTCTACCGTTATTTCTAACTGGTGTGCCATGTTGTATTATGTATGTGAGATGGATTATATCTATTAGGCTTGTAGTAGAGCAATTTCGCCCTCTGCAGTTCTAATGAGCTTTGCCTTTTCAATTCCAACGTGTCTCACATGAACTATTTTCTTGACAGCTGCCATGATGTCAGAGTTTATTTTTCCAAATACTGTGGCCTGGATGAATTGATCTATTGTCATCTCTGGAATGGTTTTTGACATTATCTCTTGAGCAACTAATCTGATTGCGTGTTTTCGTGAAGTATTCAACTTTTTCTGTGTCAATGCGACTATCTTTATTCTAAAGATGTATCCATCTTTGGTCTTGACATCTGCGATAAAACTGATCAATGATGAACCTCGTCTTACAAGACTTCTTAGAAACTCCTTTGCATATTCAAATCTCTTGAAAA
>CAYWWR010000112.1:0-4111 GCA_964462165.1 uncultured Nitrosopumilaceae archaeon
GAGGTGGTCGAGAGTTCAAATCTCTCCCGGCCCATTTCTTTTTATTCAATACCGTTAGATACAATTCATGATGAAATTTACGATAAAAGAATCAGAATTTCTAAAGGAAAATGAGGGATGTAGAATAGCTACATGTACAAATGATGTACCACATATTGCTCCTGTCTCATATTATTTTGAAGATGGTTTCTTTTACTTTGCAACAGACTATGACACAAAAAAATATGCAAATTTAAAAAAGAACAATAAAATTGCAATTTCTGTAGACTTGTATCTACCTGGTCAACACAAAGCTGTTGTTGTCCAAGGCTCAACTACTTTTATAGAAAAAGGTCCACAATTCAAAAAACTATATGAAATATTTTTCAAAAAGTTTGCTTGGGTAAGAAACGATCCTTGGAAGGAAGAAGAAGCACCATTTGTAAAAATTACGCCAAAAACTAAAATAAGTTGGGGTCTAGGCTAGCTATTAAAATTCAAATCAAAGTCTTTGATAACTGAAGTCAAAAATGATTCTATAGTTGCTTGTCCTTTTACCTCATATGTTACTGATTGATTGGTTGTTATGTCAGAATATTGTTTTGCAATATCATCGCTACTTACAAGATCAAATGTTGTAGGTATGGTAACATTACTATTTGCAAAAAGTGCAGGTCTTCCAGCTTCTGGAATATCATCTGTTGTAAAGTGTCCATCTCCAAGAACTTGTCCGTTTGCATATAATTGATAATTAATTGTAGCAACAGTCAATACAATCGAAGTAGGATTTTGAAGATTAAATCTTACATCAAGATGTGCACGTTTTTCTAATTTATTTTCATCAAGAATTTTGATGCTCTCAACTTTTACTACTACTTTGTTAAGATCAGGCTGAAAAGAATCTGCGTATACAAAGAAGAATAACATCATTGCACCAAGACCAGCAAAACAGGCTAGTATGACTAACCTTCCCGTATTTATCAAATCTAAAAGCTACGTGGTCTGTTCAATTAAAAAACCTTCGTCAAATGGTTTTGGATGATAATAGATATTATTCGTTGACTCTGCAAATAGGACATGGCACTTGTTGATGCATTAATCATGTGGGCACATCTTGTTGCAGCATCAATTTGGGTTGGTGGTTCTATATTCATTGGAATAGTTCTTGCTCCGCTTCTGAAGACATTTTCAGATTCTGTAGATGGAAGACTATCAATAATGATTCGTGTGGGACGCAGATTCAACACAATTGGAGTTCCATCTCTAATCATATTGATAATAACTGGAATCTACAATTCTATTGGATTTATTGAAAAACCATCATTCATACTTTCTACAAATTACGGAATAGTTCTTCTCATCAAGGTAATTCTTGTAATCATGTTGATAATCATATTTGCAATACACGTACGATTAATCCGTTCTGAGGTGGAAAGAAAAATAGAGTCAAAGACTCTATCTGGCGAACATTTACAAAAACTACGTTCAAAAATTATTATGCTTGGTAGGCTGACCGTGATAATTTCTATTCTTATACTCTTAATGGCAGCACTGCTTCATTCAGGTGTCTGAGACTCCAGAAATTCTTACCTCAAAACCATCATCTAGCTTTCCTATTCCATATTTGCAGCCAGTCATTTTTGCTGCAACAAAAAGATTTGTCTCCAAATGTTTTGTAATTTGTTTTACTCTATATGCAGAAGTTTCTTTTACAAGAGCAAGTGGGACTACTAACATGTCCGCAAGATGAAGATCAAGACCAAGATTTGATTCAAGGAATTTTCTTGCAACTGATTCACCAAGACCTTGTAAACCCTTTTGGTAAATACCGTCAGAACCTGTGATTGAATTTACATCATGTGAAAATATCAACATCGAGCATCCCATGTCTATTGCATTTTCTTCTTTCATTACAATTTCACAGTTAAATCCATTTTTAGTAAGAATATTTTTTGCAACATGTACTTCTTTTTCCATCTCTTCCTTTGGAATATGTGAATAAGCACATACGATCTTGACAGTTTTGGTATTTCTCTCAAGAAATGATACTGGTTTTGCATTCTTGCAAGGTTGTATTTGAATTTCAACAAGTCCCCCTCCTTTTGGATAATATCCACGTCTTTTGATATCTAACGTAAAATTGATTCCAATTCTAGATAATGCTTCAGAAAAAACATATTTTGTGTAATCATATGTGGGACTCCACGTAACATCTGTGCCACCAACAATTGACAATTTCAAATTGTTTCTCATTAGTGAGACAGCAGGAATCAACACTTGCAAAACAAGTGGAATACTACCTGCAGTACCAATGTCTTCTTGGAGATCTAAATCTAATCCCTGAGAAGGAAAAAATTTTAATGAAGTTGAATTTACGTGAAGCCCTTCTACTCTGGCTTGGCAGATCTTTGATAATATTTTCACCCCAAGCAAATGTTGTGGTCTAAGACCTGGAACTTTTCGATTCTTTCGAATATTTTCTATCTCAACTGGTTTACCTGTAATTGCAGACAAGGTAATTGCACTTCGAATTATCTGTCCTCCGCCTTCTCCAAAACCACCGTCTATCTTTATTGGTTCCATGATTAGCTCGTTTAATTTTAGAATCTAATTAATGATGGCATATGCATTTGACGAATCCATAAATATCTAAATCACATTAGAAAGTAAATCTTGCACACAGATAGATCTACTATTCATACTGAATCAATAATCGATCAATTTACAAAACAAGCAGATCCCTTTGCAAAAAAACAAGGACATTCAGATGAACGAGCATTCAAACTTATGTATGATCTAACCAAAACTGACAACAATGATACAGTACTTGACGTAGCTTGTGGTCCAGGTCTTGTATCTTGTGCATTTGCCAAAGTTGCAAAACATGTAACTGGAATAGACATAACACCTGCGATGATAGAACGCGCAAAACTTCTTCAAAAAGAAAAATTATTGAATAATCTTACATGGAATCTTGGAAATGCTTTGCCACTTGATTTTCCTGATGAATCATTTTCTCTAGTAATTACAAGGTATAGTTTTCATCACTTTCTTGAACCTAGTAAAGTTCTGTCAGAAATGATTCGAGTATGCAAGAGTGGGGGAAGAGTTGCTATCATTGATGTAACTCCTTTGGCAGAAAAGGCATTAGCATATGACCATATTGAAAAACTACGTGATCCGTCTCATGTGAAAGCAATACCATTTGAAGAATTACTGGATATGGTAAAAAAATCAGAAATGACAAACATTGCTACTGCTTTTTACAGATTAGAAACGGAACTCGAAGAACAGATCACAGCATCATTTCCAAATCCAGGAGATGGTGACAAAATCCGTCAATTAATTGAAAATGATATTGATGTAGATACAATGGATCTTAAGATCTGCAAAAAAGATGGTAAAACATATTTCTCATATCCAACATCTATTGTAGTTGCATACAAACCTAAAAAATAATCACGATACGTGCCTTTCTTGTGTTCAATTAAATAATTTATGTGACTAGTAATGGTTTTTTAAACAAGTGTAACAAGATCTCTGCAATGGATGGTCTTCTAATTGGCCGATTTCAACCGTTTCATAAGGGACATCTTGAGGCAGTAAGAATTGGATTGTCTAAGGTTGACAATCTCTGGATCGGAATTGGAAGCTCAAACAAAAATTATGAAAAAAGAAATCCATTCACTGCCGATGAACGAAAAGAAATGATTCTCTCATCACTTGATTCTAAAATGTTGGAACGTGTCAAGATATTCTTTGTACCAGATACTGGCGATCATGAAAAATGGACTTTTCATGTTGATTCCATCGTACCTCCTTATGATATGGTCTTTTCAAATGATGAATTTACTATTACACTGTACAAAAAAAGAGGAAAAAATGTATTTGAAGTTCCACTGTTCAAAAGAGATGCAATATCTGGAACAAATATTCGTGAGTTGATCGCAAGTGACAAAGACTGGTCAGATCTTGTTCCTGAAGGTACCAAACAAGTGCTTTTAAAAATAGATGCAAAAAGCAGACTGCTTAAAATTCTGTAATTATAAATAGCGGTTAACTTGCTTGCAAATTGGGGAATTTATTTGGAATATCTAGTCATGTTACCAGGACCAACAAATGTTCCGGAAAG
>CAYWWR010000113.1:0-4110 GCA_964462165.1 uncultured Nitrosopumilaceae archaeon
CCAGGTAGAGCGAGGGACTCTTATGATCTTTCGGAGATATCCCTATGTCGTGGGTCCAAATCCCACTAGACCCGCCTTATACAATTCTTAATTTCATTTATGTTGAATTAGATTAACTTCTATTGTCTCTACCATAAAGATTCTTGTGGTCATCCAAGTCTACCAGTATGACTAGGTCTTCTTTTGACATGTATATGTAAACTAGACTATGGTTTTTTGTGATATGGATACCGTAGCAATTTGAATATAGTCCATGTTTGCGTTCACCTATTTTTGTAGGATCTGGAGCTGTCTGTAGTTCTTTTAACACTCGCGAAAAACCCTCGACTATTGCTTTATCAGACTTGAATTTTTTTAGCTTCTTTTTTGTTTTTTCTGATACATCAACAAAACGCAAGTTATTCTTCAAGAACTTTTTTTACATGTTGTATATATTCGTCAAAAGTATATCTCGTAAGTTTCTCTTTACCTTCCATGATTCTCTTTATGGTTTTGTCTAGCGCCGGGCTTAACTCACTTTTTGGCTCCTTTCTCATAACTTTTTTTGGAAGGTTTGCTTTTTTGGGTTTAACTGCTCGTTGCATTCTGTCTTCATTATGTTATAGTATAACTAGAATATATTAATATACTACAGATATTTTGTAGCAATTCACATCCTGCCTTTTCAATGGCATCTACCTAATCGAGCATCCGATCTTGGAACCTGAAATGAACCATGTGGGTCCAAATCCCACTAGACCCGCCTTATACTCTATTTCAAATAAAAAAGATCTAGTACGATACTTTTTTTATCAATTCAAATCAAAATAAAATCGGATTGTACGCAATAGAGATAAACGATTTAACAAAGATCTTTAACAAACGCACAAGGGCTGTAAATGGAATTAGCTTTACTGTCCAAGAAGGAGAAATTTTTGGCTTACTTGGTCCTAACGGGGCTGGCAAGACAACTGCAATCAGGATGATTACTAGTCTTACTACTCCAACCTCTGGGTCAGTTCATGTATTTGGGTCAAATGTTTCAAATTCCTCTGAACAAGTCCGACAAATGGTAGGCTATATTCCACAATCAATCTCAGTTGATGCAGACCTGACTGCTTACGAGAACTTGCTCATCTATGCCAAACTTTTCTACGTAAACAAAAATGAAAGGGACACGCGAATAAAATTTGCGTTAGAGTACATGGGATTATCTGATAGAACAGACGATCTAGCCAAACGATTCTCTGGAGGTATGATGAGAAGACTAGAGGTTGCACAGGCACTTGTAAACCGGCCAAAGATGCTCATATTAGACGAGCCCAGTATTGGTCTTGATCCATCTTCGAAGATACAGATGTGGAAGTATCTAAAGAAACTAAATGAAGATTTTCACACTACGATTCTTATCACAACTCATGACATGTCAGAAGCTGATGAATTGTGTGATAAAATCGCAATAATGAGTGCTGGAAAAATTGCAGTTATAGGCTCACCTGTGGACCTAAAAGAATCCGTTGGAAAAGAAACCCTTACTATAACTCTGAAATTGCAAAAATCTTCATCTGAGCAAGTCTTGCCCGTATTAGATGATGAATTTGGTCTAGTAAGCCAAGAAGGTAATGTGATAAAAATATCGACACGAAATGGAGAGCAAGCGATTCCAAAGATTCTACAATCTTTTAGAGATGTAGGACTAGATGTAGATTCAGTCTCCCTGAATAAAATAACTCTAGATGATGTTTTTATAAAATATGCAAAGATGAAATTCGAATCAGAAAATACTGAATCAAATAGAGATACGCGCATGGCCCGACGAACAATTAGGAGACGTGCGGGATGAATATTCAAAGATTCACAACCAGTGTTTTTACAATTGCTGAAATCGAAGTTCGTAAGATACGTCATGATTCATCAGAATTATGGATGCGAGTAATTCAACCAGCATTGTGGTTGTTGGTATTTGGTGAGGTCTTTAATGGAATAAGGGGATTCACACCAGCTGGAATACCGTACATCGACTTCATAACACCTGGAATACTTGCCCAGTCTGTTCAGTTTATTGCAATATTTTATGGAATCACAATAGTTTGGGAAAAAGATGTTGGACTTTTGACCAAGTTACTCTCAACTCCATCTCCTAGATCCTCTATTATAGTTGGCAAAGCACTTGCTGCAGGATTTCGAGGCCTCTTTCAAGCAATAATGGTATTTGGACTTGCAATTCTACTTGGTGTACATTTGCGATTTGATCTTTTAGATATTGCAGGTACATTTTTTGTTATTGTATTATTTGCAATGTGTTTTACAAGCCTCTCAATGGTGCTTGCATCGCTCTTGAAAACACGTGAGAGAATGATGGGCATTGGCCAAGCCATTACCATGCCGTTATTTTTTGCAAGCAGTGCCATCTATCCTATTGCGTTGATGCCAAAGTGGTTGCAAATAATTTCTTTGGGAAACCCTCTAACCTATGTGGTTGGTGCTTTGCGGGCAATGCTCTTGACAGGTGACTATTCAAACTTGGCTGTTGATTTACTTGCACTGATAATTTCTACAGTTGTATTGATTGTATTTGCATCAATTCGATTAAGACGTCTGGTCGATTAGAGGATACATTTGATATTTAACAATCTGATGGAAACATAAAATCATTTGATCAAAAGATCGACAGATCTATAAAGAGGGTTTTCGGAGTTTTGCAAAGATATGGAAAAATTTGAACAATGGTGGAAAGGTTTGGTTAAAGAACTTGAAGAAGATATAGAAACTATACCGTGTATTGAATAAACTTGGTCTAAAAACGAAATATCACAAATCTTCATTTTTCTAAATTCAATGTGTACACTGACAATCAACAAGTTTTGTATCAAATGTACAGTCGTGTGGGCCGTCTGATCTGGCATCTGTAGGTATTTTTTTCATGCATTCCTCATGGCGGCCTTTTCTGCAAAACCAGCAGATTGGATTGGTGGTAGTCTCATTGCATTCCATGATATCTCACCTAAAAGATAGTTACATCTCCAGGCGTGGGAGAATGATTGTTTGTATCCTGGTGAAATTCTAAAAATTCCTTGTGTGAATTTTCCTGATGTTTTCTCAACTCTTCAAGGCTCTCAAACACATTGCTGCATAGGTAGCACTTTGGTTTGTGTTGATCTACCATTGATAGTACCATGATGATATGATTTGTTCAGTCTGTCATACTTGAATCTTCTTTCAAGTTCTAAACTAGAGCAAGCCATTCTGAGAAGCGTCTGTCTCTTCCCCTTGATGCCTCATAGAAAGCACCTTGCAATTTTCGGGTTATTGCTCCTACTTTACCGTCTCCTATTGTTATGTTGTCAATTTCTGACACTGATTTTACCTCTGCTGCAGTACCTGTCATAAAGACCTCGTCTGCAATGTACAAGTCTTCTCTGTCGATTTCTCTCTCAGTTATTGTAATTCCTTCTGATTTTGCTATCTTGATTACACTATCTCTTGTTATTCCATCCAGGATACCAGCATTTAGTGGAGGCGTTGATATCTTGCCTTTGTTGACAATGAAAATGTTTTCTGCACTTCCTTCTGATACCTTACCATGATAATTCAACATGATTGCTTCATCGTAGCCATCTCTTAGGGCTTCTACTCTAGCTAGTGCAGCATTTGCATAGTTTGATGCAGCTTTTGCCTGCATGGGTTGTGATCTAGAATCTATTCTAAGCCAGCTTGATACTTTACATCTTGCGCCTTGTATTTTTCCTGCACTAGATTCACCAGTATTCCATTCCCAACAGGCTATTGCAACTTCCACCTTATTTGGAGTTGGTGTAAGGCCCATCACTCCGTGACCATAGTATGCAATAGGTCTGATGTAACATTCTTTGAGTTTGCTTGCCTTTACTGTCTTGATGATACCGTCTGAGATCTCTTTTTTGGTGTAAGGCATTTTCATTGAATACATCTTTGCAGATTTGAATAATCGTTCTACATGTTCTGGTAATCTGAAGATCATTGGACCTCTTGGAGTGTTGTAACATCTAATCCCCTCAAATATTGCAGTTGAATAGTGTAATGCATGTGTCAAGACGTGGACCTTTGCATTCTTGTATGCAACAAGTTTTCCATTCATCCAAATCTTGCCCT
>CAYWWR010000114.1:0-3985 GCA_964462165.1 uncultured Nitrosopumilaceae archaeon
TAGGCTTTGAAATTGATCGAATTGCAATTCCTGCAAAACAAATGAAAGCTGATAGAGTGTGGCTATTGATGCACGCGGAACCATCAAAAGATCAAGCTCAAGGATTTATGGAAAAAATTCGAACTCAACTAAAAAAAGAAAAGATCGAAGTCCAAGTGGCGCATTCTAATAGATTTGATCTCTTCAAGATCCTAAAGGCATTACGAGAAATTGTACAAAAAGAAGATGGAAATGATATTTTTGTAAACTGCTCTTCTGGATCAAAGATACAAGCAATTGCGTGTATGATGGCATGTATGATGTTTCAAGGAAAAACAAAACTTACTCCATATTATGCAGAACCAGAAAGTTACTCTAGTGTAAAGGGAGAACAACTATCATCTGGACTCAAATCAGTTGTAAAATTACCAGCTTATGAAATTCATACCCCAAAACCTGTCCTAGTACAGGCCTTGAAAATAATACAAGAAAATAACGGAAAGATAACTAAAAAGGAGATGGCAAAAATTGCATACGAAAGAAAACTCATCATGGTAAACGCAAGAGAGGAAAATTTTCAACAAGCCAGATTTGCAAGTCTTGATAAAAACATCATCCAGCCACTCCTAAACGAGTGGAGATTCATTGAAGTTGAAAGAATTGGAAGAACCAGGTGGATTAAAACAACCCCTGAAGGACTAGGGGCAGTAGAATTTCTTGGCTAGCCACGTGTAGTAAGTTCTGGTTTTAACGTCCAAGCAATTGCCATTGCAATAAATGGTACAGAAATCAAGGCTGCTATTTCCAGATAGGTTTTGAACTGCTCAGATTGTTGAGGACTAGGATTAGACCATATGAAAGGTACAGGTAATGCTGAAGCAAACCAAATGATTGAAAGCATGATAATTATCTTGAGTGCATTCTTCCTTTTTGGGGTCACGCTATAACCTTAGAATTAGGTTCTATTAATTTTATTAGTATAATTATTTAGTAATGATTCCACCATCTACTGGTAAAATTGCACCTGTAATCCACGAAGAATCCTCTGAAACAAGATAGAATATTGCCTTTGCAACATCCTCTGGTACTCCTATTCTTCCGATTGGATGTTCTGCTATTGCCATTGCTCTATCAACCTCATTTCCAAGGTATGGTTTTGTCATATCCGTTTCTACAATTCCAGGACAGACGCAATTCACACGTATCTTGTATCTGGCATATTCTACGGCCCATGCTTTTGTAAGTAGAACTAGTGCTCCCTTTGAGGCAGTATATGCATCTGCTTCAAAATTTTCAAATGATTTCAGTCCTGCATCTGATGAAACATTGACAATGCAACCACTCGTTTTCATCAAATGAGGTATTACAGCTTTTGTGAAACGAAATTGCCCAGTTAAATTCACATCTATTACGTCATTCCATTCCTCCTCTGAAATTTCATGCAGAGGTTTTACTTTAGGAAATATACCCGCATTGTTCACCAGGATGTCAATTTTACCAAAAATTTCTAAAGTGTTTTTTACAACATTTTCTACATCTGTGTTTTTTCTAATGTCTCCGGATATTGCTACAACATTTTTCATTTCCGCTGCAGCGTTTTGAAGATTTGTATTGTCTTTTGATGTGATTACCACATTTGCTCCATGTTGTGCAAGTAACATTGCCGTAGCTTTTCCAATACCTCTACTGCCTCCTGTAATAATTGCAACCTTGCCAGAAAGTTTCATTCATGTCTGATAACGTACTGCATCAAATTAGTCTGTCGAAGGTTAAACAACTCATTTTACAAATCTTCAAAAAAGCATGTTATAGCAATATAGCGATCGTAAACTATGTCTCAGTTTATTGAAATATTTTATTGAAATATTTTTAAAAGATGTAAAAATATATGTGAAATAATAAATATGATGATGTATTATGATAAATAATGCAGAAAGATGTAAAATCTACTGCTTAAGAGAGCGTGGCTCCGTAGACTCGAATTGTGAATCCCACATGGGTGGGATAAAAAGAGGTAATCTCTGTCTGTCTACGAACAAGGGCCACGCCATTTAATTTCAAACTACTGAAAAGTGAAAACTATTTTGATTCAAAAAATGATTTTACAAAAATTTAGAGTTTGAGTGATTCCTTCAATCCCTTGTATCTATTTCTGATTGTAACTTCAGTTACCCCAGCAGCTTGTGCAACATCTTTCTGTGTTTTGTTTTCTCCGTTCATGACACATGACAAGTATAATGCAGCAGCTGCAAGTCCCATTGGATCTTTTCCAGCTGAAATTTCAATTTCAGCTGCATCTTTTAGAATCTGTAAAGCTCTTCTTTTTGTTTTTTCACTCAAGCCTGCTTTACTTGCAATTCTTGCTACACATTTTATCGGATCAACAACTGGCATCTTTAGATCAAGTTCTCTCAACAATAATCTGTAACATCTAGCAACATCTTTTCGTTTGATGTTGATTCCGTTTGCAACATCCGTAAGTGTTCTTGGAGTTTCAGTATCTCTACATGCTGCATATAATGCAGCAGCTACAAGCCCTGGAATTGATCTACCTCTAACAAGACCTTTGTCAAGTGCTTTTCTGTAAATGTAAGCAGTTTTTTCAATTACCGCATCAGATAATGCAAGTTTATCTTTTAATCTATCAAGTTCACTGAAAGCCTGTCTAAAGTTTCTGTCTACTGGTTCGTGGACTTGGCTTCTGCTATCCCAAGTTCTGAGTCTTTCTATGGTACTCTTCATTGATGCAGAAAGTGGTTTTCCTGATGCATCCTTGTCAGCAGGACCAATTATTGTTGCAAGTCCCATGTCATGCATTGCAAGTGAAGTAGGAGTTCCAGTTCTACTTCGGTCTTCATGTTCTTCTTTAGAAAATGATCTCCATTCTGGACCAGATTCTTCTACACGTTCTGTAAGTACAAAACCACAACCTCCGCAAAACATTTCTCCTGTAGTATTATCAGTTACCATTGGACCTTTTCCACAACGAGGACAACGTCCACCAGAACCAAAAGATTCGCGAGCCATATAATATCTTATAAGAATTTCGATTAACATAAATAAAAAGGTTTAACTATTAGTACATAATCTATTAATTCGTCATTTTATAATAATAATGTATAAAAATTATACATTATCTTTCATTAATATCAAAATATCCGAAATTAGTATATTGTAATCTCTTACATTAATTTATTTTTTCAGTCGATGATCATGAGACAAAATCAAATTTGATCTTCTGAAATAATATTTCTTGATTTATTTTTTAAAATTATTTTTCAAATTTTTCTTTGACAATTTTTTTTTCAAAAATTTTTTTATAAAATTATTTTTGTCGACTTGTACATAACCTTTAAATACATTTGTTCTGCAAAACCCGCATTAAATAAAATGGAACAATGTCCACTTTGTTGTGAATTCCAGCCGTCGAATCAGGCACTGGCTATTCACCTAAAGAAAATCCATCCACAGAGAAATACTGCAATTCAGATAATGCAATAAGACTCTGCGCGGGGATTAGTCGTAGGAGGTATCCAATCATGGTTATCCACGAGTTTTTAGTTTTTTATTAAAAAAAAGACCAAGCGTGCGCTTAATTTGGTGTTCTATGTTTTGTCAGCTAAATTTAGTATACTGTGAACCGTATTTCACACCTGAAATTAAAAACCAACTTTATCAGTGGTAACCATGACAACATTTTCGAACAATTGGCAAAGACAGCACACACCAAGCATTGGTGAAAAATTTAATGATGTAATAAAACCAAAAGGTGCACTAAAACCAAGATTAGAAACTGGAATAAAAAGACTCCAAACTCAAATTGTAAAACTTGATGGAATGATCACAAAGCTAAAACAAAAAGATGAAAAGTTATTCAAAAGAATTGTAATTGCAACACAGAACCATGATATGACTGCAAGTAAAGTTTTATCAAAAGAATTAGCCGAAGTTAGAAAAGTAACAAAGCTTTTAGGAAATGCTAGAATTGCTCTAGAACAAATCGAGC
>CAYWWR010000115.1:0-3938 GCA_964462165.1 uncultured Nitrosopumilaceae archaeon
AGAATTCAGTCATGTCGCTTGCAATATTTTATAAAAATCACGGATATGACACTTTCATTCTATTAGACAATACTGAAGAATCAAGAAAAATTTCTTCCGAGCTCCAATCAAATGAATTTAAATCAGTACAAATGGTCTTTTTTGAACTTGCAGGACAACCCAAATTATACATCGAAGATCTTGTAATGGAAGACGATTACCTTTATGCTGTAAACCAAACTTATGAAGTCAGATTAAGAAAGGAAGGATATGTAACACTGACCAAAGATCAAGTAGCAAGTAAGGGCAAGAAAAGCATAATAGATAACCTAAATGAAATTTGGCAAGAAAACCAACATCTCGGCTGGGAGAAATTTGACAGAGAAGATATTTGCAGATATATTTGTGAAAAAATAGTATTAGGAGAAACAGACTTTTTATCAGACAAGACAAAGGACCAATTTAGGTCATTATACAGATTGATTGCAGAAAGAATAAGACAGAATCAAAATCTAGGAATCCAGTCAGCTCCAACTGGCAACAGATGAGACAAAAAATATCAGCATTTGTACTTTACTCATAAATCATACTAGAATACAAGATAACAAAGTAGAATTTCTTATTAAGATTTAATTTAGAGAGAGGTTGTGAATTCATGAGTAACGTGTTATTAAAATCGGTCATTGTTTTTGCTCTACTTCTGGGCAGTATATTTACAACATATGCGGTATACCCAGCTTATGCAGATTCAAAATTTGTAACTGTAACTGCAACCAACACAGGAGGACAAACTATGATTTCAGTTAGCAATAGTGCAAACAATACTGGAAACATTGTTTCACTCACTTTAGAAATAAACGGAACTGGTACCTTCAAATCATTTAGCATACAAAATGATTGGACAGGTGTCAAGACTTCACCAACCACTTTGGCATTTAGTGCAATAACACCACTTGAACCAGGTACAACAACATCTTTTGGAATCAAGACAGATCAACAAGCACCAATCATAGCTTGGAAAACATCAGATGGTGAATCAGGTCAGATCGGAATTCCACCAACCAATACCAATCCAGGAGGACAGATTATCTCACAACCAGGTGGTAGTGCTACCAATAATTCTGACACTGGTAAAACATCACCTCCTCCACCTCCACCACAAATACCAAAAGGCATACTTGACACATCAACATTTAGAATAATTCCTGCAACTCCGGCACCAAATTCTCATATTCGGGTAGTCGGTTTTAGTTTTTCAGCACAAGCCAGTCTTGATTTGTATGTAGGTAATGACAAGATAGACTCATTTTCATCAGATAATAACGGAAACTTTGTTACAACGGTACTTTTGCCAGCATCCGAACAGCCTGGCAGCACTACCTTTATTCTAAAGGATCAACAGAATAATCAAAAATCATTCTCTACAAATATCAGTGTACCATCAACTCGCAGTAGTGGTGGTCCAGCTACAAATATTCCCCTAACACTAAATGTTAATCCCATTTACCACAGAGGAGATACCAACTCAATTAACGGTACAGACAATCCTGGAAGTACCATAACTCTAACCCTGTTAGATACAAAAGGAAACCCAATAACAACATCAGTGGTACAATCAGACAAAAATGGAAACTATGGAATGAAAGACGTAGTACCAATTGATAGAGACTTTGGTCAATATTCAGTTACAGCATCAGATGGAAAGACTCAGGTAACTAAACAATACAACATTGTCACAACTCACAATATTTCAATCACACCGTCTGCTACAAGATATGAACAGGGACAGACAGTTATCATAAATGGCACTTCAATCTCAAATCAGCTTGTACA
The DNA here is from genome assembly GCA_964462165.1 of uncultured Nitrosopumilaceae archaeon. Lineage (GTDB taxonomy): Archaea > Thermoproteota > Nitrososphaeria > Nitrososphaerales > Nitrosopumilaceae > Nitrosotalea. The sequence continues at coordinate 1,813 of CAYWWR010000115.1, forward strand.
TTTTGTAATAACAGACCCTACCAATCAACCCATTTATTCAAAGGATGCAAATGTATCATCTTCAGGTACAATCTCCACATCATACAAGTTAGATGATTCAGCCATAAAGGGAACCTACACAATAACTGTAACACAAGGCACTGATCTTGTGACTGTTTTATTTGGAGTAGGCCAAGACGTATCTCAACCCATAACAGCAACATTAGACAAGCTTAGTTATCAGAACACAGACGATCCCATCATTAGTGTTACAGGCCCTTCATCTTCAACTCTGAATCTTATCATAGTAGATCCTTCAGACACACAAAAATTTGCAGATATTATTAACTTAGGATCAGGCGGACAAGCAACATATTCATTCAATTTGACTTCATATACGCCAGGAATTTATGCAGCCGTAGTTTCCCATGCAGAAGAAAAAGTCGAACAACCATTTGCAGTAGGACTTTCAACCAATACTGGAAAAATTGCACTCAGTACTGTAAAGGATTCATACTTGCCAGGTGATAACATCATAATTATTGGAACCACCGCCAATGCAAACAGTCTTCTCCAACTTTCCTTGACTGATCCCAATGGTCAAGTAGTAAAAACCACACAGACATTCTCAGACAAGACAGGCCACTTTTCTTCATTTGATTTCAGCCTCCCATCCATTGCAATTCCAGGAACATGGAAACTAGATGGCACTAGTGGAGTAAACCATTCTTCCATACCAATAATTGTCAAGTCATCAACACAGGCAATTACAGTTTCCTTGGATAGAGCTTCAGGAGCATACACCGCAGGAGATATTGTGACAATTTCCGGAAGCGATGCCGGTGTTACTGCATCAGTGAGCATCACCATAAACAGTAACAGTACTATTATTGACAAATTGCCCACCTCAGCAACAAATAGAGGAGATTATAGTACAGCATGGCAAGTCCCACGCGATGTCAATCCAGGAATATACACAGTAGAAGCATCTTCTGCCACAGGTAAAGCAACAATCAGTATGACAATCCAGTAAGGAATCAATTAGTAATATTTTTTATATCCAATACTTGAGAACGATTTGTGAATCTAAAGAACAAGATAGATGAGATACCAGATTTTCCGAAAAAAGGAATTTTATTCAGAGATATTAGCCCGCTCCTAAGAGACCCAGCAGCCTTATCGCTTGTCATAGAGGAATTTACAAAGATAATACATCCAAATGATGTAGATGTTTTTGCAGGAATAGAATCAAGAGGTTTCCCACTAGCATGCGCACTGGCTCTCAAATACAACAAAGGAATGATAATGATTAGAAAGCAAGGAAAATTGCCAGGTACTACTCACAAAACAACATACAACATTGAATATGGAACTGCTACAATGGAGATTCAAACCAATGCAATAAAGAAAAGTCAAAAGGTATACATTTGTGATGACTTGCTGGCAACTGGAGGCACTGCAAAAGCAGCTGCAAGTCTAGTTGAAAAAATAGGTGGCAGCGTATCAGGTTTTGCTTTCATAATAGAATTGACTGATCTCAAAGGATCAAAAGCAATCAAGGGTTACAAATACAACGCATTGGTGAAATATTGACAGAGCAAGCAGAAATAGGCATCTTTGGAGGAACCGGAATATATGATTCAGGTCTCCTTACAGAAAGCAAAGAAATTACTATAGATACCCCATTTGGAAAAACTTCAGATTCTATAACAGTTGGAGTTTACAAGGGAAGAAAGGTTGCATTCATGCCAAGGCATGGTAAAAAGCATACCATTCCACCTCACCTGATAAATTTTAGAGCAAACATCTGGGCATTCAAAGAGATGGGAATCAAGAGAATCATAGCACCATCCGCTGTTGGAAGCCTCAAAGAGGAATTAAAACCTGGAGATGTCGTACTTCCATCCCAATTCATAGATTTTACAAAATCAAGAAAATATACACTATACGAAGACAACAAAGTCATTCACATATCAGTAGCGGATCCATTTTGTCCTGAGCTTCAAAATGTTGTTTCCAATGTAGCAAAGAAAATGAATTTACAGATTCACAAAGATGCCACATACATTTGCATCGAGGGACCAAGATTTTCAACAAGAGCAGAATCAAAATTCTACAAAAATGTAATAGGTGCAGACATCATAGGC
>CAYWWR010000116.1:0-3893 GCA_964462165.1 uncultured Nitrosopumilaceae archaeon
ATCAACTGATTTCAGATCCAAAGCCATTTGTCAAATGGGCAGGAGGCAAGAGACAGCTTTTACCTGTCATTACCAATCAAATTCCTAGTAAATTTGAGAGATATTTTGAACCATTTCTGGGAGGCGGTGCAGTCTTCTTTTCTCTTGTAGCTAAAGAAAGGAAAGCAAAGTGGTTCATCTCTGACCTCAATTCTGATCTAGCGTTGTCATATGTGACAATCAGAGATAGAGTAAAGGAACTTGTTTTGTCACTAGAAAACCATGCTGTAAATTATACAAAAAATCAAAGTTCATACTATTACAAGGTACGAGAAGCCAATCCAAAAAATGAGATTGATAAAGTTTCACGATTGATATTTCTCAACAAGACATGCTTTAACGGATTGTATAGAGTAAACAGTAAAGGAAAGTTCAATGTTCCTGTTGGGAGATATGTAAATCCAAATATTGTAAACAAGGAAAATCTCTTTGAAGTAAGTAGGGTATTGCAATCAAAAGATATCTCAATCAAATGCCAGGATTTTGAAGATGCACTAAAAGGTGTAGGAGACGAAGATTTTGTTTACCTAGATCCTCCATATCAGCCAGTAAGTACAACTGCCAGTTTTACAAGCTACACTGATAGTGACTTTGATTTCAGTGACCAAGAAAGGCTTTATGCCAAATTCAAAGCACTAGATAAAAAAGGTGTCAAGGTATTGCTATCGAATTCCAGATCTGATAAAATAATTGAACTCTTCAATGAATTCTCCGATGGAATAATTGAGATAAATGCAAATAGGTTCATCAATTCTGTGTCACAAAAGAGAACTGGACACACTGAACTGTTGATAAAAAACTACTAGCGTCATAAAACACAGAATTCCAATAAGATAAAATCAAAGATGTTTCCAGTCTTGATTGTCTTGAATTCTGGAAAGAAAGAGCAAATCCTACAAATGGCCAAAAATGTGAGCGTTGAGCTCTTGGAGGACACGCGATCACTACATGATATCCTGGAAACCTGTAAGGATGCCTGCAAAATGATTGGAATATCTGATGAAACCATGTGGTTGGACCTTGAGATTAATGGTTATTTGGTAAGATACAAAACAAGAGATGAACTCTATCAAAACTTACCATCATACAGAAGGACTGCTTGGAAGTTTTATGATCTTTATGGGAATTTGATCAATTTACCCCCTACTATGATGGATCTATTTGGCAAGTCAACTGTATATCACCCAGTAAAAGAATTGGAAAACCAAGGTTCGATAATTGTTGAAAGCAAATTCATGGATGGATTTAACAAGTTTATCGCAGAACATGGTATGGATCAAGTATCAAAAAGCTTGAGAATTCATGAAGCACGAATCTCAAAAGATGAAATCAAACATGTTCTTGAAGGGATTAAGAAAAAAATCCAAGAGTTACTTGATGTGATAATTTCTTTGCTGGAAGTAGAATGAAAAAACTTGCCAAATAATAATGTGAATTTATAAAACATCAAGCTTCGAACGGGATTCGATCCCGCGACCTTTACCTTACCAAGGTAACGCTCTACCAGGCTGAGCTATCGAAGCATAACAAGCTCGCTCTTCTGAATCCTTATTAATCTTACTTGGGTCCGGGAAATTTTTTTCATAAAACGTTTAATTTCTCCAACATCTCGCTAATAAAACGCAGGAGTCGCCGAGCCTGGCCAAAGAAGGTTTAATGGCCTTTGGACGCGCGGGACTTAAGATCATACAAATGGGTGATCCCGTCTCTTAGGGGTTCGTGGGTTCAAATCCCACCTCCTGCACCTTTTATCTTTGGTGCTTTATTCCTCTAGCATTTAGAACTTCGTAAATCTCTGGAAGAGAAAATACAAATCCGACATGAACACAATTTTTCTCTTCACATAACAAACAGTAAAGTTCATTGTTTTGAACAGCTACCTCTGCTATTCTATTCTTGATGTTATCTTTTACAATAACTCTGTCATCGTCCACAGATATCTTTTCAAGTTTTGGAGCGTATCTTGCAAAGGTGTCATCTTTTTGCATGAGATCTTCCATCATGTATGTAATGTAACCTGCAAAACTGTTAACACCCTTCATTGCAAGTTCATGCTTGCTCTTCTTGTAAGTATCGTGGAATTTGTTGTATACTTCCTCTGAAATTGTTATTGATTTGAAACCTGCTTTTGGCATATTACTTACCTATACCGTATTTTAAAGTACAGATATTTAACACTTTTGGGTATAAACATACGACTAAAAGTTAATTCAATATCAACTGGTAAAACTATGAAAAAATCAAAATATTTCAAAACAATATGTGAATTGAAAACTTGAAAAAATCTTTTCAAATTCTGAACTATGAGATCTGAAAAAATCATGATCAATCTTTTAAGTATTTAGTATCAATTCTGCGTTTTTCTTATTTACTTTTTTATCTATTGTATTGATAGTGCGCTAGTAGTATACCACATACCTCGCTCACATAACTTGGACCAACCAGACCATACCAAAGTACCGGTCAGCAAGGACCTCATCTTGGTCCTTGTTGATTTTATTAATGCTATATACCAGAAAACTACACAAGGCTTGTGGCACGAGAATATAGTGCAGATAAAATCCGTGAAAAATTGATTGATGCTCTTCGTCCTGCAAAGACTGGACTTACAGGAGTTGAAATTGCCGAAAAACTACAAATCAACCGTGTAACCATATCAAAATACCTGAAAATCTTTGCTGGGGAGGGCCTGATAAAACAAAAAAACATGGGCAGTGTCAATTTATGGTTCATAGAGGAAGGTGTGGATAAACTCAGTTTTCCAGCAGACTTTTTTCAAGTTCAAAAAAAGTATAGTGAATACGTCATGCTAGGAGCAACCCGAGAAGCTCATACTCTACTTAGAACTGCACTTCATTCTGGAGCTACTCCTACAAAGATAGTAAGTGAGGTGATAATACCTGCAATCGAGGCAGTTGATAGTTCCTATAATGATGGCAAAATGGGGAGGTCTGAAAAAAACGCACTTGACGAGATAATCTCAACTTCAATTTCCATGATCGGACTATTAGACGAAGAAGTAAACCCGAAAAAGAATGTCGTTATTTTGGCCACTGATTATCATAATGCACTTCTTGCACAATCTGCTTCTGCTGTACTTCGTAATGAAAAATGGAGGGTCTCTTTACTTGGTGACATGTCTTCTGCCATAGATGTAATGTTTGATATAGACTTGCAGAGATTTCTCAATAAAATATGGCCTAAACGTGAAGGAATAATGATTATCATAATATTTTCTTCAAAAGAAGGTGAGATCAAATTCTTTTCAAAAGCGGTTGACACAAGCACAGAAAAATTTGGAAAAAATCTTCGTCTTGCACTATGTACGACAATTGTAAAAAAGACCAAGACTGGCATAGACTTTGTATCGGGTGATGTAGAAATTTTGTTACAATGGTGTCAAACTGTGTTTGAAAGTTATCAAAATCAGTGATGAATTATTTCTAAAATCTTGAAGGGAAGTTTAGAAAAGTCAACATCTTTTTCAACTGAGATCAAAAGGATGTTTTCATTTACTGGAAAACTCATGATTATCAACATATCTCTATATGACATGGCAAATTTTACAGGACCTAAAACCTTATCAAACTCCTTTCGCATTTTTGCTCTTAAAACTAGTTCCATGTACAACATTTCATCATCTCGAGAATCTTCCAAAGATTTGAATCCGGGTTTCATTCCCCCTGCAACAAGTCTGCCGTTTTCGTTAATTAGGCCTGCAAATCTTATTCGCGAGTCTAACTCTAGGACTTGTTTACAAAGTTCATCTTTATCCATGCTACTTTCCTTCCATGTCTGTAAGATATACTGGTAGCTTAAATCTTGACAACAAAAGTGTAACAAGTTCTTCCTAT
>CAYWWR010000117.1:0-3816 GCA_964462165.1 uncultured Nitrosopumilaceae archaeon
ACAATCAATACTTTGACTGTACTAGTTGTAGACATGTTATGTCTCCAGTACAGAGGAAATAGTATCTTCCAAGAGTTTTTCCATATCCAAAATTACAACTAATCTATTTGAAATTTTGGCTACGCCTTTGACATATCCAAGTGATTCAAGACCACCAGTAAGGCTAGTGTCAACTTCTTTGGATGTAATTCTCATGACTTGATCAACTTCGTCAATTAAAAGACCAGTAAGTTTACCTCCAACATCAGCTACAAGAATACGTGCTTTTAGGCTTGTAATTCCATCACTTGGAAAACCAAGTTTTTCTTTCACATCAATTACTGGAACAATCATTCCTCTCAAATTCATTACGCCTCTAACATAGCTCTTGGCATTAGGCACTTTGGTAATAGATTCCAAGGGTCGTATCTCTCTGACTTGTTCTATTAGTACTCCATACTCTTCTTTTTTATGTAACTTGGAATCAAGCAAACTAAATACAACTATTTGTAGAGTGCCTTCAACGATTGTTTCACTCATCATACAAATACCTCTTCTTTGATTTCACCGATGTTTCTTGTTTTAGAATTTTGATCTTCTGGAAGTTTAAAGCCTGCAGTAATCTTTGTCAGATCATCTGCCATGACTGCCATTTTTTGCACCGATGCTGCAATCTCTTGTGTTCCAGCAGTTTGTTGTTCAGTAGCAGCAGACGCTTCCTCAGTTGCAGAAGCATTTTGTTCAGAAACTGCTGCAATTTCAGAAGCAGCCTTTGACAATCGTTCAATTTCGCCAACTTGAATCTGTGTAATGTTTGCTACATCCAATACATTTACTGATACTTCGGTTACTTTGGAAGCAATTTCATTAAGTGCCTTTAATGCCTTGTCTATGACAAGTCTGCCTTCAGATACTTCCTTAGTGCCCCCCTCGATACTCAGTACGGTAGCCTTGGCATCCTCTTGTATCTGTTTTATCAAGCCATCAATCTCTTCAGAAGATTTAGCAGAACCTTCTGCAAGCCTTTTAACTTCATCAGCTACTACTGCAAACCCTCTTCCTGCCTCACCCGCTCGTGCTGCCTCTATTGCAGCATTTAGTGCAAGTAAATTAGTCTGGTCTGCAATTTTTCTTATTACGTCAACGACTGCTGTAATTTCTCCGCTTCGTTCTGCCAACTCTTTTATTTTTTTTGCAGACTCGTTTGTAACACTGATTATTTTGGACATTCTAAAGTCTGCTTCTGCAGCTGATTTTGAACCGGTTGCAGATATCAATCCCACCTCTTTTGTAAGATCAGCTGTTGTTCCTGCTTTTGAAGCCAATTTTTTCATATCAGTCGTAAGCTTGACTACTACTTTGCTTGTCGCTTCAAGCTCTTGAGCCTGAGTCTGAGAACCTTTTGATATTTGTTCTATGGTAGAAGATATTTGTTGTACAGACGAATTCATTTGTTCGGTAGAAGAAACCACCTGTTCAGAATTTGAAGCAACAAGAGATGATCCATTTCGTACTTGAGATACCAAATGACGCAAGCTGACAACCATGTCATTGAATGCATTAGTTAATTTTCCAAGTTCATCATTTGATTTTGATGCAGATAAATTTACTGTAAGATCACCTTGACTTATTTTTTCTGCGATAGATGTCATTTGGAGTATGGGTTGTGCAATAGAACGGGCCATGAAATATGCAGATATTCCCACTACGCCTTGCATTATAACACCCGTTACAACATATCTTAAAGTATCATCACTACCTGCAGCGTGACCTGCTGCAGCATAGCTTGCAACAGAAACAGTTGCTATAGAGACAGCCGAGGCTGCATTGACCACAGCAATAATTTTTGTTTTAAGACTTTTTTTGAAGATAGAATTAAAGTTCATCCTAGTGTTTGAATATCCTTGTAGAACCATAATATGTTCACGTGTGTTTGAATTGATCATACATGGAAATTTTCCAATATAACAATAAGACAGATATTCTATTATTGTAATTCAGAATTAGAATTCAGTTTGTCGGTTTGCATCTGCAAGTTTTTTTCTAAGTTCTTCTTCAACCTCGATAGCTCGAAGTTTTGATGAAACTATATCATGTAACAGTTCGACATCATGTCTAGCCAGGGCACGCTCTTCCAATTTTAACAATTCTCGTTTGACATATCCAATGTGTGAGATCCCCCATCGATACCCATCTTCTTTGCTCAATGGTTCCAAATCTTGCATTCTTGCAACATTCCAAATACCATCAGAGGGATAACTATTTGGGACACTGTTCATAAACATCAGGTCCAATTTGAAGAATTAAAACAATTACGCATGTTTTGGCTTTATTTTGGACCATTTTGGCACCCAATACGATTGATCGTGTCCAATATACTATTTCAAGGCGCAGATCATGCCAAAATACTAGGTGTGTAATTTTTGAATAATCACAGAGTGCCACCCGGAAGCATATGTCTCATAGCCGGAGGAAAAAGCATGTGCAATACAGCATTTTTCATTAGCATAGTCAGATAGTGTGAAACCTTTTTTCTCTTTGAAAAGATCATTTTTACCAGGAAATTCTATCTGGTCCTCAAGTATCAGATCCTTTGAATCTGCAAGAAGAAGACCATTTTCATCTACAATACAAATTCTAGTCATGTTTTTTTCTTCATCTGCAATATGTGCGTCTTTTACAATTTTTTGTGCCAATGATTCCCATCGTAAGATAATGCCAAGAACACCAATCACTTGACCATTTTGTTCACCATGTTCTCGTACAGTACAAGAAAACACTAGGCTCAATTCGTTATTTACCAAAGAGCATTTATTGACAGTTTGAAAACCAAATTCTTTTCCATTATTAGTTTTCAGGGCATTTGTAAACCACACCATATTTTTTACATTCATGCCAACAGATCGATAGTGTTCTGGCCTACCATTTGCCACCACATTTCCATCGAGATCACATAACACTAGATCAAAATACACAGTGTATGAATTCAATATAATACCAAGTCGTTTTGATACAAGAGCATAATTTTCCTTTGTTTTTTTGTATAACGCATTAACGATTCCATCATCTGTAGCCCACCAACATACATCACATGATCGTTCATACAAGTTTCTATCTATTAGATCAATATTTGTCAGTGCCAGATCAGAAAGTCTAGTACCACGTACAATTGTCGCTTGAGTTTTTATTAGATTTCCCAATTCATCAATAGAACCACGACTTTCATTTCTCATTTTCTTACTCACTATACCAATTTTACCAGAAAGATCATTCATTTGTTCAGCCACTACTGAGAATGCTTTTCCAGACATCCCAGCTCTACTTGCTTCAATTCGTGCATTAATTGCAATCATGTGTGTCTGTCCGTTTAATCGTTCAATTTCATTTATTGCGGATTCAACTTTGCTAGCAAGTATTTCTGATAATTCTGCTACTCGTTCAAGTGTGAAATTACCACCTTTTTCTTTTGTATTTTGTTGATTTGATGCTAAAATAGATTCCTGAGACTTTAGAATACTATTCATTTTAATTCAAATCCATCAGATAATGATCAACTAATTCACAATTAACAAGATAGTACATTTTTTGTCAAAATTTTACCCAATTTCGGTCTTATAGGATGACGTATGTTTGGATTAAACATACAAAAAATATCATATATGAGACATCACATTGTGAGAAATAATCTAATTTTTACACTGAAAATCTTTGTTTGTTCAATTCATACAGACTTGTTGATAATACCACCTAACACAATCCCAAAAACAATGAACTCGGCAGTAAGAAGCAGAAAGACTCGTAGAGGAGTCATCGGTATAGAGTCTGCAATAGTTATGA
>CAYWWR010000118.1:0-3799 GCA_964462165.1 uncultured Nitrosopumilaceae archaeon
AACCCTGGTATAATGGAAGGCTCTGACAGTGGCAGGCCAGTACTTGTAACTGATCCAAATTCTACCATGTCGCAAGCATTCATGGTTGTGGCAAAGAATGTGGCAGCAAGATGTAGTGTACTTGCATCTCAGCTAAGTGATGAACTAAAAGCTGAGGTCGCAACTCAAAAATAGTTCAAAACAAAGGTAAATTGTGCGTCTTCCTGAACATTTACGCTCTGCATTAAAAAAACCACTTGGAATTCTCATACCAGATTATGAAGTAACTAGGGGAAACGTTTCAAAAAATATTCCAAAAGACGCGTTTGTAATTACTGTAGGTGACGCTACTACAGAAAAAATGATATCATTTGGTCTCAGTCCATCACTGCAAATTGTAGACATGCTTGAAAAAAGAAACAAGAGGGACCTGCCAGGTGGATATGTGAAAACAATACTTGAATGTAAAAATCCTGCAGCAGAAATTACTGACAAAAGCATTTTGACAATTCGCAAGGCATTTGATATGGCTCCTCCTGTGAGAATAATTGTTGATGGTGAGGAAGACTTGTTTGTTCTTCCAGTTGCAGTTTATGCGCCAGATGGTTCTGTAATCTTGTATGGTCAGCCAAATGAAGGGCTGGTTCTTGTATCTCTAACAGAGGAGATAAGAAATAAGGCTAGATCTATAATGAGTTCAATGATAAGCGGGGAATGAGGAGACGGTGGCTGTATGATTTGTGATTAAACCAATGAATTTCTGACCCTACTTTACCACTATAATGGTTGAAACAAAAAAATCCACCACTGCCAACATGAATTTTGACAACATAAATTAAACTTGGAATAATATTCTTTGATTTTGTGAAACTAGATCCTGATCTACGTTTTAAGATACTTGAAAAAGTGGGAGTATATTCTGCAAGATTTAGTATCTCAGAGCCCAAGATACTGATGACAACAAAAGAGGTGCTAGAGATGCCAAAAGAAGTAACTGAAGGGAGAAGAACATCTGCTTACAAGTATCTTGGAGTGTCATATATTCAGGATAATGTGGTCTTTGTCAATGTCCGAAAGATACCTGATGAGAAAACACTCGAAAATACCATTGTACATGAATTGATTCACATGAGATTTCCATACCTGAGTCATGGAAGGCGATTTAACAAGATGGTAAGACGAGGCCTTGCAGGCTGGACATTCAAGCCCTATTCAAAAAGGCGTTGAAGTACGATTAGATTATTTTTCTTCAACTATTGTAGTCATGTCAAGTTTGTCTATCTGGGATACGATTGTCTGTTTCATCAATTCTGCGTGCTGGGGGCAAAACTTGAAAAAACCATCAACTGTCTCAAAGCAGCCGCATATCCATTTTGTTTGCATATCGCCTTCTACTGTTAATCTGTTATAGTCACTTTTCTTTGTCATGGAATAATACCAAATACATCATGCTAAAAAGAGTTTTTAAAAATAACAGTTGGATTAAAAAATTGAGATTAGATCTTACGGACAGCCTTCCATCTTTTGGATGAAGTAGCCTTTCTTTTGGATCTCGTTGGCAATTGGTTCTGGTGCACCTTGTGAGTGACAGAATTGACACTCTTCGGTTGAAACCTTTGACTCGGCTTCTCCGATGGTCTTGAGCCATTCTTTTGCATACTGGATTGCTTTTGCGTGATCCTTCTGGCTTGTAATGACATCAAAATGCATCGTATGGCCGTCCTTTGCCTCTACGTATGTATCGTATACGTGAATTTCCATGATTGCTATTTGAAAAAAGGGATATTTAATCTAATTTGGACAAGTTTTTAACATAAAACACAAAGTTAGAATCGATCGTAAAATGGGTTCTATCTTGGACCGTTACAGAACTATTACTCTTAAAAATTTCCATCTTTGATGAATTTGCGATCAAAAAATAAATGTACCATAATGTACCATTTTACGAAGACGTTCATGTTTCGCATCTTCTATAAATCGTCTTCCTCTGGAATGTTTGTAAACACATTTTTGCTGTATGGTTGGTCTTTTTAAATAGGAAAAAATAGGAAATTTTTGTCTATTTTGTGCCTGGCGTATCGATAATTCTTTCAAGATTGCCGTAAAGCCTTTGATTTTATGGGTGTATTTCTCAAGTCTCTCTAAACCGACTTGAATCTGGTAAATCCTTTTACGCAAGTTCGTACCTATAATTGCCGTTGTGGGGCGCTAAAACCGAGCTAAAATGCAAGGACTGTGACACTACTTTTACAGATAAAGAGCACTTTGAACGACACAAAAAAGTTCATAAAAAATAGGTCACATTACCTTTACTGGAACTGGTACGATTCCTGAATTGTAAATATACGCCTTGAATTCGTCATTTATGTTTGAAAAGATTATCCATGGCACCGGGTTGATTTCCATGTATTTCTTGTCTGTTGAAGATGGGTATGGAACCGAGACTGGGTGGGAATGAAATATTCCACTGACATCTAACTTCATCTCTTCTGCCTTACTGTATGCTAGTATCAGTTCCTCGTTTGAAATGGTAAAATTTACTGGAGATTCCTCAATGTTTTTTGTAAGAAAAATTTCTTTTATTGTGATTTCATCATTTGTGTTATTTCCAAACAAAATTGCACATGCCTCATTTGGAGCGTTTTGTTCTGAATGTCTTTTTAGTGTCTCTGCTTGATTCTTTGAAAAAATTATTACCTTGGGTGTTGTCATCCTACTGTAACTTTTCCAGTCATCCATGGGTGGACTGTACAAAAGTATGATATGTTTCCAGTTGCGTTGAAATTATGCTGGAATGTTTGTCCTGGCTTGATGAGACCAGAGTCAAACAGTGCACCTGGGGATGTATCACTTGGAGTACCACTGGTAACTGTATGTGATGCACTGTCTTGATTTGTCCAGACTATGGTTGTTCCAACTTTTACTGTGCTACCTTGCGGGTCAAAGTATTTCTGGGTTGGAGATTGTGTTGATGCACCTTTTGTAATGGTTACATTTGCAAATAGTGGAGCTGTTATGGTTATGTTTCCTGACATGATTGGATGTACCGTACAAAGATACTGGTATGTTGTAGCATTGAGTTTTGATGTATCAAGACGGAATGTCTTGCCTGCTGATATTATTCCAGAATCCCATGTTACACCGTCTGCACTTGTTACAGTGTGTCCAACTTTGTCATTATTTGTCCATTCAATAATATCTCCCTTGGGAACCGTTACTGCATTTGGTGTAAAACTTGGATTACCTTTTACTGATGCATTTACTGGAATGTTGATTGATATGACTGGTGCATTTGAAACAGGAGCTGCTGTTGAGTTTGTTGAATTTTGTGGCATTGAAGTAAGGTGGAATTGTGCGCCTGGTCCAATAAAACCAAATGCTGTGTAAGAGCCTATTGCTACTACCATTGCTGCAACAAATATTGTTGCCACTGGCTTGAAGTGCTTTGGCATCTTCATTGAGAAAAAGGCAAGAACTATTGTTGGTATCAGGATGACTAGTAACAATCCTACAAATACTGTCAATGATGTGATTACCTTGTTCAAGCTCAAAGCATATGTTCCAACAGAGCCTGCTATGCCAAAGATTACAAGTGTGGTTGCTTTGGCACGTCCGCTAGTAGATATTCCTCCACCACTTAGCATTCCTGCTGATAAAAAGATCAAACCGATAAACAAGGTCAAGCCTGAAAGAGCTTGCATTCCTGTAAGAAACGTATTTGCAATACCCAAATATGATAAAATTACTCCTGCCAGACCAATCGCCGATAGTCCCATTCCTGGCATCATGAGGTCCCAGTCACTCATTTGTGGTTGTTCCA
>CAYWWR010000119.1:0-3771 GCA_964462165.1 uncultured Nitrosopumilaceae archaeon
TGATAATTTCTTCATTTTTAATGATAATCAACCAATATGAAAGAGCAGTAATACTAAGACTGGGAAAATATCAAAGACAGGTAGGTCCTGGCATTCAGACAAGATTGCCTTTTGCTGACAATATTCTAGTTGTTGACATACGAGAAAAAGTAAGTGAGTTCAAAGCTGAGAGAATGTTGACTAAAGATAATGTTCCAGTAACCATAGACGCAATACTTCGTTACAAAATAATCGAGGCCCGTGCAAAAGATGCAATACTAAATGTAGAGAACTTTAATCAAATGATACAGCAAGTCTCTCAAACTACACTTCGAAATAACATTGGTTCATCGCAATTCCAAGATGTATTATCAAAAAGAGAAGAGATCAACCAACACGTAAAAACCATAATTGCAACAGAAGCAAGCAGTTGGGGAATTGAGGTAACAGGTGTAGAAATTCGTCAAGTAATAATTCCACAAGAGTTGGAATCTGCCATGTCAATGCAGGCACAAGCAGAGCGTGAGAAGAACGCCAGGGTGACATACGGAGAATCAGAGATATTAGTCGCACAAAAATTCGAAGAGGCGGCAAGGGTATATGCAGACAATCCTGTAGCATATGCATTGCGTCAATCAAACATGTTATACGAATCAATCAAGGTGCAAGGAAATACAATTGTCATGATTCCATCAGAATCACTAAATGCAATGGGATTTGGAAATTTGGGAACTACCATAGCATATCTAGAGAGCACCAAACAGGCAGTGGCAAATCAGAAATCAAAAGACGACAAAGCTAAACAAGAAAAGAATTCCCAGTAAAGATATTTCCTTTTTTCAGAAAAACTCATCTACTTTTGTTTTTTCTTGGCAGACATGTTATAAGATACAGCAGCACGAATAAGATCTTTTAAAGCAGATTCGTTAATCTTTTCGCCTTCGTGAATATCAATAGCACGTCTTACATTACCATCAAGACTAGCGTTGAAGGTACCTTTCGTATCCTTCAAAAATGCACCTTTGGCAAAAGTGATTTTTACAATACTCTTGTACGTTTCTCCAGTGCATACAAGTCCACCGTGTGACCATACCGGAATACTCCACTTCCATTCCTCAACAATTTCAGGATCCGCGTTATGAATAATTTTACGGATGTTGGCAAGCATTTTTCCGCGCCAGTCTCCGAGTTCTGCAATATGTTCACTGATCAATTCAGATGCAGATTTGTCAGATTTTGGATTTGACTTTTTCATTGTCTAGTACATATTCCAAGTTAGAGTTTAACAATATTACGACAAAGGCCTAACCATTTGTAAAGAAAAAATCCATCTCAGACATAATTGTCAATTGTACCCTCACGTAGAGGTTGTGCATCATACCCCATTTTGACAAGGTCTGAAGCAAACTCGTCTACAAATCCATGCACCGTGTATATTTTTTCAGGGTTACATCGTTTTACCAAATCAACTAGTTCGGCATAATCACAATGATCACTTAGTGGAATAGAATAATCATGACTACGTGCAAAGGAGAATCTGGAAGATTGTGCCCATCCGCTAAATCCAATTGTTATTGCATCATACTTGGACTTCATGTGTTTTACAAAGGCATTTTTTCCACTCATGTTTGGAGCAATCATCAGCCAAGGTTTTTTCTCAAGTAGTCCTTGTGCCTCAGCTTCAGTATGACCAATTGATTCGTTGAGTGGCACCCCAAACTGCCTGTACAAGTCATTGACTTTTTTTACAGAATCATGATAGTATGGCTGCCAATGTGCAAACAAATGAGACAAGATCTGGGCTTTGCCAAGTTCATATCCAAGCAAAATTACTGGTTTTCCTTTCCCATAAAGTTCTGAAATGATTTCATTTACCCGTTTGACAGTATCACTAATTGTAGGAAAGATGTACTCGGGCATTCCAAATGTGCATTCAGTGATTAGTGTTTTGCATTTTGGAACAGTTGCACCTTTCATAAATCCCCGGTCACGAATCGAAATGTCACCTGTATAAAATACATCATCAAACAAGAGCCCCTTTGCACCAAGTATGTGGCCTGCATCAATCATTGAAAAATTCTCATATTGTTCAACATAGTTTTCAATCACATAGCCTCTAAGTTTTGCAATCTCACTTGTCTGTTTGGAGGCAATGAGTATTCCATGTCCTTTCTGGTTGTGTAAATGGTCAAGGTGTGCATGGGATACAAAGCTAATTCCATCCCCAGTTCCTCGTTTCGGATCAAGATGAACTGTTTTGTCACCATACACCACTGCAATTCCATTTGATGTCATCGTAACCTTTGAAGTCAATTTGAAATTTTTGCTATCAGATTGGATATAAATTGCAAGATTAATCTGGTACAACATTCAGTATAGTGGATTAAACACCGATCTGTTGTGTTTGAATTAAAATTAGTAAAGTGTTTTATTCACATCAGACTAAAATCAAGTCATGCTAAATCTTGCCATCTTGATTTCAGGTAGGGGAAGCAATATGGAAAATATCTTAAAGGCTGTTAAAAAAAACAAGATTCCAATCAAACCAGTTCTAGTAATTTCAAACAAACCAGATGCCAAAGGACTGCTCATAGCCCAAAAGCTAGGAGTAAAAACAGAGATTGTTCAAAGCAATGGCCTCAAGGGAGGAAACTGGGAGTATGACTCGAAACTTGTTACCATCCTTGAAAAGTACAACGTGACGCCACAAAATGGCCTCATCTGCCTTGCAGGATTTATGAGAATAATGAGTCCGGAATTTATCAGACACTACAAGGGAAAAATACTGAACATACATCCTGCCATATTACCTGCATTTCCAGGATTACACTCGCAAAGACAGGCCCTTGAATATGGGGTAAAATATTCAGGATGTACGGTTCATTTTGTAGATGAAGGAGTTGATACCGGACCCATCATTTTACAATCAGTTGTCAAGATAAAGGACAATGATACAGAAGAAAGCATTTCTAAAAAAATTCTCAAGCAAGAACACAAGATATACCCAAAGGCAGTAAAGCTTGTTGCAAAAGGAAAGATAAAGATAGTTGGAAGAAAAACTGTCGTATCCTAAGTATCAGGTCCACCAAAAAAATACATCACAACAAGTTCTTTTTTGTTCCCATGAAATTTGTGTGGTATTTTTCTTGCAACAAAATATGACATGCCTTCTGAAATAGGATGATTTATTCCATCAATTTCAAGAAAACCGTCACCTTTTACAACATAATAAACTTCATCGCTTTCATGTGGTTCTTGTGTATCTTTGTCACCGGGTCCAAGTCGTAAAATGCCTGCTGCAATGTTTTCCTTGTTTAGAAATGTATGAAAGTATGTATCACTTTTTGCAATTTTTTTTACATATTGTTTTGTATCAAATGTTATCTTCAATGATATCACTACAAACGAGTGCTTAATGATTTTAACTAAATCTACAGAGTATGTAAAATTTCCAAAGATTAAATATCCAAAAAATCATTCAATGTTGTTTGACTGGGCAGAAAATAGACGGTATTGCAGTAGCATCATCTGTCAAGGACAGAGTGCGATTAGCTGTAAAGGAATTGTCAGATGATGGCATAGTACCATGTCTTGCTACAGTCCTAGTAGGGGACGATCCAGCTTCTGCTACATATGTAAAAAACAAGCAAAAGGCCTGTGCCGATGTAGGTATCATTACAAAAGACCACAAGCTTCCTGCTACCTTTTCTCAAAAAGAGATGAATTCTTTGGTGAATCTATTAAACAATGATGAGACAGTTCATGGAATTCTAGTCCAGCTTCCATTACCAA
>CAYWWR010000120.1:0-3674 GCA_964462165.1 uncultured Nitrosopumilaceae archaeon
TGAAAACAACTGATAGGGGAGTAAAGTATCCGTTGACTCCTGGACATGAAGTAGCTGGAACGATAGAAAGTATGGGCGAAGATGTAGAGGGATTTACAAAGAATGAAAAAGTTTTGGTGTTTCCTTGGATAGGTGAAGGTTTGTGTCCTGCTTGTAGAGTTGGTGAGGAAAACCTTTGCGACAAGCCTAGATCTCTGGGTGTTTACAATGATGGTGGTTATGCAGAATATGTTCTTGTTCCAAATTACAAATATCTGGCAAAAATAAATGACATGGACACAGATGTATGCGCTCCTTTGTCTTGTTCTGCTCTTACTGCTTATGGTGCAATCAAGACTGCCAAATTAAACCCCGATGATAACGTCGTAATTGTGGGCGCTGGGGGACTTGGGTTGATGGGAATACAGTTGGCTAAAGCAATCAGTGGTGCAAGAATAATTTCATTGGATGTTAATGATGATAAATTAAAGATTGCAAAACAAAGTGGTGCAGATTTTACTATTAATTCTGCCAAGGAAGATCCTGTAAAAGCTATAATGGAGTTGACAGGTAACTTGGGATCTGATGCTGTAATTGATTTTGTTAATGCTACAAAATCTGTAGAAACTGATATGCAAATACTACGGCGTAGAGCACGCGTTGTTCTTGTAGGATTGTTTGGTGGTTCACTACAATTGAATCTTGTAACAATGCCTACTAGAGCATACAAGATCATGGGCTCCTACACAGGTTCTATGACTGATATGATAGAATTGATTTCACTTGCTCGCAGAGAAATAATAAAACCGGTGATCTCAAACAGATTCAAGCTCAATCAAGCAACAGAAGCACTGACAATGCTAAAAGAAGGAAAGATAATCGGTAGGGGAATAATTAACCCATAAACTCCTGATTGTAGCAAAAAATATCCTAGTGTATCCTAAAAGTTGGCATTTGTCTAGTTGAGTTAAGATTAATACTGGATTGAAAACGATTTTCTTTATGTGGCCCTTGTAGTACAGTGGCGAGTATAGGGGACTGTGGATCCCCGGACAGGGGTTCGATTCCCCTCAAGGGCCTTTTCAATATCTTGTAAAGTTGTAAAAATCTAAAATATCAAAATATTCCAAATTTGCTTGATTCCATCTCTTCTTTGATGGCTAGTTTGACCTTCAGATTTTTTTGGCTGACCTTTTCACTCAACCATGTCAAAAACTTGTGTTCTAATCCCTTTCCTTTTATTTTTTCAAAGTCCGGTCCCATTTGGTCTGACAGTTTTTTTACCAGGGACTTGTTGACACAAACCACGTAAAAATGCCATCCAAAGGCAAATTCTGAGTCAGTTACTATGAATTCATTTTCTCCATGAACCATTTTCTCTACATTGCCAAGCGTAGATATGATTGCCTTGCTAGTATTTTCGTAATCTGTAGCTGATACGTTGATGTTTATCCTTTCTTGCATCATGTAGACATGTGACATTTGTGAATAAAAACATGACTGATAATTGGTCTAGTGGTCAAGCAAATGTTCAACTTCTATATTAAAAAAAGTCTTGAGAATTCCCATGTAACTCTTTACAGGTTCAGGTATTTCATCCCCACATGCAATTCCAAGATTTTTTGCATTTATCCATATTACAAGCGTCTGAAGTATTGTTACAAATCTATCATTCTCCAAATTTCTTGAACCAATAGCTTTGGAATATCTATCTGAATATTCCCATGCAACAGCAAAGTCAATACAGTCTGTATCAAATATTGCAAGCATTTGATCGCGTAGTGATTCTGCCTTCTTGAATGGTGTTATGTTTAGAATGTACGGAAAGTCTACTTTGTTTGGCATGCATCCGGTAAGGGGTCCCCATATGGTTATTATTTTACATCCAGATCTCAGACCCTGAAACTTTGAAATCATTTTTTCAATTATTTTCTCATCTGAAAACCAAAAAAGTATTACACTTGCATCATTAATGTCCGCATCAACAATGTCCTGGTGTCTAATTGATCCATTTGTGACATTCTTCTCATCAAGTAGTTTCTCACCCTGTAATATTTTCTCCTTGTTGTTGTCTATGCCAATAGATCTTTTTACTCCAAATTCTTGTGAGGCTATTCTAATGCTATTGCCACTTCCACATCCTAGGTGATAGAATACATCATTTCCTGTTATCTCTACAAATTTGAATATCTCTCTTAATGTATCATCAGATAATTCGACATCCTCTCCACTTATTATTGAACTTGGAAGTGATGACAGGTATTCCTCGATTTTCACTAAATAATTACAGTCTACACTAAATTTATTCTCTTATTCTCTCAAGGGCAGAAACTGCCTGCCATAGGGTAACTCTGACATATGATGGCATGTTTGGGTCTTGAGATATGTCGTCAAGAAGGCTTATGGCATTTGCGGCTCTTACAGAGACAGGGGAATCCTGTTTTTTCAAGTTTGCAACAAGGTCAGTCAAATCTTTCTTGATGTTTCTTGGAGTGGAAGGGTTTGATGCAATTTCAGCTAATGTGTTGATGGCCATATTCAAAGTGTCAATATTTGGATCTTTTTTCTCGACCATTGTACCATTCAAGCTAATGCTAATTGAGCTTATTTTATAAAGTTTGCACTATACTTCAACAAAGATATTTTCTGATTCTACTATTACTTTATACGAATTCAAGTCTTTTATCTTGACAGGAAAGGCAGAGAGATTGCCTGTTTTACAATCAAATTTTGCTCCATGCCAACCACATGTAATGACTGATCCATCCAAACTTCCTTCGGAAAGGCTTGCTCCTGCATGTGTACATGTATCATTTACTGCATAGTAATTTCCATCTATGTTTGCAATAAGAAGATCTTTACCATCTATCGTGACTTTCTGTATTTTGCCTGGAACAAAGTCGCTTACTTTGCCAACAATTATCTTTCCCATGACACAAGGGGATCTTTGACTCTTAATAATTTTAATGTCTGTTATGAAATCGTTATAATTCTAGATTAAACAAATCTCACTGTGTTTTGTATTTTGCCTAGGTTTTCTATCTCCATCTCTATCTTGTCTCCGTCCTTCAAGAATACTGCATCTGGCTTGTTTAACATGACTCCCGCCGGTGTTCCAGTGGATATGATATCGCCTTTTTCTAGGGTCATTGCTTTACTTAGCAATGACACAATCGAATAGACCTTTAGATGCATATTTGATGTAGACGAGTTTTGTCTAACGTCTCCGTTTACCTTGGTTACCATTTTGAGATTCTGTGGTTCTGGTATCTCGTCTGCAGATGTTATCCAAGGACCACATGGTGCAAAAGTATCAAACCCTTTTGCTCTGGTGAACTGTTTATCTTTAGCTTGTATGTCTCTTGCAGAGGTATCGTTTAAGACCATGTATCCAAAAACTGCCTCCTTTGCCTCTTTTTCTGATATGTTCTTGCAATCTTTACCAATTATTACTGCAAGCTCAATTTCATAATCAAGCTTTGATACAAAAGATGGACAGACTATGTCTGATGTAGCTCCATTGAGTGTTGTTCTAGGTTTTATCACTATTGCTGGCTCATCCGGCGGAATCAAGTTTTGTTCTTTTGCATGATCCTTGTAATTAAAAGCCAAACAAATTATCTTGGATGGATTTGGAATAGGTGGAAGAAATTTGAATTCTGATAAATTTTCATTATAGTTTAGATTTTTTACAT
>CAYWWR010000121.1:0-3582 GCA_964462165.1 uncultured Nitrosopumilaceae archaeon
GCGAGAAGATTTGTTCAGGCTGTGGATTGGTCGCAATGGAACAGATGCCAGATTATGGAATTGAATCAAGAGCAACAAATCCTGAAGAAAAAATGAAACTGACAAGAGCGTCAGGACAGACAAGTTATGCACAGCATGACTTGGGAATCAGGACAGAGATTGCAATGGGAACAAAAGACTTCAGTGGAAGAACAATATCAAGTGACATGGCAAATCAGATGTATAACCTAAGAAAATGGCAAACTAGGATAAGGGTTGCATCCCCAGAAGAGCGAAGACTTGCAAACATTTTAGCAAAGATAGGAGAAACATGTCATGCCCTATCGCTGCCAAGAAATGTTATCGAGTCAGCGTCCATGATATACAGAAACTTCCAAGGACAAGCAGATGCAAAAGGCAAATCAGTTGCTTGCATGTCCGCTGCAACAATTTACATGGC
The DNA here is from genome assembly GCA_964462165.1 of uncultured Nitrosopumilaceae archaeon. Lineage (GTDB taxonomy): Archaea > Thermoproteota > Nitrososphaeria > Nitrososphaerales > Nitrosopumilaceae > Nitrosotalea. Next base: position 440 of record CAYWWR010000121.1, read on the forward strand.
ATGCAAACAATGCGATGTTGTAAGATCCCTTGACGAGATTTGTGCTGCAACAGGAAGTTCAAAGGAAGAAAAGCTCAATGTCAAATTGACAGCAAAATACTATAGAACACTTGTGATGGAACTTGGTTCCAAGACAGCACCTACAGTCACTCTTGAAAAATACATATCAAAAATAGCAAATCTGGCAAAGCTTGAAGTTCGTGTAGAAAGACTTGCTGCAGAAATTGCAGAAAAGACTTCAGATCACAGTCTTGCAGACGGAAAGGCACCAAACGGGTTGGCTGCTGCATATTTGTATATAGCATCAACTCTTCTTGGGCAGAGCATCCTTCAAAGAGATGTCTCAAGTGTTGCAGGAATAACTGAGGTCACCATAAGAAACAGATGCAAGGAAATTCTCACGGCATACAAGATGAAAGTGACATTACGACAATCAATAGTTAAGAACTAACCCTTTTTTCTTATTTTTATATTCAATCAAGACTAGATGTTCAACTGACCATACTAGTTTTTGTCAAATATCCCAAATCTACCACAGAGTTACATGTCGTATGTTGTTGCTGAGATGTTTTTCTGCTACACATCTTACATATTTTTTGTATTATTTTTCTGCATTTATTACACCAAAGATGTTTGGCAAGTTCCCCTCCACAAATTCTACAGCTTTCATCAGGCATTATACAATCACACTTTATACACAGATCTTTGCTTTTAGCAGAGTGCAAATAGATCCAGTAGCACACCATAGAATTCATTGCAAGTACATAACAAGAATCTCAACATAGAGTGCAGAAAAAATCACATCATATGATGAATAATAGAGAAAATAAAAAGAAAAGGAAAGAGATCCTTTATGGATACGACCAGAGCTGTTGTCCGTTGAATTTTATTTCAGAAATACCCTTCTCGTCTATATCTTGTACTGCACTTGGTAGTGGTACATACAATAGTTTTGAAGCGTACTGCTGTCCGTCTGTTACAAACCAGTAAAGCATGTGTACAAGATCCTGTGCCTTTTGCTGAGTCATACCCTTGAGTTGGTCAAGGTTTGGATTCACCAATAGATAGGTGAATGTTGCAATTGGATATGCATTTGGTCCAGGTGCGTTATTGATTGACACACTACTCCATACTCCATCAGCTGCTGGCAATGTGGATATTGATCCAGATGCAGCTGCTGCGGTTGTGGTCAAATTAGCATCAAGGAATGCAGTCTTGTCATGGTTCTGAATATAGGCATATGTCATTGGAATCTTTGATGCCAATTTGTTAGTCTTGGCATATGCCAATTCTACATATCCTACAGATTCTGGAACTTTCTTTACTATTGCAGCAACCCCTGCGTTGCCTGAGCCGCCCATGCCTGTTGGCCATGGAACAGATGTAGAATGTCCTACTTTTGCACTCCAATCAGAGCTAACTTGTGAAAGATAGCCTGTGAATGCATATGTTGTACCGGATCCATCAGATCTGTGAACAATGATTATCTTGTTCCTATCGGCTGCTAATGCTTTTGCAATTGTTGGATCAGTTTGTAGGTTTACAATAGCAGGGTCATGCCAGTAAATGATTTGACCCAAGAAAATTTTTGCTATCACATCTCCAGTTAACAAGAGTCCGTTTTTCTGAACTCCTGGGAGATTGTATGTAACAACTATTGCACCCATTGACTCTGGAATAGTTAATGTTCCTGCTGGAGCCTTTTTGATATCTGATGCTTGCAAAGGTGCATCGGTTCCTGCGAAGTTTACTTTCTTGGCGGTAAACAGCTTAATGCCTGCTCCACTACCAATTGGTTGGTAATTCAACGTGATTCCAGGATATAGATCATGATATTGAACTCTCCATTTGTCAATGATTGGAAATGCGAAAGTTGATCCTCCTGCATTGTAGTTGAACTTGTCACCATCAGCAGGTGCTGGTGGTGGCGTAGTGTCTGCACGTGCACTAAGAACAGTTGTCGGCATTATTAGAACTAGCATCAATGCTAATCCTAACAAGATTTTATTTGTCATTAAGTGGGTGTGTAGGATTTGTTTATTTACATATAATCGACATAGATCACGTAAATAGCTATATGCTATGGTGATGTATGTAATTCACTTTCCGATCAATGTGTGTCATGAAAAATATATTGTAACAATAAACTCAAAAATAAAAAAAATATTTATAATTTTTTTAAAATAAAAAAAGAAAAGAGTTTTAGATTTTTGGACTGAATCCAATTCTAGATTTTGATGAAACTGTAATTATAGATACAATTGCAATTGCAAGAACTAGAGCTGCAACTGGACCAAATTCCGGAACGGCTCCTCCAGAAAATGATACTTCGGCAAGTCCAGCTTCATCAATTTTCTTTATTGAATCTGGCAGAGGTACGTACAACAGACCTGAAGCATATTGTTGACCATCATTGATTATCCAGTTAAGAAAATCAAGTACTTGAGTAGACTTGTCTTGTGTTTCCCCATTCACTGTACTCAAATCCTTGTATATCATCACATAAGTTAGTGTAGATATCGGATAGGAATTACTTCCAGGTTCATTCACTATAGACACTTTACTCCAGTCACCATCAGCACTAGGTAGGTTTCCACTAGCTACTGCAGCATCAGCTGCAACACTATCAAGAGTGGGTTCCACAAATGCATTACCATCAGCGTTTTGGACAAATGCATATGTCATTTTATTTTGAAAGACATATGCCAGTTCTACATATCCAATGGCATATTGTGTAGTTTTCACAATGTTTGCCACGCCTGCATTTCCTTGACCTCCAGTACCAACTGGCCATGGCACAGACTTTCCTTGACCTATCTTAGCCTTCCAATCTGGACTGATTTTTGAAAGATAATCAGTGAACGCATATGTTGTTCCAGATCCATCAGATCTGTGTGCTACCACTATTTTTTGACTAGGTAGACTTGTTCCAGGATTAAGATTGACTATTGCAGGATCATTCCACGAGGTAATATTCCCCATAAAGATCTGTGCAATTACAGGTCCGGTTAGTTTTAGTCCCTTATCAATTCCAGGAAGATTATAGGCAATTGTAATTCCACCTATTGATTCTGGAATGGTAATTACGCCAGGAGCTTTTTGCATATCAGTTGCAGATAATGGTGCATCAGATGCTCCAAAGT
>CAYWWR010000122.1:0-3518 GCA_964462165.1 uncultured Nitrosopumilaceae archaeon
TTTTCTTCCAACAACTCTGAGACTTCCTTTGAACATTTTGAGCTTGACAGTTCCGTTAACCCTCTTCTGTGTAGCATTGATAAACATATCTAAATCTGATTTTAGTGGATCTTGCCACAATCCAGAATATGCAAGCCATGACCATTCTGTATCAACCATTGTCTTGAATCGTAATTCATGTTTTGTCAAAACCATTTTTTCAAGATCAGTGTGTGCCTCAATGATACATGTTGCACCAGGTGTCTCATAGACTTCCCTTGATTTTATGCCTACTACTCGGTCTTCAATGTGGTCTACAATTCCTACTCCATTTGCACCGGCTTTTTTGTTGATGTATTTGATTAATTCAATTGGTTTCATGCGTTTTCCATCAGCTGCAACAGGTATGCCGTTTTCAAATTTTATTTCCAAATATTGTGGTTTTTCTGGCAAGTTCTTTGTCTTGACCCAGATGAATGCGTCATCTGGTGGCTCTGAGAATGCATCTTCCATATCTCCACCTTCGATTGCTCTCCCCCACAAGTTTTGATCAATACTGAATTTTTTTGCAGTATTATCAATTGGAATATGATGTTTTTGTGCATATTTCAATTCTACATCTCGTGTGAGATTGAGATCGCGTATTGGAGCAATGATTGGAAGGTTAGAGCCTGAACGATATGTCACATCAAATCTTACTTGATCATTTCCTTTTCCTGTACAACCATGCGCAAGTGCTGATGCATTTTCTTTTTCTGCAACTTCAACTACTTTTTGTGCAATCAATGGGCGTGCAAGTGATGTTGCAAGGCAGTATTTTTTTTGGTATAGTGCATTTGCTTTGATAGCTGGAAAAATAAAATTATCTACAAATTCTTGTCGGGCATCGATATTGAAATGCTTTAACACGCCAAGACTTTTTGCCTTGGCTGAAATCTTTTTCAAGTTGTCTTCTTGACCGACATCAACTGTAACTGTTATGACATCGAGTTTGTGCTTTTCTTGAATATATTTTATCACAACAGAAGTATCAAGTCCACCAGAGAAAGCTAAAACTGCCTTTCCTTTCATCATTGAGGTTTTCTGTGATCAGAATTTGGCATTTATCTTTTATGATCATGATGTGGATCTAGTTTTTATTTTGAAAAAAATAATAAAATTGGTTTTCTAATTTGTGAGATGAAGCAAATTAGTCCAAGCTAAAATTCGATCACTATTTAAGATAAATATTATAACGACGTTATATGATAATTGGTCCCCGTTCGGGTCGCAAATTACTTGGGAGAATGATACCGTGACAAAACTTCAGGCTAGAAACATCGTAAAACACTTTGATCACAATGGAAATTCTGTTGTTGCACTAGATGGTGTCAATCTAAATGTCGAAGAAGGTGATTTTGTATGCATCGTAGGTCCATCCGGATGTGGGAAATCTACCTTTTTGAATATTGTAGCAGGTCTTGAAAAACCAGACTCGGGAGAAATTTTGTTAAATGGCAAACCGATCTCTGATCCAGGACCTGACCGGACAATGGTTTTCCAAGAAGGTGCGCTATTTCCGTGGCTCAAAGTGATTGACAATGTAGAGTTTGGACTAAAGATGGCAGGAATTCCAACAGATGAACGCAGAGAAATATCTCAACGATATCTTGACATGATGCAGCTTACAAAATTTGCAGACTCGTATACATATCAATTATCAACAGGAATGAAACAAAGAGTTGCAATAGCTAGAGCACTTGCAATGGATCCTGAAATTCTCTTGATGGATGAACCGTTTGCAGCACTTGATTCTCAGACAAGAGATCTATTGCTTGTGGAATTGCAACTCATCTGGGAGAGGACAAAGAAGACAATCATATTTGTTACACATAATATTTCTGAATCTGTAATACTTGGTAATAAGGTAGAGGTATTCAAGAATAGGCCGTCTAAAATTAAAAAGGAAATAATAATTGATTATCGACGACCGCGATTAGCTGAAGACGAAAATCTTCAACAATACTATCACCAAATTCTTGATGAGCTAAAAAGTGAAGTCATTGCACGAACAAAGGATGAAATTCAATGAATGATACTATAAAAAAACACAAACGAAATTTTGATGATGCTGCAAATGCGGCATTGTTCATTGCTGCATTTATTGGTGTGTGGCAACTGGTGTTCACACTTGGAATATTTCCAAAAATATCTCTGCCTTCACCAACGATGGTGACAGAAACCTTTGTCAAAATAATATTCAATGGTACTCTGTTCTGGGGTGTTGGTGTAACACTAGGTAGGTTACTTGCTGCTTTTGCAGTGTCTATTACACTTGGAACACTTGTCGGATTTACAATGATAAAATTCAAGAGCTTTGGTAAAACTCTGAACTCTTTTTCAGCGGGATTGTTGGCATTTCCAAGTATTGCCTGGGTTCCATTCTCGATTTTACTCATAGGCTTTAACGAATTTGGCATAATGTTTGTAGTTGTAATGAGTTCTGTATTTTCAATCATGATATCTACATACAGCAGTATCAGAAACATACCACCGATCTATCTTGATGCTGCAAAAAACATGGGGGCAAAGGGGTTTTCGTTATTTAGACATGTTACCATTCCTGCAGCTACCCCTTCACTAATAATTGGACTACGACAGGCTTGGTCATTTGCATGGCATGCAGTAATAGGTGCTGAGATACTAATGTCAATTGTAGGACTGGGACATATTCTTTCAGTTGGTAGGGAATTTTTGGATATGAGTCAGGTAATTGCAAGCATGATTACAATATTTACAATTGGATTGCTAGTTGATAGATTTCTCTTACACAAGCTAGAAGACAAAATCAGAGCCAAGTGGGGCTTGGATAATCATAGATAATTTTTACGATGTTCAATAATGGGTGATACATAACTTGCTTGATGATCTAGTAAAGAAACGAGTCGATTCGACAAAACCACGTGAGCAAGGCTTGACTCATGTTACTGACAAATTACATCCAACCAACATGGAAGATTGGGGATTAATTTCTCCATTTGTAGATGTTGTTAAAATCAATGGGGCACTTCCTTTACTTGCTTCTGATTCTGGCATTGCTAAAAAAATAAAATTCTATCACGATTTAGACATTCATGTCTCTGCAGGAAATACACTGTCTGAATATGCATTGATTCAAAATTCATTTGATAGATTTGCAAAAGAGGCATCAAAATTAGGATTTGACATACTTGAGATTGGAGAAAACATAGTCGATCTAAATTTTGAAAAGAAAAAAAAACTCTTAGACATTGCTGAATCACATGATCTTGAAATCCACTGGAAGGTGGGAAAACAGGATCCACGACACCAACTTAGTGTGGAAGAAATGATTTCAAAAATTGAAGATATTTTAAAACTAGATTCTAAGAAAATAATCTTGGAAGCAAATCAGGGTATGGGAGTTGGAATCTATGACGAACAAGGAAACATCAAGTGGAGTATGATTGGTCTAATTACAAACAAGTATCCTCCAAACAAATTCATCTTTGAAGCACCAATGGAATTTCAACAATTTGGAT
>CAYWWR010000123.1:0-3505 GCA_964462165.1 uncultured Nitrosopumilaceae archaeon
AGATAGCAACTAGAGCCAAAAGACCAAATAGTGCGCCAAATGGTTTTGACTTCATCGGTATAAGATCATGTTCACAATATAAAAACATGTTTTAGATTATTTTATAAAATATTTTGAATAAGAATAAAGAAATCAATTGACTGTTGACAAGCTATTTTCATTTAATGTCTTAGAAAACATACCAACATGTTTTGCTATCAATGTACCTACAAACATTGCAACCATTAGCATAACTATAGTCCCTGCAGGAGCCAGATTGAAATAATATGACATGGTGATACCTGCAATTACTGCTGAAACTGACAAGGAAATAGAAATAATCATTGTTTTTTTGAATCCTTTACCCATCATTATGCTGGTTATGTTTGGCAGTACTATTAATGCAGATATGAGCAAAATTCCAACTAACCTCATTGTTGCAATTACAGTTACTGCTGCCAAGGCCACAAAGAGATAATTTAATTTTTCAACAGGTATTCCATGTACCTTTGCCTGTTCCTCATCAAATGTAAAATGTATCAATGGTTTTCTAATTGCAATTAATGTTACAATTACTCCACAACTTACTGCTACAATGAGTAATGCATCTTGCATACTTGTCAACAGGATACTTCCAAAGAGAAAACTAAAGAGATCAATAGTAAAACCATGAGATGCACTAATGAGTAATACTCCCATTGCAAAACCTGATGATAACAATACTGCGATGGCAGCATCTCCAGATATTTTTGTACTTTTTCTTAGTTTTGTAATACCTAGAGCGGTTGAAACAGAAACAGCAAACGCGGTCCAAATTGGATACACATTAAGAAAGAATCCCAGAGCTATACCACCAAACGCTACATGTGATAGTGCATCTCCAAAAAGAGAATATCTTTTCAAAACCAAAAACAAGCCTATCATAGAACAAGTGATTGAAACAACTATGCCAGTAAGTAGAGCTCTTTGCATAAAACCATAGGATAAGATATCAAGATTCATGAAAATCACATATCATGTTTATGCATATGTAACTGCATAGCTGACTCGGAATATGTTTTGAGCATGTCTTTGTTTGCAAAAAATTCTTCTTTTTCACCATGGAAAAATAATTCTCTATTCATACATGCTACTCTAGTTGCGAGATCCGAAATTGCAGTAAGATCATGTGAAGACCACACTATGGTTATTTTATTTTCTTTGTTTATTTTTCTAAGTACCGAATAGAATTTGTTTTGTACGTCCATGTCTACTCCAGTTACTGGTTCATCTAATATCATCAATAATGGTTCTTTGACAAGAGATTTTGCAATAAAGGTTCGTTGTTGTTCTCCTCCAGATAACTCACTTATTCTTCTGTCCTTGAATGATTCCAATCCAACAATTTTTAGAGCTTCTTCGATTTTTTCATGATTTTTGCTAGATGTCGAGAAGATTCTGTTCCAAGAACACCCACAGCTCTGTATCAAAACAGCACCTTTCATCAACCTCTTTTTTGACAAAATTCCCATCGCAACTACATCATAAACGGTTGCAGGAAAATTTGGTTCAAAATTTACTTTTTGTGGTACATAACCAATCATTGAGAGTAATGTGGTGTATTGGCTTCCTTCATATCCAAATAGCTTGATCTTTCCATGATATGTTTGCAATCCAAGAATTGCTCGAAACAATGTAGTTTTACCAGCCCCATTGGGTCCAACAATTCCTAAAAGGTCTCCTTCCTGAACGTTAAAACTAATTTTATTTATCGCCAAAGCTCCATTATGACTCACTGAAACATTTTCTACGTCTAATGCATTTACTGACATTCTAAAGCCGTTCTCAAATTGTGTAAGTTTTGATACCATTTATCTAGGTATGTCTTTCCCTCTTGTTGTTCAGTTTGATTAATTCCCTCAAGAGGACTTAGTATCAAAACTTGTGCACCTACTTCATCTGCTAGCGTATTAGCAAGTCTTGGATCTACCAAATCCTCTGAAAATATCACTTTAACATCCTTGTCCTTTGCAATCTGAATTATTCTTTGAATATCTTGTGGAGGTACATCTACTTCTGGTGCCATTCCACTTATCCATACATCATGTATACCATATCTGTTTGAAAAATAATTAAAGGCATTATGAAATGATACAAAAGTATCTTTTTTGCAGTGTGATAGTCCAGTTTTTATGTCGTTATCTAGTGTAGATAATTTTGCAATGTATACATTTGCATTATTTTCATAATATGCAGCATTTGCAGGATCTGCTTTTTGCATTGCATTCTTGATATTTGTCACTTCTTGTTCTGCAAATATTGGATCATTCCACACATGTGGATCCATTCCCCCCTGTGCTAGAATTTCCTTGTCATCTTCTGCAGAATCTGCTTTTAGTAATGGAATGCCATCGGTAGCCTTTACAAATGTCATATTCTGAAATTCTCCTGATTCCATGTATTTGGAAATGTACGATTCCATACCAGCCCCATTGTAAATGAAAAGTTTTGTTCCCTTTAGATCTTCAATCTGTTGAATACTTGGTTCCCATTCATGCGGCTCTTCTCCAATTGGGAGAAAACTGTACACATCAGTTTTGTTACCACCTACATTTCTTGCAAATTCATAGAGCGGAAAAAAAGATGCAACCACTTTGAGTTTGTTATCGGGGAGATTTTGTGTAGAGTTTTGTTGTGATTGGAAAAGATTTGCATTTACAAATACAATAAAAATTGTTACAACAATTATTCCGCCAATTATTATTGTCTTGCGTTTATTCAACACCGATTTTGTTCGTAAGTTATTAATAAATTTATAAAATCTTAATAACTATTGCTGCTAAACTTATAAGATACTTAATAATAATTATACCATGCCTATAGTCTCAATATCTCTAAACGATGAGATCCTATCAGAATTAGACAGAATACAGAAAACAATGGGATTTTCTGGCAGGTCTGAAATTATTCGAGCAGGTATAAGAAATCTAGTGGCTGAAGAAAAACAACATGGTACACTGTCTGGACTAATTCATGCCATTCTCATGATTGTTCATGATGAGGAATCAGAACAGATTGTCACAGGAATAAAACACAATCATGAGGATTTAATCGGAACTCATCTTCATAGTAAAGTAGACGGTAACAAATGCATGGAACTTTTCTTATTGCATGGAGATGCTGAAAAGATTAGTATCATGACACGAGATTTTCAGACAAACAAGAAAATGGATAATGTTAAACTAGTTACTATGTAATATCTTATTTTTCTAAACTATTCCATTTTCATTTAGAATTAATGCAAGGAGCGCTGCACGTGTATCTTTTCCATATTGTGCTTGTTTAAAGTATTTGGCTTGTTTTGTAGAATCAATTTCGTGCGATATTTCATCAAGACGCGGTAGAGGATGCATGATAATGGCATCATCTTTTAGTTTCTTTACTAGTTCCTGATCAATTTTATAACTTCCTTTAACTTTTACATATTCTTCAATGTCAGCAAATCTTTCTTTTTGTATTCTTGTTACATATATCACATCTAGATCAT
>CAYWWR010000124.1:0-3463 GCA_964462165.1 uncultured Nitrosopumilaceae archaeon
CTTCATATGCCTTGATGAATGCTGTTGCAACTGTTGTAGTCTTGACAATTCCACCGTAAAGATTTACTAGAATTCCTTTTACTTTTTTCATTTTGCTAATCAAAGTAAGTGCTTCGTATACTGTTTCAGTGGTTGCACCACCTCCAACATCCAAAAAGCAAGCAGGCTTGCCACCATTGTCTGATAACATGTCAAGTGTAGACATGACCAGTCCTGCACCATTTCCTACAACTGCAATGTTTCCATCAAGCTCTACTAGTGAAAATCCGCTCTTTTCTGCTCTCTCTTCTAGTTCAGAGACTTCTTGGAATTTACGTAGTTCGTCATGTCTGAACATTGCATTGTCATCTATGATGACTTTGCCATCAAGAGCAACAACTGATTCATCTCCTAATACTGCAAGTGGGTTAATCTCTGCAAGCTCGGCCTCTTTTTCTACTGTAATTTTTGCTAGTTTTTGTAAAATGTCAACGAACTGGGTTAATGGTTTGTCTTTTAGTCCCATTTGTTTTCCTACTTCTTCAGCAGTCTTGGCATCAACATTACCCAATCCAACTTCGTGAATTATTTGATTTTTCACTGATTCAATTTCTACACCGCCTTCTCCTGATGCAATTATGGTGTAGCATCTTTTGCCTCTGTTCAAGAATAATGAAATGTAAAGTTCCTTTTTGATATCTGCCATTTTTTCAAGTAAAATCGCTTTAGTCTTTTCTCCCTTGACAACTTTTTGCATTATGTCTGGATATTTTAGTTCAAACTCGTCTGCGTTTTGGCATTTCTGAATCGCACCTGCCTTTCCTCTTCCGCCAACTGCCATCTGTGCTTTAATCACAAATGGAAATCCGAGTACCGCTGCATCTTTTCTACCTTGTACAATATCTGTAGATGTCATTCCCTTTGGAATTGGAATGTTATAATCTGCAAACAAAGACTTGGCTTGATACTCTAGTAGACGCATTGTGATTTTTCATTTTTATGGTCTTTATAATCTGTTTGATGTTGTGGCTTTACACAAACTAGGAATCAGTAATGTTGTCAAGATCTAGAACAAAGTTTGGTATTGCACCTGAAATGAATTTACACTCGATCAGAATCTGTTAGTCAAGTACAATACATGATATTTTGCATAATGTAATTATACCAGCGTGCTGATTTCATCTAAGGTTTCATGGTATAACACATTGTGATATACAGAAAATGTTTTGGGGTCGGTACCGAGTGTCAAATGACACCCTCTTGCCTGGTCCGGCCCTCAAAACTAGATTATTTTTCATGAGGCTATTTTTAAGCCTCATTATCATGAAATTGAAATTTTATGATATAGAAACCAGTGTGATGTAACTAGCTGAATTGCTCTTCCAGCGTATCTGTGGATTGTAGGAACAAGTCCTTGCTTTTTCGCATCAGCCAGGTTGGAAACTCGTCTAATGTGAAGACAAATTGCTGTTGAAAGCTTGGAACTACGCCTCCTCCGGATGTGATTACCTGAACTATGATGTATCCCTCTGTAATGGTACAGACCGTCTCTTGGTATGCCTCTTCCTCTTCTTCTATTGTATTTCTGTATAATACGAGGGGGGTCTTGGTCTTTGCAACATGTGATGATGCCTTCTTGAGTAAAATGGCAAGATGCGATATGAGCCAACCGTCTAGGGTTATCTGCTTTGGCATGGGATGTCATGTATTTTTTTATTATTTAATGCAATGGATGAAGCACTACTCAACGGAGATTCGAATCTTTTGACCATCCAAGTCTTCATCCTTGTAGTTTTTCGCACTATCTTCGAATGTTATTTTTTTGACTCGCACGAGATATGCAAGATCTGATTGTTTTTCTTTTGCCATTTCTAATGATTCCTCATCAAGGCCCAAAATGTATGCTGATTCCAAAATATCAGTTGGGGTATATCCTCTCTCTTTTCTTAACACCTGCAATCTTCTTGCAATGTCTCGTATCAGGCCCTTTGCCAACATCTCGCGGTTTCTGGTTGTGCTGATAAACACAATCAAGGAATCTCGGTTTGACATGGCAAATCCTTCTTTTTCCAAATATCCAACAATGAAATCTTCTTTTAATAATTCGATTTTATTGTCTCCAAGATCAAATGTGTGGGAACCAATCTTCAAAAGATTGTTTACAATTATGCTTGGGTCTGTCTGTGAAAACTTGTCTAACAGTCTTCCCATGTCTTGTTTTGCTTTTGGTCCTATCTTCTTTCTCTCAAGTTCAACCTTTGGAACAATTGGAATTCCTTTCTCTAGCAAGTTTGATACAAGTTCTAACCCATCTGATTTTTGTAATTCGATAATCTCGTACTTTTCTACGTTAAGCTGAGAAACAAGTAACTCTGCAAGTGATTCCAATTTTTCCTTTTGGCCTGGCTCGACACAAATTATTGCCTTGTCAAGAGGCCATCTTCTCTTAAGTTTGCCTTTCATTCTTGCTGCTGCCGAAACAGAGACTGATTCTTTCATCAAGTCAAATGCCTCTTCGACTTTATCATTTGTAAGCGAGGATTGTACCGTTGGGTGGTCCTCTAGCAGTATGTTCTTTTTCTCTGCAAACATGGCGCCATACAGATACTGGGTTGTAAATGGACAGATTGGATGTAACAATATGTCAAGGGTCAATAATATTTTTGAAAGTGTTGCATAGATTGCAAATCTTCGTTCTTTTTGCGAGTCATCTTCTGCCCACAACTCTTCACGTGTGATTGGAATGTACACTTGGCTGACTGAATTTATCAGATAATCATCAATTGCTCTTGCTGCCTCGTGGAACTTGCACTTGTCTTGTGATTCTGTTACTGACAAAATTAATTTCTGAAGTTTTGATAAAACCCAAATCTCTGGCTCTTTTAGCAGATTCTTGTCTTTTGCCCATTGTACGTTGTGTGTTTTGTTATACTTGTCATATTCACTATTTTGTTTAAAGTACAAATGAAGATGGTATAGTGTGCTGAGTATCTGATATGGTCTTGATACAAGCTCGTCTGTGCTAAAATTAATTGGCTCAATAGGACTTGATTTCCACATGAAATACAATCTTATCAAATCAACAGAATATTCTCCAAGAAGTTCCATTGCATCCATGACATTTCCTTTGCTCTTGCTCATCTTGTTGCCATTTTTGTCAAGAACATGACCTTGGAACAAAAATGACTTGAATGGTGCAATTGGTGCATTATTGAAAATTACATTTTCTATTAGCAGTGTATATGCCCATCCTCTTGTCTGGTCTATTCCTTCTGTCAAAAAGAGTGCTGGAATGTTATCCTTGTATTCTGAATCAGATAGTGATGCATAAGGTGCAGCACCGCTGTTGTGCCATGTATCCAAAACAAATTGTTCTCTTTCCATCTTGTTTCCACACTTTTCACATTTTATGGATACATTGTCTATCCATGGTCTATGTAATTCAAAATCTGGTCCATCTGGAAGATCGGATGCTGCTTTTACT
>CAYWWR010000125.1:0-3427 GCA_964462165.1 uncultured Nitrosopumilaceae archaeon
GGACTAAGATTTATGCCAAAATACTAGGACGCTCTACTTTTTCATTTTTTATTATCGACATAGTAAAGGAAATATACAACTGAAAGACAACTTCGATATGCGTTATAGTCCCATTTTCATGGCGTTAATTTTATCGTTTTCAGCATTATCAATTCCCGTTTTCGCACAAACAACACCATCAGCATCTCCACCAGCAGTAGCATCAATTACAACCAGTGTTGATAAATCATCATACACGCTGGGTGATACCATTGTTATTTCAGGTCAAGTACAAGCAGTTGTGGTAGGAACTCCATTAGTCATACAGATCTTTGATCCAAACAACGGTTTAGTTCAGATAGCACAGATTAATGTATCACAAGACGGTAAGTATACAGACACCATCAAAGCAGTAGGACCGTATTGGACAGCAAATGGAGCCTACACGGTCAAGGTGCAATATGGTCCACCGAATGTAACTGCTCAGACTACTTTTGCTTTTCAAAGCACGCCTACTATGACAAGTAATGTATTTCAGCTCAAAGACCCTAATAGTCAACAAACCTTCAATGTCAACTACACCATAAGCGGTGGAACCATAAACACCATGACTATAGATGCTCAAAGTTTGTCAGTAATTGTTTCAGTAAATTCCACAAGTGATGGAACAGTCACACTACAATTACCAAGAACTTTGATCGATGCAAAGACAAGCTCAGGTCAAGATGACACATTCATCATCCTAATAGATGGAGCAGAAGTCAAACCACAAAGTGAATCTGCAAATAATGATTTCAGAAACATAACAGTTCAATTCCTACAAGGAGATCAAGATATAGAGATAATCGGTACGCAGATAATTCCAGAGTTTGGCCCAATCGCAGCTCTAGTATTTGCTATTGCAATAATATCAATAATTGCAGTATCAGCAAAGACTGGACTAAGATTTATGCCAAAATACTAGAACTAGAAGTCAAATTTTCTTTTATCAATACATAAATACTCAAGATCCTTGAGTATTGGCTAGCAGATATGAAAAGATCAAGTGTCTTTTATTTAGTATTGTTGACAATTACAACAAGCATTGCAATAATTACGTTACCAGCATATGCACAAACTACCACAAATGGAACAGGAACCAATTCAACTATAACAGTTGGCGGAGGGCCAGCTAATCCAAATGCAAATGTTACTACTGCTTATGATCTCTTACAACAAGAAGCTAATCAGACTGGAGTAAGCATGTCCACAATACCACCTTTGTCAGTTAATACAGATTTGCCTACATACAATCAGGGCGATACAGTAATCATGACAGGACACATCAAATATCCTGAAAATGCAACTGCTGTTACAATCAAAGTAATCAGCCCATTGAAGAATTTAGTTTTCATCGGTCAATTATCACCTGCAGCAGATGGAAGTTTTACCAAGACATTTGCAGCTACAGGACAATATTGGAAGGATGCTGGAAATTACACAATAATAGCTCAATACGGATTAAGCCTGAATACAACTGCAACTTTTCACTATAACGGAGGAGACGGTAGTGCTACAATTACTAAAGCTCTCAATGGAACATATCCATTACAATCAGGAGGTCAAATCTACAACATACCTTACATCATAAAGGGCGGTACTGTCAGCAGCATGAATATCTTCGCACAACAATACACTCTTGAAATAGCATTAAACACCAATGCAAATGGTTCCATCACAGTCACTTTACCAAGAGCCATGATAGATGCAAAGGTACCACCACCACCAAATCCTGATGCAAACTTGACCGGAGCAAAAATTGACACATCACAATTAGATGATGCTACATTCATAGTCACAGACGGTGGAAAACAGATTACACAGTTCAGTGAAACAAAGAACCAGAATGTAAGAATACTTAGCATCCCATTCAGCAATGGAGATTCCAAGATCGACATAGTTGGCACAATCATAGTTCCAGAGTTTGGCCCAATCGCAGCTCTAGTATTTGCTATTGCAATAATATCAATAATTGCAGTATCAGCAAAGACTGGACTAAGATTTATGCCAAAATACTAGAACTACATCATTTCCACATTTACAAATATTTTCAAACTACTGAAAACTCAACTCCAAAAAACTAACACCAACACAAATCACAATTAAAAATAAAGAACATACAAACAACCACAGTCACGTCAGATCATAGATTATTATACAAGACCAAAGAAAGATAAACCATGGATTTTGAATTTGAAGAATTTGATTCTCCTGAGGACCTATTTATCGCCATGTCTACAATGGCCCCACCAATGAAAAACATTTTACCTATAAATTCATACAAGGGATTTATTTTTTCTATAATTCCACTAACACCTGCTTCCGGAAATTCATATTTGATGATATATGTAAAAGGAAAACTTGATGGAAAGTTATTAGAGTTTGATATGAATCTGAAAAAATTTAAGAATGTAGAAAGTGCAGAAAGATCAGACAAGATCTATTTTGTAGTACTAACTCCAAAATCAAACACTATTGCAGACACAGCAATTAAAGCATTAGAGAAAAAATCTATCTAGTATAAGAAGGAGCATTTACAGATCTGCTTCTTGCATATTTTTCCATTATATCATCTGGAAGCTTTCCATTGAACAGGTCTTTAGACAGGCCTCGGAGGTATCGCATTATTGCCCAAGTTCCAGCTTTTATCATACCATACATGACAAGTTTCATAGGAGGACCAAATGTCTTGTTTCTGATAATTATAGGAATGATATCATTGATGACTCTTAGATTGTGCTCCCAAGATTTCCAGAATAATGTAAATTGTGCCTCATTGAGGTTACCAAAGTGCATCGAATTCTTTTCGTTAAAATCTTGATACAATAATGGTGCAACAAGACCCCGCATTCTTGTTTTTTTGAAATCCTCAATCAAATCTATAGTATATTGAGTTTCATCTGGAGTCTCATCAGGCCAACCAATTATAATAGTAGCTGCTGGAAACCAATGATTCTCATTTAATATCCTGGCACCCTCTCTTACAACCCAACCCCATTCATCTGTTGAAAATGGTTTTGTTTTTACACCAAGGTGTTTCTTAACCATTCTTGGTGCTACAGTCTCAATTCCAAGATTTGTAGCAAGCCATTTTTCATCACTCATTCCATTTACCTCAGACATATCATGTAGAAGCTTAGGATCAGCACATACAGCTGAAAATGTCATGTGAGTTGTTCCAACAAATCTTGCACCTAGAGATTTTAGACCTTTCCATAATTCAATTATGGCATCATAGTTTGGTTGAAAGTTTCTATTGTCACAGCCGTAGAGAAGCATTTCATCAGAGTGTAACCAAATAGAATCAAAACCATAATTCAAATTCATTTGTGCTTCTTGTTGTAATCGTTCTAATGGCAAGTCTTTTTTTGATCTTTTGTTGACATCACAAAAGTCACATCCTCTTCCA
>CAYWWR010000126.1:0-3427 GCA_964462165.1 uncultured Nitrosopumilaceae archaeon
CCATACTTGAAGCCAACAATGATATCTGCAACCTGGAGTCCCGAGTCATCCACATAATTTAGAACGCTGACGTCGTATGACGCCTTGTGTAAAATTCTTGCAATGGTATCACCAATTATTATATTTCTAACATGTCCAACATGCAAAGCCTTGTTTGGATTTACACTGGTATGTTCTATTACCATCTTGGAATTTTTTCCAAGATCAACTGAACCATAACTTGCACGAAGTGATGAGTGTATGACCCGTGGAACAAGCAGAGAATAATTCGCAACAAAATTCAGATAACCTGATGCATGTACTGAAACCTCGGATACATATTCACCAAGATTTTTTTTGTATTCATCTGCAATTGATTGTGAGACATCAAGTGGTCTTTTCTTTAATGCCTTTGCAAGCAAAAATCCAATATTGCAACTCACATCCCCAAACTCTGGTCTTGACGCCTCGGACACATCAAACTCTACTTTAGGATATCCAAGTGCATTACAGACTTTATCCACACCGAGCCTGATTTCATCATAAACTAGTCGTAGTGTCATGACATCATCATTCTACCAACAATTGCAGCTGTACTGCCTCTAATGCTTCAATCATGCCATTACCTTCATGTCCTGGAACAGACATTGTTGCCTGGGACTGGACATCTTTTGGGGCATTTCCAAGTGCTACGCTTGTTCCTGCCAACTTGAAGAGTGGTACATCAGTCTCGCTGTCTCCTATTGCAATCACATCTTCTTTTTTTGCAGAAAACATGTTCATCACCTCAAGAAATCCATTTGCCTTGTCTACACCTTTTGAATTTATGTGATATGCATATTGACTGTCAGTCAAAGTTACATCGAGATCATTGTCAGCAAAAAGTTTCTTTCCAACATTTACGTCAAAGTTTCTTTCAAGCACCACCTCAGTTATTCTTGGAAAGACTGGTTTCTCTATTGCTTCAGGAATTTTTGTTTTGAGAAATTCAAATGCGTCAAGACATTTTTGCTTGTTGCCAATTAACTTGTGTTCATTAGGTCCCAAAGTAATAATGCCACCGTTTTCACCCACTGCAATTCTTGTTGTTCCACCAAATACGGATAACACATAAGCCTCAACAGAAGATCTTCCAGTCACATAGATGACCTTGTGTCCAAGTTTTACAAGATAACGTAATGCACCAAGTGCATCAAGGTCAACTCGCCCCCCCTTGTTGTCAGTAATGGTTCCATCAATATCTATTGCAAATATCTTGGGCTTCATCGAGATCACGTATTATTTGGGTCATAATAACTGCTATCTAAAATAGTTTAATTCCGTAAAAAACAAGTGTGACAAGAAAAGGCATAGCTAGTGAGATTTTCAGCAAAGCCTTGTACTGCGACAATCCAAGATTGTATTTTATAGGACATATTGACCATAGAACAACAAAGGAAGCAACACTTGATGAATTTTTAAAACTGTCAGAAAATTTTGAATTAATCCCTGCAACAAGAATTACGTACATTAAAAAAGAAAACAATATTCTATATTCCAAAATATGCATGATCTCTGAACCATTTTAAAAAATGAGGTAGTGCTATTAGTGGGTAGATTTTGTTCTAGTTTGTGTTAATTGATTTTCTAAAACCCATACTTGAAAATCCATTTTTTGTAGAATATGGGCTAATCGGTCTTTTCCTCAATGCAGTCTTTGCATCTGTTGTGCCATTTCCAATAGTGGTTACATCAACTGCCTTGCTCTTGGATGGTCAAAATCCAGCAATGGTGTTTACTGTCTTGTCAATTGGATCTGTAATAGGAGGAGTTTTTACATATTACATCGGGTATGACGGTGGTAAAGTTTACAAGATTTTAAAGAAAACTCACAGAGAAGAAGAACAGCAGAAGAGTGAGGCATGGATAAACAAGTATGGATGGAGCATAATTTTTGCTCTAAGTTGGGTTCCAATACTGACCGAAATTGTCACAGTAATTGCAGGAGTGAAAAAGTACAATTTCAAAAAGTTTGTCATATCAATGAGTATTGCAAGAGTAGCTAGTGCATTTGCCATGGTTTATTTTGGAAACATGTTTTTGCAATCAATCAAGGCATAAAAAAAATCACGTGTAAACACCAGTAGTAAGATTTTATTCAGCAGATTAGTATCAATTGTGAAGATGGGAATTCCAGAAAAAATCCAGAGCATCAAAGATGAGATGTCAAAGACTCAGATAAACAAGGCAACAGAACATCATGTTGGTCTTCTCAAGGCAAAGCTTGCCAAGCTCAAAAGAGAACAAGAGGATGTAAAATCAAGATCAAGTGGAAGCTCTGTAGGTTTTGATGTCAAAAGAACTGGTGATGCAACCGTAGTATTCATTGGATTGCCAAGTGTTGGAAAATCAACACTGCTCAACAGAATGACTGGTGCAAAATCAACAGTAGGTGCATTCCAGTTTACAACAACAACAGTAGTTCCCGGAATGATGGAACATAGAGGTGCCAGGATTCAGATACTCGACTTGCCCGGAATCATCAAGGGTGCATCAACTGGCAAGGGTCTTGGAAAAAGAGTTTTGGCAGTTGCAAAAAGTGCAGATTTGGTATTGATAATTCTTGACGTATTCCAGCCATATCATGAAGATGTCATAAGGACTGAGCTTGGAAACATTGGAATTAGACTTGACCAAAAGCCCCCAGACATAGTAATTGAAAAAACTGGAGATGGTGGAATCGCAGTCAGTCAACAAGTCCCTCTAACAAAGATGCCAATGAATTTGTTAAAGGACATACTTCGATTGTACGGGATGACTAATGGCAGAGTTTTGATTCGAGAAGACGTTGATGCAGACCAGTTAACAGATTTTATCTCAGGTAACAAGTTTTATGTAGAATCCCTCACAATAATGAACAAAATTGATCTTGTAAACCAGGGTTTTGTAAACGAGTTACAACAAAAGTCAAAGTCAAAATTTGTTCCAATTTCTGCAGATTCTGATATCAACATAACTGCGCTAAAGGATACCATATTTGAGAAATTAGATTTTATTCGAATTTACATGAGACCAAAAGGCGGGGAAACAGATTTCAAGGAACCACTAATTACAAGAAAAAACTCTACGGTACTTGACATATGCAATAAGCTACACCGTGACCTCAAAAAAGATTTCAGATATGCACTGGTGTGGGGCAAGAGTGTAAAGTTTGGAGGACAACGAGTTAGCATAAATCATGTGTTAAAAGACGAAGACGTACTCACCATAGTCAAAGCAAAATAGCAAAAACTCTTTTGTGCCAAAAACATTTCTTGTGATATCATGGAAGAAGCTGAATACAGATGGTGCAAGAAATGTTTTACAAAAACAAAACAAGAAATTATTTTTATGCCAAACATGGCGACATACAAAAGAAGAAGACAATACAAATGCACAGAGTGTGGACAAACATCTTGGTTACAAGGAA
>CAYWWR010000127.1:0-3292 GCA_964462165.1 uncultured Nitrosopumilaceae archaeon
CATGTATAATGCGGCTGCTGCAACTGATATGGGCTTTTTACCAATTACGATTGGATCATCTCCTATTTGAGACAAAATGTCTAATGCTTTTCGTTGTGTTCTGCCACCTAATTTTGCTCTTGTCGCAATTTTTGATATATTCTGTGACGGCTCTGGTATGCTCACACTCATCTTCATTTGTCTTAGCAAAAATTTGTAATAGTGCACTGTAGTTTTTTTACTGATATTTTCTACATAGTCATTAATTTTGTCTATTGGAAATGATACTCCAGTATCTTTACATGCAATGTAGATTGCAGCTACTGATATTCCTGTAATAGAGCGACCTCTGATGAGTCCCTTATTCAGGGCTTTACGATAAATATATGATGCTCTTTCTGCAATCATGTTCCCAAATCCCAAAACTCCGGTTATTCTGCGAATATCTGTCATGGCTTTATTCAAATTTCTAATTTTTGAGTCGTTTGAAATTGTAAATTTATTTAATCTTCGTAATTTCTCCATGTCAAAACTTCCCAAAATTTGTTTACCGCTAGCATCTACATTTTTTTTATCAATCAGAGTTGAAAGAGATATGTCGTACATCATTGAAGATGTTGGTTCATTACTCCCAAGTGTATTGCCTAAATCATAATTAGAATGATGTTCTATGTCGTGTTCTGTCACTATTCCACAGCTACTGCATATTTGTTCATTTTTTTCAAGATCAAAAATTAGTTTTCCTGTACATGAAAGACATGCGTTGGATTCTATTTTTGTTATTTCATTTTGTATTAACATGAGCCTGATCACTAGCTGCTGGTTTTAAAGCTCTTTGCAAGAATTATAACTAATTTTTAACAGTAAAAATGTTTGAGAAAAAACTTAGATTACAAAAATATTATTCATATTTTTTAGCAGAGAATATTGATCTATAACTTGCCTTTAATTTTAAATTAAAATTACATTCTAAGCATTTTGTCATCTACTTTGGAAGTAATTAGTTCATTTATCTTGTCGTATGCATCTAGAAAGTTCCTACCCTTGTCTGTAATTCTGTATATTTGATTCCCCTCTTCATATTTGATTAGGTGGTTATCCTGCAGAAATGCAAGATATTCTTTAACTTGAGTGTATGATAGGTACGCTTTGTACATTATCTTTGTTTTTGTTACCCCATTGTGCGCAGACTGCAGTATCATTGCCACTATGTCTGTCCTACTGCGATACTTCAACTAGTTATACTACAAGATCATGTTATAAAAATAATTTGCTTTATAGTTGTAGAACATTGTTCTACCATGAATTATTGTACGCCTAGACCGATCCTGTGATAAATTATTTTGTATATCTTGAATACCTCTTTGTTCACATGATGGCTTCATAGTAAACATGCGTAATGTTTTTTGCTCTTTAGTCAATCGATCTGATATCTATTGAAAATTGAAAAGAACAAGCGTGTTCCTGTATACAAAATAAAAAATGAAATACAAAGAATTGACTGGAAGATAATAGAAAGACTTGTTAGAATTTTGTATTTTCATAGTAAATTAAAAAAAACTCACATTTCCACAAAATGTAACTTGAGTTATGACAAATGTTGTCGTTATCTGGATTGGATGGAAGTTATGGATCTTATAATGAAAGAAAAAAATGAAGAGGGATTTGAGATTGTAACTTTGACAGAACGTGGAAGCGTTTTGTATAACAAAAAGTTTCGAGACATGAAAAAGGAATTATCATACTAATGATTACTATATACGAATTTTACTTGCTATGGTAGTGAGAGTCTGTTATTAATCATAAACAAATAATGAATAAAATGCGCGATGAATTGTGTAGATTCTGTGGTGCAGATCTAACTAATTTTTCTATATGTCCAAAATGTAGAAAATCAATTAGACGCATATGCACAAAATGCACACGAAAAACTGAAGAACACTTGCATCTCTCATGTCTATCTGGAATTGACTTTATGCAGACAAGAAATCAATCTGAAAATGACATTTCATCTGAAAATGTCAAACTCTCATTTGTTGAAGTTGCATAAAACTACAACAAATGGGTTACATCTGGGAAATGCAAAAACCTGTATCTTTCATACTCCTTTAGGGTTCATCAAATGTGGGTGTATAGAAAAATGTTCTATAACAATATGACAAATATGTTATAACTAAATTTTCATATGCAAAATCAAGTTGAAAGCTGCTGTACACCAGCCACAGTATTTGCCATACCCCGGATTTTTTCACAAACTAAGCGTTTCTGACATATTTGTCATAATGGATGATGTGCAATACGATAAACGATTCACAAATCGGAATAGGATAATGGCCACAAATGGCTGGATCTGGATTACTGTACCTATAAACAAAGATCATAAATTTTTGCCAAACTCTCAAGTTGAGATCAATAATGATGTTTCTTGGACTGATATACATTGGCAAAAAATCAGACATTCTTATGCAAATGCCAAATATTTTAAAAAATATGAGAGTTTTTTTGAAAGTATATACACAAAAAAATGGGATTCGCTTTTTGAATTGAATTTTGAGATACTCAAAAAAATAATTGATATTCTTGAAATTAAGGTGGAAATCATAAAAAGCTCAGAATTAAATGCTGCTGGTACAGCAACTGAAAGGCTAGTTAATTTATGCAAAACAGTTGGGGCTGATACTTATGTTTCTGGCATTGGGGGTAGAAATTATATGGATGAAAACATGTTTGCAACAAATAATATAAAATTAGAATATCAAAGATATCATGCAAAACAATATCCGCAACGTTTGTCACAAGTGTTTATACCTGATCTTTCAATAATTGATATGTTGGTCAATATCGGACCTGAGTGTATGAAAATTATTTCAGAAAGTGATGATGGATTAACTCCAATTATTAGTTGAAAATATCATAAAGCTGTTTGTATGCTGTGATGTATTTTTTTCCTAGCTCAGTTGTTTTGTATATATGTCGTTTTGATCGACGCGATTCTGGTTTTGCATCTAATAATTTGCAACCTGTGAGAAATTCTAGATACTGTGTTATTTGTTTGGAATTTAGATTACAACGGTACATGATGTGGGTTTTTAGTGCTCCGTCTAAACATGTCTCAAGTATAAACTCAATTATTTCTACCCAGCCACGATTGCCCCAACCCATTACGCTACGTTCAATGGTATCTGATGGATCGAACATTATTACAACTCGCGAAGAGTTTAAGCAAGTTCCAAGATTTCATTTAGATTGGCAACAGCTTTTTCATTTGTTACCTTGTCATATGGAACCGTTAATAGTTTAAAATCATTGGCAA
>CAYWWR010000128.1:0-3281 GCA_964462165.1 uncultured Nitrosopumilaceae archaeon
CTTCAAGTCTTTCTGTTGGTCCAAGGAAATAACCATGGTCAACTGCAAGCATTACCCCTCGCCTGTTTTGTGGTTTGATTATTTTTGCGAGTCTGTTTTTGAGTCCCCAATCCATATCTTCATCGAAAAAATTTGCCTTAGTTAAGCGTTTCTGAATTTGTGATTATTATTTTCATGGAATCATTTCCTTGGTGAGCATAATCCAAAGCTTTTGCAGAATCCACAAGATCAAACTTGTGAGTGATCAGTTTCTTTACATTGATTATTCCTTGCTCTATCATCCTAAATGCTTCGTTTGTGTCATTTTCAGAAGCAGCATAACTTGGTGTGATTGTAATCTCTTTAGAGTATACTTTGCTCATCTCAAGTGACATCTTGACATCTTTTGTTGGAACTCCAAACAACATTACAGTGCCGCCCTTTCTTACAAAATCAATTGCTTGTGCAATGGCATTTACATTTCCCGTTGAAACCATTGCAATGTCCACTCCACGATTTTGTGTTTTTGAAAGAATTTTCTGATATGCGTCTGGATCATCTGATCTTATTGATTCTGTTATGCCAAATTTTTTGGCAAAGTCTAGTCTGAAATCATTAATGTCTAGACAAAATATGCTCTCAATTCCATATGCCTTACTTAGCATAAGGTGCATCAGGCCCGTTGGACCTGCACCTAAAATCGCAATTGAATCTCCTTTTTTGAATTTTATTTTATTCCATGCTCTTACACAACATGCCAATGGTTCAATCATTGACGCTTCTTCAAAACTTACATGTTCTGGCAGTTTTATTACTCCGCCATGTAATACATTCCATTCTGGTACGATGAATTCTTCAGCAAGTCCACATGGCGAGAGATTTGTCTCTGAATATTTTTGACACATGGTCTCATTTCCATGTGTGCAATAATGACATGAATAGCATGAGACATGATGATGTGTAAAGACCCTGTCACCTTTTTTGAAGCTGATTACACCATCTCCTGTGGCGGAGATTATGCCCGAAGGTTCGTGACCTAGTCTCATGGAAGGTTGACTGTATTTACCATAAATCTTTTCCAAGTCTGAACCGCATACTCCGCAGGCTTTCATAGTGACTAGAATCTCACCCTTGCCAACCTCCGGCTTTTCTACGTTCTTTATTTGGACATCTGATGGTCCTGAAACGTATGCTGCCTTCATGATACAACTGGAATCGAAATGGCGTTTTATCTTTTCCGAAGTCACTTGATTCTAGTGTACAAT
This sequence comes from uncultured Nitrosopumilaceae archaeon, assembly GCA_964462165.1. Lineage (GTDB taxonomy): Archaea > Thermoproteota > Nitrososphaeria > Nitrososphaerales > Nitrosopumilaceae > Nitrosotalea. The sequence goes on from CAYWWR010000128.1 coordinate 1,245, forward strand.
TTGAAAAACCGAAAATTTACTATGGATAAATTCTATACTTATGATTTCAATTAAATAGGACTTGTTTCTGAGTCACCAACATGGATTTGTGGCGCGATATAGAAACTGGTTCCAAAGTACCATCTGTGATAAATGTCATAGTAGAAATTCCAAAAGGTTCTCAGAACAAATATGAATATGATAAAAAAAGAGGAGTCATAAAATTAGACCGAGTTTTGTTTTCACCATTCTTCTATCCTGGAGAATACGGTATAATTCCACAAACATTTGCAGAAGATGGCGATCCAATGGATGCACTTGTACTTGTTTCCAATCCAACTTATCCTGGTGTTCTAATTGAATCACGTCCAATTGGAATGCTCAAGATGAAAGATGGTGGTGAAATGGATGACAAGATACTATGTGTTGCAAAAGATGATGTACGCTATGAAAACATACATGATATTTCTGATCTTGAGAAACATCTACCAAAAGAGATTGCACACTTTTTTGAAACATACAAACAACTTGAAGGAAAAAAGGTGGAAATACTTGGATGGAAGAACGCAGTAAGTGCACAAAAGGCCATACTTGATGGAATTAAACTATACAAAAAGACCTTCAAAAAGTAACTATCTTCTAGTTCTCTGATAAAAAAAATCTAACAAAAATTGTATTAACTAGTAATTGATGATGAAATATCATGAATGAAGGGGATGCTGCTCCAGATTTTGAACTTACCGCAAATGATGGTAGTGTGATAAAACTAGCCTCTTTTCAAGGCAAGAAAAATGTCGTTTTATGCTTTTATCCAAAGAACCACTTGTTTGCATGTCCATCAAAAAGAGTATTCCAGATGGCACAAGCTACAATTGCAGCATATCCGCAGATAAAAGAGCAAAATGCGGAACTCTTTGCCATATCAATTGATACCGTACCAGACCAGAAAAAATTTGTTGAAGAGTATAGTGTACCCTATCTTCATCTAAGTGATACTACGAAGACTACTTGCAAAGCTTATACTGGATTGAACATTGCTGGGCTTGCAAAACGTTCTACTTTTATCATTGACAAAAATGGCAAAGTTTCAAAAATTTTCAGAGAGACTAGTCCTGAAAAACATGGTCAAGAAATAATTGTATCATTGCAGAATTTGAAATGAATCCGATGTGTTCAGCGGCAATTCAACTTTGAAATTTAATAGAATAAAGAATTAATTTAAAATTCCACAAGTTCCCTTTCAAATAGGGTGAATTTTTCTGATTTCGGATTTCCCTTTACGTCAAACCATGTGAGTTCTATGGTTACTTTCCTACCTGATATCTCGTCTACTTTTATGCTCTCTGCTACTTTCAGAGCCTTTTGTAATGATTTTTCATCCATATTTTTTTCAAACAAGACTGGTTTAATTTAGAGGTTGAGAGCACAGTTATCTCCTAAAATACGTCGTTATCGTAGTACCGAAAATTTTTCATCGATCTAACTTCATTTAATGGTCAAAAAGCATACTTTCATTATATTTTTAAAGATGTGAGTTAAGACTTGATTTATGCTAGATCTAGTAGCAAAGAAAATTTTCCTTACCAAAGGTAAGGGTGTACATCCTGACAGACTAACAAGTTTCGAATATGCACTAAGAGATGCAGGAATTGCAGGGACAAATTTGGTTTTAATCTCTAGTATATTTCCACCAGGTTGCAAGGTAATCTCAAAAGCTGAAGGGTTGAAATTGATAAGACCGGGAAGTGTAACTTTTGCAATATATTCTAGACAAGAGAGTAATGAACCTCATAGATTGATGGCCGCATCTGTTGGAATAGCCGAGCCAAAGGACAATACTAAATATGGTTATCTTTCAGAATACGTCTCCTTTGGAGAAACTGAAAAAGAAGCAGGTGATTACGCGGAAGATATTGCAGCACAAATGCTTGCATCATCACTTGGAATATCTTTTGATGTAAACAAGAGTTGGGATGAGAAAAGACAGCAGTGGAAGATATCTGGACAAATTTACAAGACTCGAAACATAACCCAAAGCGCTGTGGGTGATGCAAAAGG
>CAYWWR010000129.1:0-3198 GCA_964462165.1 uncultured Nitrosopumilaceae archaeon
TATTTTCAGACAGGATCTTTGAAAAACAAGATGAAGACAAGATAATTGAATTTCTAAATCAAGTGGAATCAAAAGGAGTCGAAGTTTATGCAGTAGATTCCACGACAGATGCGGGATTACGGGTTTCGTCTCTTGGAGGAGTTATTTCTCTTCTTAGGTTTGCCCCCCAAAGTTGACTTGTCAAGCCATTTCATGTACGGTATACTGATATCATCCATCTTTAGCTCCACAATTTCTGGCACCTCATAGGGATGAGATTTTTCTATTTCTTTCTTGAGTTGTTGTTTTGATTTTGTTGTAGTTTTAAAAAGTGCTAAAAATTCTTCTGCATCTTCAATCTTGCCTTTCCAAGAATAGATAGAATTTATTTTGGCATAGTTGACACATGCTGCCAATTTTCTTTGTACTACAATGTGTGCCACTTTGGAAATTGATTTTTTGTCAGGATATGTTGAAACTATGACAATTCCCATAGCAACTGATAAATTTGCCCTGACTAAAAAGAGTATCAATTAATTTGGACTTTTCATTTTTAACGCACAATTCTATCATCTATGTTTTGATTGCATGGGTCATAGTATTTGGAATTGCAAAACTCTTAAAACTTGACAAACATGGATTTGAGGTAAAACCATACAGTTTGACATACAAAAACCAGAATGTTCAGATGATACTCTCAAGAATTCTAAGTAGGACTGAAAAAGCAACTAAAATTTTTTCCAATACAAGTGTAGTACTGGGTTTTGTGATGATGGGAGCAGCATTTTGGTACCTTGCATCAAACCTGTCAAACTTTTTTGTAAAGCCAGAATCATTCTCGGAAATGACGGTACTCATACCAGGGGTTACAATCCAGTCAAGTGCAAACATTGCATACTTTTTGCTTTCCGTACCAATCGTACTAGTCATACACGAAGGTGCACATGGAATTGTTGCCACACTAGAAAAAATAAAAATCAAGACAGGAGGATTTGCAGTCTTTATTGCACTATTTGCAGGATTTGTAGAGCCAGATGAGGACGAGTTTGTCAAGGCAAAAAAAATCTCACGTCTCAGAGTCATCGGAGCAGGCGCTACATCAAACGTCTTGTTTTCGTTTATCATTGCAGGTTTATTGATATTCAATCCATCATTTGCCCTAATCATGCCAGACCCAATCAAGAGCGTATTTTACAATCAACCTCTTGGAGTTCCAATAGTTTCAGTCACTGAAGGCTCGGGTGCTGAAAAAGCTGGATTACAAAAAGACGACATCATAAATGCAATAGATGGAAGTCCTGTTTTACTTCCCCAAGACTTTGCCAAGATAAAATTAAAGCCTGGAGACACGGCAATGGTTTCAATAATTAGAGACGGCAAGTCTATGCAAATTCCTGTTGTTACAACTCCTTCCAAGGATGATCCGCAAAAAGGAATGCTTGGAATTTTAAGAGCAGCGTTACCATCATACCAACCAGTTGTTCCGTATTACATCCATTGGAGTCCAGAAGTCTTCATGTTCCTACTGTGGCTTTGGATGCTGTCATTTTTCATAGGAATATTCAACATGCTACCATTGCCAATATTGGACGGAGGCAAGTTTATTCACACCATAATTGAAAAGAAAGTATCTGAAAAAATATTGAAAGGTGCCATGTTATCAATATACGCGGTAACATTTGCTTTGTTTGGCCTGAACATTGCCTTGTCAGCAGTAAAGTCCGGTTTTATAACAATTTAGAAAAAATTTTTTTGGTCAGATCAAGCTTGTGGTCTTGAGACAAATTTGCCATAACCAGGTTTTGCAATAATTTTAAAATCTTCTGCAATTACAGTTCCTCGAACAATTGTTTTAACAGGCCATCCTTTGAGATTCCAACCTTCATAGACAGTATAATCAGAAAAACCATCTATGGTTTCAGCAGACACTTTATCTTCCTTTTTTAAATCAACTAGAACAATATCGGCATCAGAGCCTTTTTGGATTGTTCCTTTTTTTGGATACATTCCAAATATTTTGGCAGTGTTGAGGCTTGTCATGTTTGACAACTGTTGCAAGTTTATCTTTCCCTTGTTGACTCCCTCGCTTAACAATATAGGAAGCATTGTGCCCATTCCTGGAAATCCTGCAAGTGCTCCCCACACATTTTCTCCTCCTAATTTTAGATGCAGTCTGTTTGCAACATGATCTGTTCCAATCGTATCCATTTTACCACTTTGTATCTCATGCCACACAGATTCTACATCTTTGGAGGAACGTATTGGAGGCATGACTTTTGCAAGATATCCTTGTTGTGATTCATACGACAATGTCAAATAATGTGGACAGGTCTCAACATGTATTTTTGTTCCATTCTTCTTTTCTTCAGATATCGCATCAATTGCAGCCTTGGAACCAATATGTACAAAATAGAGATTGCAACCATATTTTCTTGCAATCTTGGATATAGTAGTAATTGATTTGACTTCAGATTCTACAGGTCTACTATTGGACCATGCTGCAAGTCCATCCATTTTTTTCTCTTTTGCTGTCTTTATTCCACATGAACACATTTGATAATCTTCTGCATGTACAAGGACAGGACAATTCAGAGATGCCGCATTTTCCACTATTTTTTCAATCATGTCAGTTGTCATCTCTACTCTCTCTTCTCGCAGAGTCTTGTCACCAGGCTGCATGTCCATGTAGACATGACCAACCTCTTCTCCAAGATTCATGTATATCTTAAATGACGTTATCCCCTTGTTTTTACAAAATTCCATTTCATTGATTTGGTTTCTGTGGAGTATAGCTGCATGAATCGAATAATCTACATAATGAGTTTTTGCGCTTTCTGCAAGTTGAGAGTCTAGATTTTTCTTGTACGAGCCACTCAGTCTGAGCATTCGCATCATTGTAGTGACTCCGCCTATTGCAGCCACTTTAGATTCTGTTACAGCAGCATCAGTAATTGGAGAGTAGACACCATAATGTATGTGAGGATCAATCATACCAGGAAGTGAGACCAAGCCATCTGCTTTTATTTTTAGATCACATTGTGGGATATCATTTGTAAGGCCAACAATTTTACCTTCATCAATTACAATGTTTTTGTCTACCATTACATTTTGGAAAATAACATGTGACCCTGTAATTACAGCATCTACAGTCATCATGAATTTTGCTTGAAAACCTAGTATTATTCTTTGAGTAAATGAATAAAAGCAGATGATATTCTT
>CAYWWR010000130.1:0-2977 GCA_964462165.1 uncultured Nitrosopumilaceae archaeon
ATTATAACTTTCCACTTGTTGGAATAATCAAAGTCTATGATTCTAGCAATAATGTAATCACATCAACTCCAACTGCAATCAATATGTTTGGAGGAGATGTGTACTCTGTTAACTGAGATTTCATCAGAATAATTTTCTAGGAAAAGATTTGTCTTCCACTTGGAGATAATTATTTTATTTCAAAAATACATCTAGCATTATAATCAACCAAGAAGATATCAGACTTGGAAAAATTCTCTAATTTGTAGTGACTTTATTTACTAGACACTGCAGAAGGTGTATTAGTCTGGACGATTGTGAAACTTGTCTTAGTGCCATCAATTGTAACTTTAGACTCACCCAATTTAGTACCATTACTTGGATCAATCAGACGGAATGTATAGTCACCCACTTTGAGGTTTGAGAAATTTGCATTTCCATGATAATCTATCTTTGATTCAGAGATGAGATTGCCGTTATGATCAAGTAGATCCACTGCAAAGCTACTGTTTTTTGCGGACAGTAACTGTGATTGTGCATCATACGATTTTACAGTAATAAGACTGTCAATCATAGGAGGCCAGGGAGTGACAATATTGATTTCTCTTGCACTTCCCGGATACAAAAACACAGGCCAATAAGTATACGAAAGATGTTGCCCAATTTTTACATCCATCACATAATGATCGTCGTTTGCTACAGTTGGTTCGAGCCAGAAACGTAGTGTCTGTCCATGGACATCAGTAAAGTCCATACCCCAAGTATTGTTGCTTTGATCTTTTACGTATACAATTGCATCAGATACAGGCGTGAGTCCATCATTGTAAAAGACATTAGGGCGCATTCCTCCCGGAGGATACAAGTGTAGAACTAAATTTTCAGTTGTGGGAGTGGATTTTGTTTTGTCAAGACGGACATATTCAGTATCTGCACCCATGCCATTTGCAGAGACTTGTATTTTGTATGTGTGACCCAATGGCAGAGAATCAATTGTAAAAGGATTGTCTGCAATAGAGTTCATAGTTCTATAAACAGACTGGCTAGAATCTTGGTAAATCTTTAGAGATACTCCGTATGGATATGCCCTGTCACCTGTAGCATATGATATTGTAGTATAGATTGAACCATTATCTTGTAAGCGATTTGATGTAGTTGTTAGACAATTACAATTCAAGTATTGTGATACAGTCGGTGTCACCTGTTGTGTGGAGGAATTTGTTTGGTTGGTGGGTGTTATAGTGATTGGCAAAGAAGAATTTGTTTGGTTTGTAGGCGAGATTAGGCTAGATCCATAATATGCAGTTAGAGTGAGATTTTCCATAGGAGTGATTGTTAGAGTATTGCTCTTTGTTCCTCCATTCCAATGATCTAGTGTATAGTTTTCAAAGTTTGACATGGTTATAGTGTAATTATTTCCAGGAATTGCACTAAATGTAAATGGAGTAAATCCCGAGCTGCTATTTTTTCCAAATGTAACCACAGTCCAAAATCCAGTCAAGGGTTTTCCTGTAATTGTAGTGGCATTCACAGTTACAGAGACATTGTAATTTATGCTATCAAGAATATTCAATAGATTATCCAAGTATCCAGGTAGAGAGTTGAATGGATTTGGAAGTGTAGAATTTGAGATGTACATATACTGGACAAGCTTTGACATGTTTTCAACATAGCTTCTGTTGACATCATCTACATCATATGAAACAAGTGAGAAATTTGATTTTGTAAAATTTTTGTGCCACCCTTCAAATGATGACATCAGTGGAAGATCAGGATTATCATAAAGCACCATATTGTTTACTGTTCCAACATATGATGGAAGTGTATCTATTCCAGGATTTCCCACAGTAAAGTTGAGTCCAAGAGATCTTGAATAGTTGCTCAAATGGGCATAAAATGTCTCATTGCCTTTAACATTAGACATTTGATCGAAAAATATGCCATTTACATTGTACCAGTTTTTGTACTCATCAATATCTCCAGTAATAGTAGTATAATTGACATTTGCAGTATAGATGTAACCAATTACACGAATTCCAGCAGACTGGAGTTTTTGTACTCCATAGACATAATTTGTGTCCTTGATACCAGGCCCACTATCAGGATTAATTATTGCAACAATTGGAATTGAAGGATGGTTTGTTTTTTCTTTTGCAAGTACATCCCAATCATTTCCAGGATAGCTATACAGAGGTACAATTAGACCTGTTTTTGATTCGCCGTATGCATACGATGTAAAACCAAAAGACCAGACAGACACAGAAACAAGTACTGTGAAGATGAAAATTGAGGCCATCCTACCAAACAGATCATGATTCAAGCCAATTACACCTCGAAATAAGAACAGGATTTTAGATCCCATTGCTCATACTTTATCGTCACATACAAAATTGATATCACATGCATAGAAAATAATCGAGTCTAGTAGATATCACGATATGCACAAAAAATTATAGAACATTCATACATGTAAAATGGAACAATGTTACAGAACATTCTGCCAAATTACTTTTATAGGAATATTGAGCTCTTGTTGACATGAAGTATAGAAGCCGCACAGAGATAATCTCAATGATCCTAGAATCTGTGACAATAGGCACAACAAAGACAAAGATAATGTACAAGGCATACTTGTCATACACTCAGCTAAAAGAATATCTCGCACTCCTAGAAGGAAGCGGAATGATAGGATACGAAAATGGAACTCAAGTATATAGAATAACTGACAAGGGTAGAAAATTCTTGAAATTATCTACAGAGATTGGAGATATGGTATCATCAAAACCAGAAGAATCTCTTGCCAAGATAATAATCTAAAATATTTTTTTATATTTATTATATCACAATTAATTTCAAAATTAATTGTACGATATCAAGTCTAGAAATTAGTTATATGAGTATATGTCTCCGCCAAACATATTCACGGCGGTTCCAGTAGATGCTAGCACATTATTGCTAGAATCATAGACTTTGATTATTCCAACAAGTGGAAAGTTATAAT
>CAYWWR010000131.1:0-2961 GCA_964462165.1 uncultured Nitrosopumilaceae archaeon
GATTAAAGGAAGTACTTGAAGTATCTAAACCGCGAATCATAGTTTTACTTGTCATTACGGCTGTTACCTCAATGTATGCTGCAAGTATATTGATCGCACACAAACCTCTTGACACCATAACACTTCTTCATCTTATCGTAGCAGGTGCGCTTTCATCTGCTGGTTCCAGTGCTCTGAACCATTTCTATGATAGGGATATCGATCCATTGATGAAAAGAACCAGCACAAGACCAATCCCATCTGGAAGGATGGCAGCTCGCAGTGTTTTGATTTACGGTCTTGCAGTTAGCTGTATCTCTGTAATTTATGCTTGGTTTACACTAAATCCTGTTTCTACTTTCTTTATCGCACTGGGAATATTTTTCTATGTGATAATCTATACAGTCTGGCTCAAACGAAGCAACTGGTCAAACATTGTGATTGGTGGTTTTGCAGGAAGCTGTGCAGCTATGGCAGGATGGGCTGCAGCAACTGGTTCTATGGACATTCTTGGAACCCTGGTTGGCATTCTAGTCTTTGTGTGGACACCATCTCATTTCTGGTGTCTTGCAATGAAGATACGAGATGATTATGCAGAAGCCAAAGTTCCAATGCTTCCAGTTTTGATTGGAATGCAAAAGACGTCCAAGTATATTCTACTCAACACTGCAATACTGTTACCATATTCAATTGCACTTGTTGCATTTGGATTGGGATATGTGTATCTTGGAGTTGCACTTGTGTCAGGTGGTCTAATGTTGGTTTATCACTATAAACTCACCAAGACTCCAACTTCGGACTTTGCATGGAAGGCATACAAGGTCACTGCACCATATCTTACGATAATATTTGTAGGAATTGCACTTGATGCTGCGTTTCACTTTCCAGTGATAAAATAATTATTCTGGAATCTCTTCTTCTTGGCCGACACCTGGAAATCCTGATTCGTATTCTTTTTCCAAGTTTTCCATGTTTTGTTTTTCTATCTCGTCTTCATCTTCGATTTTTTCAGATATCTCTATTCTGCGTTCGTCTTTTGTTAGCCAGGTTACCTTGATGAGGCCATAAATTTCTAGATTGAGCAGAGTTTTGTTAAACTCGTCTTCTGGAATTGAGATGCCTGCCTTGATGAGAGACTTTGATAATTCTGAATCGGTAAGGGAGCCTGCAATCTTGATCTTTTCATATATGGTATTTCGTAATGGAATGGCCATGTCTAACCGTAAAATGCCTTGTCCATTGGTTTTGGTAATGCGTATGATATATTATCTTTAACTGTGGAATACCAGTCTTCAACATTTTTAGTAATAGATGGCTTGACATTTTTGAGTGCGGCAGAAAAGTCTGCACTACTAATTTTTTGGATATTGTTTCTCATGGCATTTACTGCAGCTTCTCTGCATACTGCAACAAGATCTGCTCCACTATATCCTTTTGTTGCCACTGCAATCTCTTTCAAATTGATATCGCCTGAAAGTGGCATTAGTTTTGTAAATAATTTGATTATCTCAAATCGACCTTTTTCATCTGGCGGTGGAACAAAGATCATCAAATCAAGTCTACCTGGTCGTATTAGTGATGGGTCAATAAGATCTGGTCTGTTTGAAATTCCTAGTACTATTACTCTAGATGCTCCTCCATCTTCCATCTCTGTAAGAAGCTGACTGAGTAGTCTTTCCCCTACTCCTCCTTCTTCATTTGATTTGAATCTTGCAAGTGAATCAAGTTCATCAAATATTATTATACACGGTGATGATGTCTTGGCCTTTCTGAAAATTTCTCTTATTGCTTTTTCTGATTCTCCAACCCACTTTGATAATATCTCTGGTCCTCTTACAAGTATCATGTTTGCACCACTCTCTGTTGCAAGAGCTCGTGCAAGCAATGTCTTTCCACATCCTGATGGGCCGTACAATAATGCACCCTTTGGAGGTTTAATTCCCATCTTTTGGAATTTAGCTGGCTCTTTTATTGCAGTTATCAAATTATCCTCTAGAGTTCTTTTTGCATCATCCAGTCCGCCTACTTCTTTCCACCATACTTTTGGACTCTCAACGTAGAATTCACGCATGGCAGTTGGTACAATCTCGTGCATTGCATCGTAAAAGTCCTGTAATGTTATCCTCATTTTTTGCAATACGTCTGGTGCAATTTTTTCAGTCTCGTTTTCAATCTCTGGCAAAAATGTTCTGAGGGCTTTCATTGCAGCCTCTCTGCATAATGATTTGATGTCAGCTCCTGTGTATCCGTGTAATTCTGCAGCAAGTACTTTGAGGTCTACATCCTGAAGTGGCATACCTCGCGTGTGGATTTGTAATATCTCTAGTCTACCATCTGCATTTGGTACTGTGATTTCTATTTCTCTATCAAATCTGCCTGGTCTTCGCAAAGCAGGATCTACACTTTCTGGTCTGTTTGTTGCACCTAGTACTATGACATTTCCTCTATCTGTGAGACCGTCCATCAAGGCCAAGAGTTGAGCTACTACTCTTTTTTCTACGTCTCCGTATGCTTCTTCTCTTTTTGGTGCAATTGCATCAATTTCATCAATGAATATTACACTTGGCGAATTTTCTTTTGCCTCTTTGAAAATATCTCGTAGTCTTGCTTCTGTCTCGCCATAATACTTGTTCATTATTTCTGGACCGTTGATAGAGTAAAAGTTGGCCTCTGATTCACTCGCTAAAACTTTGGCAATCAATGTCTTTCCACATCCTGGAGGGCCATACAACAATATTCCACTATGTGGTTCTACATTTAGTCTTGTGAAAACTTCGGGATGTTTTAGTGGTAACTCTACGATCTCGCGCATTCTTTTTGTTTGTGTCTTGAGACCGCCTATCTCATCGAATGTAACTCTGACTTTTTTATCAACTGATGTTTCAGTAAGTATGGTAACTGACGTGCTTCGTTCTATTTTTACAACAGCTTTTGGTGATATCTTGTGAATCTTGAAATCCATGGAATTTCCAAGAATCATGA
>CAYWWR010000132.1:0-2927 GCA_964462165.1 uncultured Nitrosopumilaceae archaeon
ATGGTCGTCTTGGAAATCTAACTTGATCATTTGTCTCGGTTGGTTCAAGTCCTGCCGCCTTGGCAGCAGCAATCAATTCGTTCAACGATGGGTCAAAAACACTCTTTTCACGAGAAACTTTTCTACCCATTTTCTTTGTGATGGTTTTATTGAAATAGTCCAGCCAGATTACGACATGTTCGTAATCCTTCATCTTATCACTTTATCAGGATTGCATTTACTACGCCGTCTTGACCAGGTCTTGAAATTACTCTACATTGACCTGCTTCGGTTTCTAAAATTGCGCCTTTGGAAATTACTCCGCGTCTTTCATAGTCTTTGTTTGACGGATTTTTTAACACCTTTAGAATTTTCAATTTTTTAACTTTGGAACCTGGGACTGTCAAGTTAACAACATCTGTTGTCTTTAATGCTGTTTTCTGATTTCCTCCTCTGGTCTTGCGAGTTACAGTTACTTGTTCTCCTGGAACTGCTTCTACAGAATATCTGTCAATTTCGTACTTACGTCTTGATCTGAGTGGGTATCTTCTACCACCAGTAATCTTACTTGTTGCAAGATTTTCTACAGATTTCTTCATGTTGACTCGATAAAGTATCTCTAATTTATACCATTTACAGGTTGGAGCACTATTTTTGAACTGACTATTGACTTGGAGTCAATGGTTCTGTCGATACTTGGGGTTCTTGCTGTTCTATGGCCTGACTTGGGCTTCTTACTTTTGTAAAGAGTTTCTGTTTGAGGAGGTCCTTGTCTCCCTGTATGCCGAAATATTTCTGGAATTTTTCTGTAGTGTTGTAGATTTTTAGCCTACCGACATTTTGATGTTCGATATAGTCCAATTGTTGTAATAATTTTAGATGCATGTATACTCCGGATCCCCTTACTTCTACCAATCTCTTTGAAGAAACAGGTTGCATGTATGCGATATATGACAATGTTTTGAGAGTGGCTGTAGGTAACAATGGTTTTGATGCGTATTTTCTAATTACTGTGTTAAACTCTGGTTTTAGCTGAAATACATACGAGCCATCTGGTAAACTTGCAACCTCGATTGCCTTGAAGACTGTCTTTGTTTTTTTGACAAGATTTGTCATTATGGCCAAAGTCTTTGTTCTGGATTCTGTTCCTGATGCTTTGATCAATTCTTCTATGGTTAATGGTCTTCCTGCTGAATATAGTGCGGCCTCTAGCCTTGCCATTGCATCATCGTCTTCTATCTTGCCCATTTACAATATCCGGTTAGGCTAAAGCATACTTAAATGAAATTCCTACTTAGTATTGATCTGATTGTAAATTTCTATTTTATCAGGGAGACTATAATGTCGTCTTCTGTCTGTTCAAGATCTACTTTCATGTCTCTGGCCAAAAATAAAATGGCAAAGAAACATCTGATTGTATCAATAAGCTCAAGTTCTGATGTTATTGCCTTGAAGGAGCCAAAACCTGTGGCCTTTATCTTGCTCATTATTAGTTCCTCATACTGGCCTATTATTTTCTCAAGAGAGATGAAATAATCGTCAAAATTAGGTGCCTGGACTGGCTCAAATTCTAACTGTCTTCTGCTTGAACGTGGGTTTGCTATTGTTCCAATGAGGTTCTCGAGAACTGATAGTAACTCATCTAATGTTACTGGATATGTGGATTCATGTCTGTATGGCATGTTTATCACTTCAATATCGACATCTTCTCTCTGGGTAAGTGGTTTTTTATCCATGGCTGCCTTTTGCAGTGCAAAGATGCTTTCTACTTTCATTCTATGTATCATTGCAGAAGACAATGCTGCAATTCCTGCAACTCGAAGATCTTTTTTATCTGCTTGACTTAGAATTTTAATCAAAATCTCTAGAATGCGTACTACATCAATACTCCATACGTCTTTTTTTGAGACATCTAGTGGGCTAAACAGTATGTTTACGGGAGGTTGCGAAATGCCTACGCTAGGGTTTTCCTTGCTCACTCTATTACTACTTCATTTTTGTTTATAATATGTGTATTATCTACTCTTTTCCTAGTTCGAGTCAAGAGTTTTCTTCTTACACAAATCAAATATTATACTCGATCTTGTATAATGCTAATCATGGAAGAAGATTTAGAGAAATTTGATCTGGCCTGTACATATCTGAAAAATGATCAAAATATGACAGCTCACAATATGTTCATGGCTCTTGCTCAAAAAGAAATGAAAAACAACAACTATCGAGCAGGATTATATCTAATACTTGCATCTGAGTGTAAATCAAGACAAGGAAAAGAAAGAAAAGATGAACTTGTAGAAGCAGCCAAGTTTTATTTGAAACTTGCAAAAAAGGACAAAAATAACTCAAGCTATGCATATCAGTGTGCAGCTAGGTGTTTTCTTAGAATAGGTCGTTATGATGAGGCCCGGAATGCATTTGAAGAAGCGCAAAAATATACTCATGAAATAGTTGAAGAGAAAAGACCAATTGTACTAGTTGATGACAGCCCTGCAATTTTGCTAAGACTTCAAAGTTTTCTGCAGCAATTGGGATACAATGACATACAAACAGTTGGTGATGGCAAATCTGCACTTGATCTTGTAGCAAAACTTGTCAAATCAAAACAAAATCCGATTATATTACTTGACATGGATTTGCCTGACATAAAGGGAGATGTTGTGGCAAAAACTCTTCTGGAATCAAAACCTAGCATGTCTATCATACTGATAACTGCTGACGAAAAATCAACACCGCGTGTTAGAAAGACCATTGGTTTTGGCTCTACAGCATTTGTTCAAAAACCATTCTCAATAAATGAATTGAAAAATGCACTAGATGCAACCAAGTTGTCTGAAATCAAGTAAGTAACAACATTGACATGTTGAGAAGATTTACATCCTTGATCTGAATTCCGCCCATCTTGTAATCTATGATTTGATCAGAGAATTTTTCTACTATTCTTGCAGATG
>CAYWWR010000133.1:0-2840 GCA_964462165.1 uncultured Nitrosopumilaceae archaeon
GTCCATACTATCTTGACAGTTATGCCCCTGATGCAAGAAAGATTACAATCAAGGCGTTTGACGACCCTACCTATCCATTTCCTGCGGGCTATTGGAAAAAGTTTGAACAGGTGAGCATGCCGCAGATACTTGGAATAAATGTGCCAACAAGTGTATCACTTGGAGCAACACTTGCAGTTCCTGTAACTGTCACGCCAAATGCGACCATTTACTATTACTTTACCAGTCCTCAAGGAAAGATGATTGATGAGGGAAATGTTACATCTGGGAATGGCTCTGCAACAATTACTCTAGCGCCTGACAAGACTGCAACTCTTGACCTGGGCTCAAATGACTTGCAAGTATTTGTGGTATCTGATGAGGCATACAAGCCAGACATGTATCACACTAGCTTTCTTGTAACAAATGGCTCTACTCCACTTGTGGTAGATAATATCGTAACCAGTTCTACACCACTTGCAGAAAACTATGGCTATGTATTTTTTGGAATTGTACTGGTACCAGTTGTGATTGTAATAACATGGTATGTTATCAAAAAGAGGCAGAGATCATAAATGGGATTTAAAAAATTCTTGGTCAAGCGGGCAATTACCATGTTTGGTGTGCTGATGGCAACACTTCTTCTCACTATCGTTCTTGTTGGCTCTAACATGGATTCAATATCAAAACAAAGTGCTGCACAAGACATACGACAACAAGTGACAAACAACAAGAGCCTTCTTGCAAGTTTTAAAACAACAGAGCAACTTGATTCGTATATTGACAATCAAGTAAAGATGCGAATCACTGCACTTGGACTTGATCAACCATGGTACTCGCCACAAAGAATTGGATTGTCAATGTATAAAATTTTGACACTAGACTTTGGCCATGCCAAATTTCTAACAAGTGATAGTGGCTCGTCTGATGTTAAAGATATCATACTTGAAAAACTTCCAAGAACAATACTTCTTTTTACAACAGCCACTGCCATCGTATCAGTCCTTGGAATATTTCTTGGGGCAGTTGCTGCAAGCAAGGTCAACTCAAAAATTGACAAGATAACATCTGGGTTTGCAATAATATCTAGCAGTTTTCCTGTCTGGTGGATTGGAGTCTTGATGATCTTTGTCTTTGCGTTCTTGTATCCTATATTTCCTGCAAGGGCAACACCTGATGTCTCTGCATCAGACCCTGGGTATCTGGGCTCACTCTTGTATCACATGGCGCTCCCGTTGATTACACTTGTAATCATTGGGTTTGGCTCTTGGGCTTATTTGGTGAGAAATTTCTTGGTAGGTGTACTACAAGAGGACTTTATCACTGCAAAAAGGGCTGCGGGAATTGATGAAAAACGCATACTGTATTCGCATGCGCTAAAAAATGCAGCCCCTCCGATTGTTACAATACTTGCACTAAGCCTATCTGGTTCTCTTGGTGGCGCAATAATTACAGAGGCAGTCTTTGACTGGCCTGGCATGGGAAGGTTGTACTTTGAGGCAATAAGCGTTCTTGACTTGCCAGTGATAATTGGTGCAACATATGTCTTGACTGCATTCTTTCTTGTCAGTGTATTTGTAGCTGATGTCTTGTATGGATACTTTGATCCAAGGGTGCGAAGACAATGAGTTTTTCACCACGCGCAATATGGAAAGAATTTTCACACAGCAAGATTGGGATGACTGGAGTTGCAATACTTGTTGTTCTTTTTTCCATGTCTGTTGTTGCATTTGTTGCCATTCCACTTGACAGTTTTAAATCATGGAACGACCCTGCAAGTTGGTTATTGTATCCAAAATCTGCCCAGCCTGCATGGATAAATTATTTCCAGTCTGAAAAAATTCCTGAACACTTGATTTTGTCTCCTGTGATATCATCACAACAACTTGGCACTGTCAATGTTGTTACAAATTCGTTTACAGTAAATTACCAGTACGATGGCTTCCCAAGTGACTTTATCTATCAATATACTGCCAAATACAGCGGTTCACCACTATTGCAAATATCTGTGACAAGACCTGATGGAATGGTTTTACAACTTGTATCAACTTCATTGCCATTTGCAAATAATGATACAACATACAGCAGCATGATATTTTCAACACAAAATGTTATACTAAAAAATATTTCAGACAAAAAATCCAAGTATCTGTTTCCACTTGATGGTGTATCGTCTGAAAAAATTGTCTTTTCACAACTTGATGAAAATGTTATCCTAAAAGGCCAGTATGTGTTTCATGTCAATCTGTATGATGTATCCGGAAAACCTGTCTTGGAACAATCACGGCTAATTCTTGGGGGACAGGTGTATGGAATTATGGGAACTGATGAGCTACGACGCGACCTATCCATTGGACTGCTTTGGGGAACACCACTTGCACTATTCATTGGAATTACAGTATCAATTGGCTCTGTAGTGATTGGCTTGATTTATGGAGTCTATGCTGGCTACAAGGGGCGAGCAACAGATGAGGTGTTGATGCGCTTTAATGACATCATCTATGCCATGCCCGCACTGCCTCTATTGATTATTCTTGCAGTGACCATTGGAAATAGTATATTTTTGATGGTAGGATTCCTAGTGATATTTGGCTGGGTTGGAATAGCAAAGGTGTCAAGAAGCATGGCTATGCAGATAAAAACACTCCAGTATGTCGAGGCAGCACAACTCATGGGACAGAAAAATCACAAGATAATCTTCAAGCATATTTTACCACAGTTGTTGCCATATGCATTTGCAAGCATTGCAATCTCGGTACCAGGTGCCATCACTACAGAGGCCGGTTTGAGTTTTCTTGGCCTTGGCGATCCAACTTTTCCAACATGGGGTCAGATACTCCATGATGCAAGCTCTTACAGTG
>CAYWWR010000134.1:0-2787 GCA_964462165.1 uncultured Nitrosopumilaceae archaeon
TGTAGAAAGACAGGTGCCAGCAATTACAACAACAACTGTGGACTTGGGATAGGTAGAATGTGATTTGAAATTCATCACATCAAATCCACTCTTTTTAATAACAAGATTATCTAGTAAAACACGAATATTTGTTACAGTCAGTGCAATGGCATGTTACGGTTTGTTTCTCTATGAGCTTTTGCCAGAATATCTATTTAGTTTTCCCACATCATTATACTATTTTGTAGTTCCAGTTGTAGCCATTGCAGTAATACTTGTAGGCATTCCTAAATTTATGGCAAAGAAAAGTCCGAATCACCAGGATCAGAATGAAAATCACGGAACAATACAATCAGAACCTCCAATCGAAAATGTTTCTTTTGAAGCTCCAAGACAAGAAAGCGGTATGATAATGACAAATAACATTCCAGGAGGAGTAAATTCAGATATGATCATGCCGTCACCAGCATCAGGTGAGATGATGGTTGCGCCAGCCATGGCACAACCAGTAGTTGATGAAAATGTTCTAAATGACATGGTAATGCGTGCAGTGGATCCATTTCAAAGAGAGTTGGCAAGAATGCAAGATACTGTAAGTGATGTTAGAGCAGAAATCAACACACTTCGAAGTACAATTCAGGATCTGACACTCACATTTGAAACATCTCTAACAGACATCAAAGCATTTCAGACAGAGATAGCAAATCCTCTCAACTTTATGCGCAAGTACTTTGATTCAATGGATATCAAAGGATTATCAGATCCAACACTTCCGCTGCATGCAGAACAATCACCAATACACATTGTAAATAATCCTGAAAACTCTATGCCAAACAATTCAGACCAACAAATAGAAACTAGTCAAACTGTAACAACAAGCAACAGTCCACATACAACTAAACAAACGGAAGATATTCAGTCAAAACAAGAATTACCAGAATCAATGCCATTGACTCAATTATTCAATGGCAGTCTTACACTCGGTAAACTCATGACAACAACTACAATATTAGAAGAGATTCTTCAAACAGTAGACAGAAGCTCAATTGACATTTTAATAGAACAGTGCAAATTGATGGGTCTCAGACAAGAAGATGAACGTGTCATATACAACATCATCAATTTGATGGACCAATCAGGATTATCAGTCAAAGAAATACTCATCATGTTATACAAATTTGGCAAAGTCATGGGCATAGCAGACAATGAGGCAGACTTGACATATGCAAAACTCATGATGAATCAAGGCAAGTCACATGGCTCAATTGTAACAGTGGAATCAAAGGTGAAATAGATGGGATCTGCAGTATTTACCGAAGCAATTCTTATCGTAGCATCTGTCATCATAGCTGCAGGTCTTGCCGGAGTAGTCATGACAAAGGTAGGTACATTCCAGTCTACTTTTACCCAGACAACTGAAAACCAAAAACAGACCATATTGACAAACATCAAGATCATTTACGCCCAAAATCCAACAGATACAAGTGTAAGTGCATGGGTGAAAAATATCGGGACGTATTCGATTACCAACACTCAGAACATTGATGTATATTTTGGGCAGACTGGTGCAATGCAAAAAATTCCATATGATACAGACTCTACATCATGGACATTTTCAAGCCCAGTAACTAGTTGGGATAAAGCAAACACGATACAGATTAATCTTTCAAATTTACCCACCATTCAATGCAGTAGCGTATACGAATTACAAGTAACAACACCAAATGGAGTTAGCGATGAATACTTCGCTACATTCTGCTAGGGTGATGTGCAATGGGATTAAGCATTGCAATATCAGGTGGAATTGTCACATTTACAATAGTGTATGCCATGATGTCATTTCCTGCGATACTAGATGATACTACAAAGGTAAGTACGTCTTCAGCACAAATGTCTGATACACTTAATTCAATTTTACACACAAACATCAATCTTTCAAATTTACAAAATACTAGTGGTGATAGTACGGTTAATTTTTCGATAAACAATACTGGAAACACCATACTATGGAACTACAACAAGTTTGATGCAATAGTAACATACCAAGCAAACATGACTGGCATACCCACCACATTAACAGAGGTTTTACAATATACCAATAGTTGCACAGCACTTGCATCAGATCATTGGTGCATACAAAGCATAACAGACGATTTTACACATCCAGGAATATTGGATCCTAAAGAAACACTAAACATCAAAGCAAAATTACAAAATCCAACAAATTCAGATAGCACATTGACTGCAAACATGGGAACTGACAACGGGGTATTGTCCACAAGTTCGGTGAGAGTAGCATGATAAAGACAGTCCCTACAGGCAATGAAGAAGTAGACAGACAACTAGCAGGCGGAATTCCTACACCGTGTCTAATGATGATAGAAGGAGAACATGGTACAGGAAAGAGTGCACTTGCAGCCCAATTCATTCAAGGAATGCTATCATCAAAGATGAAGGTGTTGTGTGTAACAGAAAACACCGTCAAGGATTATATCGAAAAAATGAAGACCATTACCTTTAACTTTACGACCGCATTTTTACAAAATCGATTTTCCATACTTCCATTACACGTATACGGAGCAGTATGGTCACAGAAACAATCAGCATACTTGCTACCAGTAATTGGCAGATATGTCAGTAGTAATTCCAAGAACTTTGATTGTGTCATAATTGATTCAATATCACTTTTAACAATGTATGCAGATGCAGGACAAATACTTGATTTTCTAACCCGGTGCAAGTATCTTGTTTCAACAGGCATGACTGTAATACTTACAATGCATGAAACATCAACTCCAAAAGATATTT
>CAYWWR010000135.1:0-2767 GCA_964462165.1 uncultured Nitrosopumilaceae archaeon
ATCATGTCAGAGCTTGAAAAAATAAAACGTGATGCAATATCTCATGATTTACCTTGGTCTGAGGTTACAGATGCTGGCCATACTCAGATAGAGCCTGGAACGGTTACATGCATATCCATAGGTCCGGCTCCTGAAGAAATGATTGACAAAGTTACAAAGGATCTAAAGCTTCTATAAACTGCTAAATTTTGTGTTCTCTGTCTTTTACCTTTACGTCATATGATGCCGTGATGTTGTCTCCTACCTTTGCATTACCACAAGCAACTCCGCGAATATTGAAACTGTCATTTGTTTCCACAGTGCATTTGCCTCCGCCTTCTACGTATACAACTTTGACTGTCTCTGTAACCATTGACGGAATGAGATTCCAAAATGGGAATACGATAGTTGACATGACTACTATGGCTGCAATAATTGATCCATAGGCTAGAAGCTTCTCATTCATACACTTGGTCGAATTACTCCGTTATTTAGAATTATTGAGTGTGTGTTGGATTTTACTAGTTTGGACGCATGTGACTTGCCATGCATGAAAATCTTAGAAATATTATTATTCGTATAATTTCCGTTCAAGCATATGTTTGTGGTTGCAGCAGAAATTCAACTCAAAAAGGGCTCTGAAGGAGAATTCAAAAACTGGATAACAGAGTCTAATGGTGAACTCTCAAAATTTGATGGCTTTGTAAGGAGAAGATTATTAGAAACACGTGCTGGCAAGCATGTGATTTTAGTAGAGTTTGAAACCCAGGCAAAATTTGAAACAATGCACAAAACACAAGAGCATTTTAGAATTCAATCAAAAGGTCATTCTTTCATGGAAGGACCGCCCAAGCCAACATTTTACGAAGTAGTGTCTCAATAGGACATCTGTACAAATTTTTCTTTAGGTTTTCAAATTCTCTGATTGTATATTACAAATAATGTATCTTCATGTGATTATTGTACACTGCCTCAAATTGTGTAACATATCCACAATGGATGCATGAAAAAAACTGGTCAGTTGGCTGTGTGGGTTGAGGTTCTACCTTAAAGTCATCTATAGCTACTATCGAGATCAAGTTTTTGTTTTGGATAACTGCAAAATGTTTTGCAATTGATAATGAATCAAGAAAATCCTTGATTGCTTTTATGACTCTTGTAGCATCTATGTCTTCATCGCTTATGGGATCAAGTACAAATTCACGTATCTTCAGTGCAGGTGCTGCTCCCACTTGATCTGCAGTGTAGACAGCAAGAGGAGATTTGAGAGGAAGTATGTCTTTGCAGTCTACTGTGATCATACCTGATTAGATTTCTCATGATATTTTAGTCTAACAATCTGATTCGGCGAAAACATCTTTTTTACATGTAAAATTTTTATCAAAATTTGTTCATGGTTATGTTCTGAACAGGATTTGGGTTAGTAAGATTTACATAAATACTTTGAACCAAATGTGCTGTGGGAACAATTTATGAAAATGCCGCAAATGATTTTCTAGAACTTGCAAGCGAACAACGACTAAAAATAATATTCAAACTTTTGGAACAAAAATCAAAAATTTCAAACATGGCAAAAGAATTACATGCAACAGTACAAGAAGTGCATCGAAACTTTGAACGTCTTTCAAATGCTGGGCTTATTCTAAAAGACAAAGATGGATACTATGATCTGACTACATACGGCAAGACAATGTGTACTCAAGTGCCTTCTCTATTATTTTTATCAAAAAATAGAAAATATTTTGAAACTCATGACTTTGGAGATATTCCGATGAAATTCATACAACGAATAGGTGCTCTTGCTGGGGGCCAACAGATCAAGGGATTTGTCAATGTGTTGGAACAATGGAAACTTGTTTACAAGAATGCAGATGAATACATCTACGAACTATTCACTGAAGTTCCTTTGGATCTTATAGAACCATTACTTGCAAGAGTGAAACACGGTACTACATTCAACTACATATTTTCCAACAATGTGATTGTACCAAAGGGCAGGAAGGAACTACTAAACAAGCTGGGAATGAAGACTTTGCTTGACAAGGGATTGGTTGAAAGAAAGATGAAAGAAGATGTCAAGGTAGTTGTTGTGTTAAACGAAAAGGAAGCTTGTGTGTTGTTTCCTACTCTGGAAGGGGATGCTGATATGAGAGAAATGTTCTATAGTAAAGATCAACTGTTTCACGAGTGGTGTCTTGATTACTTTAGGTATTGCTGGTACAATTCAGGACCATTCCAAGAAAACAAGATTTCAGAATAAATCGTTATAGATTTAATCTCTTGTTGGTTGTTGAGATCTATTGCACGAATCTAGTTTACAGTATATTCGATGTGTCAAATGTGGCAAGTCTTTGAATATGGAAATATTTGAAAAGAAAACTGAGATTGTAGAGGGATTACTTTACTGTGTATCCTGCACTGGTAAATATCCAGTAATTTTATCAATCCCTATTCTAGTTGAAGATCTATCTTCTTTTTTCTCCATTAGAGCAAAGCTTGGTGGGTATATTTTGTTAAATGTGAAAAATCCCAAAATGAAATCTTTCATAAAAAAATCATTACAGGGTATAAAAAAAATTGGCGATGATACAACTGATTTGGAAAAAAATTGGGTAAACATTTACAAGAAAAGCAAGCATTCTGTGTTTGAGAAAAAAATACAAAATATTGTTCAGAGACTTGCAAAATGTAATTTTGTGATAGAACATGGTTGTTCTATAGGCACTATATCTAATATCGTGGCAAAACGACATGGCATGATATTTGGAATTGATAAATCTTTTTTTGC
>CAYWWR010000136.1:0-2718 GCA_964462165.1 uncultured Nitrosopumilaceae archaeon
GAAAAACTTGCCAAGGAACATCTCAAGACTGCAGTCTTTGCAAGAATTGAAAAAGTAAAAGCAGCCACAGCTGCCAAAGCAGAAGCCGAAGCACCAGCAGCAGAGCAAGCTGAAGCAAAGGAAGAGAGCAAGTAATGGCAGGCAA
Organism: uncultured Nitrosopumilaceae archaeon; assembly: GCA_964462165.1. Taxonomy (GTDB): domain Archaea; phylum Thermoproteota; class Nitrososphaeria; order Nitrososphaerales; family Nitrosopumilaceae; genus Nitrosotalea. The sequence goes on from CAYWWR010000136.1 coordinate 146, forward strand.
GAAAGGTTCCAGTCCATCAGTATACAAATACTACAAAGTTTCTGGCGACAAGGCAGAGAGAATAAAGAAAGAGTGTTCAAGATGTGGTAAAGGTGTGTTCATGTCAAATCACAAAAACAGACGAAGCTGCGGCAAGTGTGGCTTTACTGAATTTAACCAATAATTAGTACAATTGTTTTTTTCTAAGACGAGTAGTCTTTTGTTCTATTTGATCTAATTTTTGCAATAGCATAGTGTCAATTGTTGTGTTTGCAATCACAGATGCAGGAATCTTGGCAATGTTTGTATCCATTGTGATGTTTATGGTAGGAAGACTCTTTTCTATCCAGAGTTTCATCACCTTGTCTTCTAGTTTATAGTCCCGAAATCCCTCTGGAAATTTTTTAGTGATATGTAACAGCAAAGTCTTGTCATCAAAGACGGCTTTTGGTTCAGATAGCCTAGCAGAGTCAGAATAACTACTCTCAAAAAGATTGCCACTTAATTCATCGGAGACAATATCCATCTTTGATACTTTTCGTATCAATTCCAAATAGTGTAGAAATTCATGTGCAAGAATAGCATGTATTGTTCCCTTTAGACCATATGCAACAAGTGGAGCAGTAATTTGTATTATGATATTTAGTTTATCGCTAGAAACAACGGGAATTGTTCTTGCAAACAATATTCCATAATCAAAGGAGCCTGCAGACGGATGAGATACAACTGTAGCAGGTTCCACATATGCAAGTGGAAAATTAATTCCAGATGCTTTTTCTATTCGTTGTATACCAGACAAGGCTACTTCAAATCGTTTTACTACCAACGCGTGAACCTTGTCAGGAATTAATCCATTTTTGTGGGCTTCGTGAACTCTGAGTAAAGGATCCAATCCAACAAGATTGAATTTGACGATAATAAAAGTTTGACACAAAAAGATAGATTTCAAATAGTTTTATTGCAATCAACAGATTCGATCAGAATTGTTACAATTACGCAAAAAATTTAGTCACTAGACACTATTTTATGAAAATCAAATGTTGTGCACTTGCATGCATTTTCAAGTAACACGCTTATGCTTGGTTCCACATTGTTTCCAGTTACAAGTCTCTTTAGAGGGATTCCGCCATCCAACGTCATCAAGACGGTAAATGATTTTGTATCAATTTTTTTTATCTTGACATCATAGATTCGTTTTTGATTCTTCCAAGGCAAATTTTCACTTATTGCAATAGGTATGTCTTTTAGACCATCTAACACATTTAATGCGTCAGGGGCTAGGTCTTTTTCAGTTGTTATTTCCAGCATGACATCTGTCTTGAATTTTATTTGATCAGTAGGAATCTTTGAAACAGTTCGTAAATTAAGAACCGAGACACTGTCAAGTTTTACCTTTTTTGGTATTGTAACTTTTCTTTTGTGCGGGTTTATCATCTTGACAAAAAATGGCCTACCATTTCCAAGAACAAGACTTGATTGATCCTCACTTCCTATCCAAGTTATTTTGGCTTGCTGCGCGCCAAATTTTTCAAACAGAAACTTGGCAATGTGACCTTCTACACTATTGTACTCAGATATTCCATGAAAGTTACAAACAAAACACCCCTTTCCATCACATCTATTGCAAGAGATTTGTTTTTGTGGAATTCCTCTTGCTTCTTTTGTATACCTACCCTGTAAGAATAATGCTTTGGGCTTTATGTCATATTGATCTTTTTTGAAATCAATTGTAAATACAATGTCAGGACTTTGATAATCAACCTTGGTTCTAGTTTTTTTGCCAAATTGTTTTCCCATCTCTCTTGTTACATCGCTTTTTATTCCTGCAATGCCTCTGAGTTTGAATTTAGAGCGTATGATGTCATCCCTATCTAAAATAGAAGGCTTGAGAATTGCGCCAATAAGAAATGTAGAAAACTCGTATTCTTTTGACATGTCAAGAATTTTGTTCAAGAATGTATCAAGTTCTGGCATCAGGTTCTTGCAGAGATAACATGATTTTGGTTTACTTTGTTTTATAATTTTTCTAATTTTCTCTCCAAGATTCTTGTGAGAGACCAATCGCAATTTACTTGCAAACATTCTTCCAAGACAATAATCACAGAGACGATACTCTTTCAAAATTTGTCTAGTCTCTTCAATTACTAGATCCATCTTGGTTTTTTTCAACAGTGCATCAAGTAAGTAAAGAAGGTGTTTTAATCCTAATTATGTCATCTACCAAGGATATAATCTTCTGAAAGATTCCTTGTCTGAAACACTGATGGCTTTTGTTGGACATGTTTGTGCAGCATCGAGAATTTTTTCAGAACTAGCTCCAGACTCGTTAATTACCCTGGATTTAGGATTCACTTTGACATTTTTTTCCACCCTAAACACAGATGGTACAATGGTTTCACAGCTACAGCATGCAATACATTTGCTAGGATCAATATTTACAGAAACTGAGATGTCAGTTTCAACATGTATAGGCTCAGTTTCAGGTTTTGTCTCTGACCTTACTTTATCATAATAATCCCAGAAAGTTTTTTCATAGCGCGTCCAGAAATCCTGATATTCATTTTCAGCATATCCAGTATGCTTGGTCCAATCTT
>CAYWWR010000137.1:0-2707 GCA_964462165.1 uncultured Nitrosopumilaceae archaeon
TCCTGACAATTTTACTACAATTCTTTTTTTCATTGACTGTTTTCACCAAGAGTGACGTTTGCTGCAATTTCAACCTTTTTTCTAAATTGCTGCCGTGTGTATACTCGTAATATGTCCATAAAGCCTGAAATTGAAGAAACTAGTGGAATTTCAGATATTGGTAACTCGTATGATTCCTTTGGCCCCTCTCCCTTTTTTGTTGTAAGAATTATAGACTGGGATTCTTTTTTTGATGGAGCAAGTGGAATTGATGGTGTCTTTGATACATCAATAAAGACTTCAGACTCGTCTACTTTGGATATTTTAGCAATTTCGTTTTGTAGATGTGCTACGTTTACCTTTCCCATCCTTGGACGAGTAAAGATCTTTTCATAAACACACTTGAGCAGTTTTCTCTCTTGATATTCTACTGCAAGTTGCCTTGCTCTTCTCAGATCGGTATTTTTTGGCTCAAGTGATACAAGTTTTGATATGACAAGCTCGTCTGTCATTTGGACATAGTTTTCCACATCATCTGTAGTAAGTCCAAGTTCGCTGTCTGCAAGCACCATTGATTGTATAAGCATGACTTCTGCAGAGCGCACAGTCTTGTGAAAATATACTGCCTTGAACATCTGGTATCTAGATATCATCATGGACTCAAAAGAGTGTAAAGCAGACTTGTCAAGTGAAAGTTTCTTGTCGTAAACATCAAGTGAATGGATTATTCTCATAAAATCCACTTTGGCATGCTCTGCACCCGTGAAATATCCATCACGTAAAAGATAGTCCATCATGTCTGCACTCAATCCGCCAGAGATTATTTCGTTCATGAACTGGTATTTAGAATTCCCAAATGCAAGTTTAGCAAGAAATGTCTTGTCAAATCCTGATTTTTTTATTATGTCACCAATTTCTGATTCTAGTATGATCCTTTGTCCAATGTCTTCATGAGAATTTTTTTTCTTTTTTTGTAAAACCTCTTCGAATAGATGTGAGAATGGTCCGTGACCAACATCATGCAGCAATGCTGCCATTCGTATATTTTCAGAATCGTTTGCATCAAGATACCCCTTGTCTCTGAGTACATTTGCTGCCTGACCTGCAATGTGCATTGTTCCAAGGGAGTGCTCAAACCTTGAATGTTGTGCACCAGGATAAACTAGATGTGCACCAGCAAGTTGTCGTATTCGTCGAAGTCTTTGAAATACTGGAGAGTCTATCAATTCCAACTCTTGAGGATACACAGTAATGAAATCATGAATCGGATCTACTATCTGGAGATATTTTTTCGTCATATCTTTTTCATCTGATATGTTTTGATACTATATCCCTTATTTGTTGATGAACTAGTGTTTTTTCTTGTGATGCGTTTACTATGTTCCAATGATATTTTTTTGCAAGTTTTCTGTATGTGTTTGCAATCTTGAGTGCAAATGTTTTATCTTTTTCAAATCTGTCACGTTTCTGTGTTTTTCTAGAAAATGAATCTGACACCTTGACATCAAGTAGTATTACAATATTTTCTTTTGGGAGACCCCGGTCAAGGTTTTCAAGCCACTTCAAGTCAAGTCCGTTTACCATTCCATATACTAAATTAGACTGGTAATATCGATTCATTATAACAACATAATTTTTCTCAAGTGCGTCTTTGATGTCTTTTGATCGTTCCCACCTGTTTGCTGCAAGAAGGCAGTGTATTACTTGTGGTGGAAATTTGCGTTTGCCATCAAGAAAGTTTTTGATCTCTTTTCCAATTGGAGTGGTATAATCTGGGAAACTAAATATGACAGATTTTTTATTCCGAGTTTTTAAAAAATTAGACAATAACTTTGACTGGGTTTTTTTGCCTGCCTGGTCAAAGCCCTCTATAACAATAATCATCAGAGTCCTATTAAATAGGGCAGTAGATAAATTGTGAATTCAACAGGCTATGATAAAACGTACATGATATCTCAAAGCAAATCTGACTAAGGTTTAATAATCAAAAAAGTGCTAAATGATATTACATGGGCATTGGTCGTTACATGGTAAAAGAAGTCATGAAAGAAATAGGCAACAAGTCACGTGAGTTCTACGAGTTTATTCTTCCTCCAGTAGATATGATACTACAAAATGACAGTCTGGTGGTAGCAATAGACATGCCAGGATTTGACAAAAAAGAGATCAAACTAAGACTCAATGGTAACATTCTCTCAATTGTAGCAACAAGAGAGGATGAAGTAGAGGGCACAGTAATCTGGAGACAGAGACCACGCTCAATTGACAAGAAGATAAGATTACCAATCGAGGTAAAAGATGATGAAAATCCAGCAGCATCTGCGAAATATCGTGATGGGGTACTAACTCTTACAATACCTACAAAGACTGGAAAAAATATTGCAATAGAATAACTAGCGTTCTTTTAATGCAATAGAAAGAGCCATTATGACAGCAGAGCCTATCATTCCAATTTCTCCAACCATATTATTTGTTGAATATAGTATGGTTGAACCTACAAAGACTGCAGCTGCAAGTATGGTACCTGAAAGCAGAACAGTTCGTGATTTTGGTTTATTTGTCTGCATGTTTTTATTTTGTTCGATGTATTGTCGTATCTCTGGAACTACTGCAATTGCAGCATCTATTGATTTTACAAATCTTCCAAAAGAGATCTTGAGCTCTTCCACATACGCATCTCGTATAATATTTTCTTCTTCCAAAATATTTTGTAGTACATTGATGAATC
>CAYWWR010000138.1:0-2667 GCA_964462165.1 uncultured Nitrosopumilaceae archaeon
AGGACTCTCAGAGGGTACAACAATAAACATGGATGACATCAAGATGCACAGAGAAAATTATGATTCCTCAGGTGGTAACGAGGTCTTTTTGTCATATGATGATTCTAATGATAAAATATTTGGATTTTTGAGACTACGAAAACCAAGTGCAATGGCACACAGAAGCGAGGTCACAGAAAACACATGTATAGTTCGAGAGTTGCACGTTTATGGAAAATCATTAAAACTTGGAGAAAGAGAGCATGACAGCATTCAGCATCTAGGTCTTGGTAAGAACCTGATGAATGAAGCAGAAAAGATTTCATCAGAAGAGTTTGATGCAAAAAGATTGCTAGTCATCAGCGCAGTTGGCACAAGAGAATACTATAGAAAGATTGGTTATACCCAGCTTGGACCATACATGTCAAAGGATTTGAAATAATGGAAGAAGAACAGCAGATAATCGGCAGAGGAACATGGATAGACAAACTTGCAGATGAATTACTGCAAAGAGAAAAGACACTTGGAAGAAAGACAGACTTACTCAGAGTTGAGAGCGGCCTTGGCGCATCAGGGATACCACACATTGGAAGTTTGGGTGATGCAGTAAGGGCATATGGTGTAAAGATGGCACTAGAAAATTTTGGTTACAAATCAGAGCTTATTGCATATTCAGATGATTTGGATGGTTTGCGCAAAATTCCAGAAGGACTGCCAGAATCTCTAAAAGAACACATTGGAAAACCAGTCTCGTTTATTCCAGATCCATTTGGGTGCCATGATTCCTATGGGTTGCACATGAGCAGCATACTTTTAGACGGTCTTGACAAGCTTGGAATCAAGTACAAGTTCCAGCGCGGTGTGGACACTTACAAAAATGGATTACTACAAGATCAGATTCATACAATTTTAATCAACAGCAAAAAGATTGGCGAACAAATTGCCGAGATGGTGGGCCAAGAAAAATACCAAGAGGTTGTGCCATATTTCCCAGTCTGTGCAAACTGTGGAAGACTGTACACTGCAGTTGCATACGAGTATTTGGCAGATGAGAAAAAGATCAAGTATAGATGCTCTGATGCAACAATTGGCTCAAAACCAGTAAAGGGATGCGGCCATGAAGGCATTGCTGATATCACAAAAGACCTGGGCAAGTTGCCATGGAAGGTAGAATTTGCAGCAAGATGGAGTGCGTTTGATATCAGGTTTGAGGCATATGGAAAAGACATTATGGATTCAGTCAAGGTAAATGACTGGGTCTCTGAAAATATTCTAAACTTTCCAGCACCAACCCATGTAAAATATGAAATGTTCCTTGACAAGGGAGGAAAAAAGATATCAAAGTCACTTGGAAATGTCTTGACATCACAGGCCTGGCTCCGATATGGCACACCAAAGACAATCCTGCTTTTACTTTACAAGAGAATTACAGGTGCTCGGGAAGTAGGAATTGATGACATACCTGCATTAATGGATGAATACAATGAACTTGAGAATATCTATTTTGGAAAAATAAAACTAGATAATGAAACCAAGGTAGTAAGATCAAAGGGACTGTACGAGTATGTCAATTTGCTAAACCCATCCAAGGTGCAAAGGCCATATGTCAACTATAGACTGCTCATCCAGCTCTGCAAAATATTTCGAGAAAACAGAATCCCACTTGTTACAAAAAAACTACTCGAATATGGAACCATAAAAGAGTCCAGTCCAGAAGTCGAGGAATTGATCACACTTGCGGGAAATTATGCAGACGATTATGACATCCCAACAAAGGTGGAGATCCAGTTAGATGACATTTCACGTCAAGTGCTTGCCCAGCTGACAAGTATTTTATCAGGAGATTCAGAACCTGCAGACCTGCAAAATACCATTTACCAGATTGCAAAAGACAAGGGAATGCAACCAAAGGACTTGTTCAAGATGTTATACCAAATCATACTTGCATCAGACAGGGGTCCAAAGATTGGACCTCTAATAGTAGACATTGGAAGAAAAAAGATAGCATCTTCAATTTCCGAGTACTTGTGAGAGATATCATGGCACACAGTGAACACAACAGACCAAAGGGCAGTGGAGTTATACTGATTGCAATTGGAGTGCTCATATTCTTTTTTGCCCCAAGATATTACACAAAAGACCTAGTTGGAGGCATGATACTCATAATACTTGGATTTGCCATTGGTGGACTAGGGTTTTATCTTGCATTTTTGAAAAAGCGAACCTAACTTGTAAAAGGAATACTTTTCTTACCTTGCGTCAAAGTTAATTCTATGGGGCTTTTTGGACGCGCAAAAAAAGAACAGGTAAACAATGACGATATCAAACAAGAGGAAATTGTATCCCCCCCAAGAGAAGAGCGTACATCACCTGAAATCAGAGATCTCAGAAAAGAGATAGAGGATGCAGCAGTTACACTGGAATCATATACCCATGAATTGGAAAAAGCAAAGACTGCACTTGATGCAGTATCATTAGAAGCAAAGACCATACAAGAAGAAGTAGAATCTGCAAGACTTGAAATCAAGTCAACAAAGGCAGAACAAAATTCCATACTAGACCAGATAAAATCTGCAAAAGAGGAATTGGAATTGGTAAGATCACAGTATTCTAGAACCGAGGCAGAAAACATTAGACGACAGATAAACGATGCACAAGAAGAATTGTCAAGAATACATTATGAAAGAA
>CAYWWR010000139.1:0-2660 GCA_964462165.1 uncultured Nitrosopumilaceae archaeon
AGAAGATTCTGGCATTGAACTTGATCGTACTGTATTGGATGCAATTACTGATCCGCTTCTTCATATGCTTCGAAATGCTGTAGACCACGGTCTTGAAACCCCGTCTGAAAGAAGGGAAAAAGGAAAACCGGAAACTGGCATCATAAGACTCAGCGCAAATCGATTAGGTGATAGAGTAGAAATCCAAGTAGAAGATGATGGAAATGGGATTGATCTTGAGGCTATAAAGTCCAAAGCACTAGAAAAACGAATTGTAACATCAGAAGAACTTGTACGCATGTCTGATGAGGAAATTGTTGGACTGGTTGGAACTCCGGGGCTTTCTACTGCAAAGGCGGTTACTGATATTTCGGGTAGAGGCGTTGGAATGGATGTGGTTATGACACAGGTGAAAAATGTGGGAGGACAAGTGAAGATTGTGACAGAAAAAGGACGAGGAACTAGTATTACATTGACAATCCCTATGAGTTTGGCCATAATTGGAGGTCTCTTAGTTAACATATCTGATCAAAAATACATACTACCACTTTCAAGCATATCAACTACGATTACAATAAATAAAAATGAAATAAAAAACGTCCATGGTCATGAAATGATAACACTTCGAGACAAAGTTGTTCCAATAATTCGTGTTGCTGAAATATTGGGACTTGTTTCTATCATTGATGAAAAAAATTCACAAGTAAATATTGTAGTGGTAGACAAGGATGGAAAATCATATGGTCTGATTGTAGATTCGCTTGAACGCGAACAAGAAGTTGTAATAAAACGTCTTACTGGATTATCAAATTCGGTGAATGCATTTTCGGATGCTACTATTTTACCTGATGGCAAAGTTGCATTGATTCTAGAACCATCCTTGTTGGTGTAGGAATATCGAAATGACAACAAACATTTTAAATAAAATTGAATTGGATGTTCTTGAAGGCGTTCTTGACTCATATATTACACAAAAAACGTCTGTAGCACTATCAACGCTTCTTGGAGAGTCTATTACTCATATTGTAAAACAAACACACGTGGAAATTTCTAAAATCGGAAACATGGATGAAGTTGTCAAAGAAATAGTTGCATGTTCTGTATTTTTACATGGGGGCGGTGATGTTCGTTTGGGAATTTTATATACAATTCCTGAGCAAAGCGCAAAAGAAATTGCGGCAAAGTTAATGTGTATTGATAAAATAGACTCGCTTGACGATCTATCAAAATCTGCAATATCTGAAGTAGGAAATATCATGTCTGGTTCTTTTTTTAATGCATTGGCTGATCATACTGGACTGAAAGTTGAACTCTCTACTCCTGATTTTGCAATGACATCGCTTGCTGCATTATTGGAGCCTCATGCATCAGAGTTTGTATGTCCAACAAGCGATATGGTAACAGAAGTTGAATTTACCGGTAAGGATAGTGGTTTACTATTGCACATGTTGATAATTCAGGATTATGATAATGCCAGAAAATTATTGAATCCTAAAAGGTGATGTAATCATGGCTAGACTTGATGATTATTCAATGCCAGGGTTGGATGCTGACTGTTATATCATTTACAAAAATGATTTGGGTGGAAGAAATTGAGTCTGAATGGTTTAACTCTGAGTGCAGAAGTGATGAATGAATTTAACAAGATTTCTGCAGGTTATGGTCTAGATCTTGCTAGGTACAAACCCGCATTTATAAAAAGAAGGCTTGACAGGAGGATGAGAATACTGAATATATCGGAATATTCTCAATATGCACACATTCTAAAAAACGACCGTAAAGAATTCGAAGAAATATTTTTATCATTATCGATTAACGTGACAAATTTTTTTAGAGACTCTACAGTGTTTGATAGATTTCAATTATCTATACTTCCACAACTATTGTCTGGCCTGAATGAGAATAAAAAAATAAGAATATGGAGTGCAGGTTGTGCTTCTGGTGAAGAACCATACTCGATTGCTATTATGTTCAAACAAATTCTTGGAAAAATAACAAATCTCGATGTGAAAGTTGTTGCAAATGATGTTAACAATACAGCAATCGAGTTTGCAGAACGTGGGAGATATCCTGTAAAAAGTGTTGAAAGTCTACCGCATGATGTTATCAAAAATAATTTTCAAAAAATATCTGATGATGGAAATAACATAGAATATGAGGTTATGCAATCTGTAAAAGATATGGTGACTTTCAAAGTGGGAGATATTCTGTCTGATAACATGCAGTTTTTTGATGTTATTTTTTGCAGAAATGTATTGATATACTATGAAAAAGAAGCGCAAGAATTAATCTTGACAAAGTTTTACAAGGGTTTGAAAGATTCTGGTTATTTGGTATTAGGAATGGATGAAACTATGTTTGGAAGGAGATGTCAGAAATTATTTAATCCCTTGATGGCAAGAGAGAGAATTTATCAAAAAATATCACAAGTAGACAATTAAAAAATACTATACGATTTAATTTTGTACATTTCATTTCTGTATGATCGAATTGAACAAGCGTATCAATATTACACATATTCACAAAAAATAAGATTGATGTCATTTGAATGCCTATGTGGAATGACGCATGTTGTGATTAGACACACATCGTTTTTAAAATCTATAACTTCTGTAAAAATATGTCCTATGGAGACATAACATGTCTACAACTAGTACAGTCAAAGTATTGATTGTAGATGA
>CAYWWR010000140.1:0-2645 GCA_964462165.1 uncultured Nitrosopumilaceae archaeon
AATTACCCCTATAGTTAGTCATAAGGCTACGATCTGCAGTTAGAACTATTCTCCTTCCTGCCATTCCTTTCTTCGACTTCTTTTTACTATGATATAAATCGTTTACCTTACTATATTATTTTGAAAATTTTTACTTTTGACATATAAACAGGTATTACATACTATACACAATGAGTGGAATAGAACCACGGCATGTTGAAGGACATCAAAAAGAAAGTAGCTCGATAAGAGATTTTGTATTTGGATTTGGAGATGGCATAAACACATCATTAGGATTAGTAGCTGGAGTTGGAGGAGCAGAGGTATCTTCCAACATAATCATACTAGCAGCTATTGTTGCCATGTTTACAGGTGCAAAAGCAATGGCAGTTCAGAATTATCTTGCTGTAAAATCACAAAGACAGATTTTAGATTCAGAAATTGAACGTGAAAAATGGGAGATGAATAATGTACCAGAGGCAGAGAGAAATGAAATAGAAGATGTGTACAAGACAAAAGGATTCACAGGTCAAGATTTAGAGAAGATTGTAAACAAAATAACATCAAACAAGAAAGTTTGGTTAGATACAATGATCACAGAAGAACTCAAATTAAATTTAGAGATAGTAGGAAGTCCACTAAAAAGTGCATTTCGCATGTTTGGTGCTTTCCTAGTAGGTGGAATTTTACCAATTATCCCATATTTCTTTTTGAGTGGGTATATCCCACTTTTTGTAGCAATTGGAGTTAGTCTTTCTGCGTCTTTTATAATTGGAGCAATAAAGTCAAAGATTGCAAACATCAGTATGTTGCGAGGAGGGTTAGAAATGGCAGGACTTGGAACAGGTATTGCCCTCATAGGATACGGAATAGGCTCAGAATTGGGAAGTCTTGGAATTATTAAGACTTAATTTTCTTTCGTACACTTCTGTTTGCAATATTAGCTGCAAATGCCCCTGCACCTATTCCATTATCAATATTGACAACAGATAGTCCAAGAGTACAACTTTGCAACATAGATGCCAATGCTGCAACTCCCTTTGCCCCATAACCATACCCAACAGATGAAGGAACTCCAATTACAGGTATATCTACCAAAGAGGACACTACTGATGCAAGTGCACCTTCCATTCCGGCAACTACTATAATTACATCCACCTCTTCAGATATCACTTTCTTTATTACAGGAAAAAGTCGATGAATTCCAGCTATACCTATATCATAACTACAAATACATTGACACCCCATCGATTCACACATCAATCTTGCTTCTTCGGCCACTCCAATATCAGAAGTTCCAGCTGTCAGTATACCCACTTTCCCCCCTGTAAAATGTAGTTTCTTAGAGAAGAGTATGGTCGTAGTGTTTTTGCCTGTGTGTATTTTTAACTTATTTTTTTGAGAAAAGATCAATATTTTCTTGTAGTGATCTTTGTTTATTCTAGAGACAAGGACAGAATCTGCTTTAGATGTAGTTGTGAGAATTATTTTTTTTATATCTACAAGTTCTTTTTTCTCTGCAAATACAACTTCAGGTATTCCACGTCGTAATTTTCTATTCATATCAATTTTTGCAAAATCTTCAATTTTCTCAACAGAATAAAGAGAAAGCAATTTCTTTGCTTGAGGTACACTTATTTTTCCGAGATCAAGCGATTTTAATATTTCTGTAAGATCCAACGCCATTTTGTAATTAGTGCACAGTTAAAAATTTAATTAGTTTTAGAGATTAGAGATAGCGTTTTTAACACTGTCTACACCCTTTTTGAACCACTCTTTTTCATTTGAATCCAAGTCTAATTCTATTATTTTTTCAACACCATTTTTGCCAATAACTGCTGGAACGCCAATAGATACATCAGAGTAACCATATTCTCCATCTAGATATGTTGCCACAGGAATGACTTGTTTGGTGTTGTTCAATACTGCTTCTATTATGGTAGATATTGCGTTACCCGGGGCATGAACTGTAGCACCCTTGAGTTCTATTACTTTTGCTGCAACTTGTCTTGTTCCTTGTACAATTTCCTCAGTTTTTTCTTTTGATATGATTGAAGTCAGTGGTATTCCAGAAACAGTTGAAAATCTTGGAAGTGGTAACATATTTTCACCATGTTCTCCTATCACAAGACCGCGTATGGAGTTTCTAGAGTAACCAGTAGATTCGTGAATAAATTGTGTAAAACGTGATAGATCAAGCATGCCACCCATTCCAAACACTCGGTTTTTTTGAAATCCTGAAACTTTGTATGTGAGATATGCCATAGGATCTAATGGATTAGTAACTGGAATTATCATTGCATCTTTAGCATGTTTCTGGATATTTTCTACAACGCCCTTTACTATTGATGCATTTATTTTCAAGAGATCCATTCTTGTCATTCCAGGTTTTCTACCAGAACCTGCAACAACAACTACAATATCAGATCCCTTCATTTCAGAATAATCATTTGATCCTCTAACGTTGACATCAATTCCTTTTTCTGCCAACATGTGATTTATGTCCATAGCCTCACCTTGTGGAAGGCCTTGAACCACATCTAGTAACAATATCTCATCTGTAACTTTTCGAAGAGCCGTGAATAGTGCTGCAGCTCCACCAACTTTTCCTGAACCGATAATTGTAATCATAAAAGGCCCTCAATTTAATCTCTAATTAAACTTGA
>CAYWWR010000141.1:0-2598 GCA_964462165.1 uncultured Nitrosopumilaceae archaeon
CATACAATGCACTTGATGTGACAGTACAAAAAAACCCAAACAAAAAGGCAATACTATGGGAAGGAGAGGATGGATCCCAACGAGTGCTCACTTATCAAGACCTGCTTTTCCAGGTATCAAAACTTGCAAATGCACTAAAAAAACTTGGAGTCAACAAAGGTGACAGGATAACCGTCTATCTTCCCATGGTACCAGAATTGATAATTTCACTCTTGGCGTGCTCTAGAATAGGTGCGATTCACACTGTAATATTTTCAGGGTTTAGTGCACAATCAATCAGGGATAGGGTTGTTGATTCGAAATCAACTGTCATCATCACTGCCGATGGTGGCAGGAGGCGTGGAACAATAATCAAACTAAAAGATATCGTAGATGATGCAATTGCAGACCTTGATTTTGTAAAAAACGTAATTGTACTAGAACATACTGGAAACCCCATTACATACACTGCAAGGGACAAGAAATGGAAAGATCTAGTGGATTCAATGGAATCATCATGTGATGCGGAGATGGTTGACAGCACTCATCCTCTTTACATTTTGTATACATCTGGAACAACAGGAAAGCCAAAGGGTGTTCTGCATGGTACCGGTGGATATCTCACACATGTTTTTTCCACCTTCAAGTGGATCTTTGATATTCGTAATTCGGATGTTTATTTTTGTACTGCTGACATTGGCTGGGTTACAGGTCATAGCTATGTGGTTTATGGCCCTCTAATGCATGGTGCAACACAGGTCATGTATGAGGGAGCACTTGATTATCCAACTCCGGCAAGGATATGGGAAATTATTGCGCGATACGGTGTTACCATTTTGTATACAACTCCTACCGCACTTCGAATGTTCATGAAGTCAGGTGACACTCTACCAAACTCAAATAACTTGTCAAGTTTACGATTGCTTGGAACTGTGGGAGAACCAATCAACCCGCAGGTCTGGAAGTGGTATTTTGAAATAATTGGCAAGAAAAAATGTCCAATCATTGATACATGGTGGCAGACAGAAACAGGGGCCGCAATGATCTCTCCACTTCCTGGCATTGAAACAATTCCACTCAAACCGGGTTCAGCAGCAAGACCAGTACCTGGTGTTGTTATCTCGATTGTTGATGATGGTGGAAAACAAGTACCGCCTGGTTCCAAGGGATATCTCGTAGTTGAAAACCCTTGGCCTGGAATGCTGTTAACATTGTGGGGTGATGATGAAAAGTACAAGACAGTCTACTGGTCAAAATACAAAAACATGTACTATGCAGGTGATTATGCAAAGATGGATAACGATGGATATATCTGGATGCTTGGAAGGGCAGATGATGTACTCAAGGTTGCAGGACACCGACTTGGCACTGCTGAAATTGAAAGCGGTTTTGTATCACATGATACTGTTGCAGAATCTGCAGTGTGTGGAATACCTCACGAAGTCAAGGGGGAATCAATCATTGCATTTCTAGTTCTAAAAGATGGCATTACTCCAACACCGCAGTTAAAAGAAGATCTAGTCCAGCACATACGAAAGACAGTGGGTCCAGTTGCAACACCCGACCAACTACATTTTGTAAAAAAACTTCCAAAGACTAGAAGTGGTAAGATAATGAGACGATTGCTAAAAGCAATTGCCCAAGATGAAAAAATTGGTGATGTTAGCACCCTAGAAGATGAGGCATCTGTTGATGAGGTAAAATCCGCACTTGCAGAACTACAAAAAACACTTAGATCCTAAATTGAAATTACCTGCATCTTGGAGTTTTCAGTAATGTGATACTTGTCAGTAAATCCGCCTGTCACTTCTAAAACATATTTTGCCATTTTGCCATCTGCATTCTGAACAGTACATGTGGCAGTCTCAAGTGCAGACTTGCATGGTTGAACATTTTTTTCAATATGTATTACATTTCCGTTTGAATCAAACCAAATTATATCCAGTGGAAATTGCATGTTTAGCATCCATATTGGTACAACTTGAGCTTGACTGAATACAAATATCATTCCTTGGTCATCTGGAAGTTCGTTTTGAAACATCAGGCCTCTTACCTTCTGTGCATCTGTTTCTGCAATCTGGACTGTTAACACTTTGTCATCAAGCTTGATTGTACCCATTGGAAACTTGACTTCTTCAAGCTTGGAATCTGCAGGAATTGTTAGTACACCTACAATGCCTATTATCACTGCTGCAATTGCAATTGGAATTAAAACTTGGGCCCTTGTTGCCACAAAAAACCTGTGACTAATATCCAGTTAAAAACTAATGCAAAAAATAGTAGAGTATCAGCGCATCTTATCTTTTAGATTGGAATAATCACTGAAAAAGTTCTTTGTCTCCTGACCAACGTCTTTAATGGTTGCACCATTGTAAACTCGGTCTAGATATTTTCCTGCGATTATCATTGGAATTCCAATGGGTGTGGTAAACGGATCCGGTGAAAGAAGGAAAATAAATCCAATCTTTGTTATCTTTTTTCCTGGTGCTGATGCTCTTTGCAGTGAACCCAAAGCACGGGCAGTACCCCTGTCGTCTATCTTTCCAAGTTCAGAGTAAATTCTGGCCCTTCTGTGGAGGGAATCGCTTACTTTCTTTATTTTATCAATACCTTGCCTAA
>CAYWWR010000142.1:0-2531 GCA_964462165.1 uncultured Nitrosopumilaceae archaeon
AATATAAAGAATTGTGGCACTTTGTGCAGTAACAAGGTTATCTGTACCGGATACGTGGTTTTTAACTAGAATTTTGTAATTTAGAGGTTTTTAGTTTGTTAATTCCGATCACACTAGAAAATTAATGTCTTCATGATGTGCAAATAATCATGACATTAGAATCTGAGAAACTAGGCACAAAATCGTCAGATGAATGGATGGTGTCAGATGAACTCAAAGAGCTAGATGCTGCTGAAAATGAGCTTATGGAAAAAGAAAAACACCTAACTTTACTTACAAACGAGTCTTTTTCGAAAATGAAAGAAGTTTCTAAAATTAATCGCGATCTGCAAAATAGGATAAAATCTTTACAAGAACTCAGCGCATCCCTGAACAGAAAAAATGATGAACTAAAAATGGCCAATCAAGAACTTGAAAGAAAGACAATTCATAACAACCATGTAAGTTTGGAATTGCAGGAAAAGTTAGAACATGTTATTCAAAAAGAAAAAGAATTATCACTACAACGTGACTTTCTGGCAAGACGATTGGATGAAACTACACAAGATCTAGTCAAGGCAGAGAAATTTGCCATAATCGGAGAGCTTTCAGCTAGATTGGCACACGATCTAAGAAATCCACTCTCAGTAATCAAAAATACTATGGATGTAATGTCGGGCAAGCCAAATATGAAAATAGAAGAACGATTACAACATGTTGCAAGATTCAAGAGGGCGGTTCAACGTATGGCACATCAGATAGATGATGTGTTAGACTTTGTGAAAAAAACTGAGATGGTCCTGCATGACACATCCTTACGGTCCATAATGGAGAGTGCAATTAACGTCATTCTGATTCCGCCTAATGTCAAAATATATCTTCCATCAAATGATGTCGCAATTACATGTGACTCTAGAAAACTAGAGGCTGTTTTCTCAAATGTCATACTAAATGCAATTCAAGCTACTGATGACAATGGTGAGGTAAAAATACGGATAACAGATATTGGTTCTGACGTTAAAATTGAATTTGAAGATAGCGGTCGCGGAATACCTGCAACTATAGTCCAAAAGATATTTGATCCCTTGTTTACAACTAAACAGACCGGAACAGGACTAGGTCTTTCAATATGTAAAAATATTGTAGAACAACACGGGGGCATAATTGCTGTCCAGTCACCACCAACTGTGTTTACAATAAAACTTCCAAAGAATATGCTATACAATAAAACGAAACTCTCTCAAAATATGTAATGAGATGTGATATTTCCATGCTTAATTCGTGTGCAATTTCTGACCCTCACAAAATCATGACTGTTTTTGTGTTGATATGACATGAATTGTTTGTAGGTCTTGTACAAGCTATTGTTATTTTATAATTTGATGTTAAATAATTCATGTCAACTGATAATGAAATATTGTCTGATGGTGACCGTGTAAAAATAAAAGCCATTGTGGTAGATGATGATTCAGATGTACGAGAAATTTTCATTGAATTATTGCAGATGAATGACATTCAAGTGGTTGCAAATGGCGTCAATGGTAAAGAGGCAGTTGAATTGTACAAAATACATCACCCGGATTTTGTATTCTTGGATTACCTGATGCCTGAATATGATGGTCTTTATGCAATAGAAAAGATACGTGAGTTTGATCCGAATGGAAAAATAATATTGGTGTCAGGTTCGCATTTTGAAAGAAATGTATTGGGAGATACGGTAAAAGCAATTATTAAAAAACCAATTGAGATAAATGAAATATTCAAAGCAATAAACAAAATACTTATGCCCGCATCAGTATAAAATAAAAAATTAACAAATACCGTTGAATGTATAAAAAATTATTTGTAATTTTACTTGTAACATGTCTAGGATAAATTATTCTCTGGAAGTGTAAACTTGAATGATGCACCTTTTGTGTATGTTGTATCCAACCAAATTTTTCCGCCATGGGCTTGAACTAAAAGTGCACATATTGACAAGCCCAGACCACTGCCACCATGTTGTCTAGTTGAAATTTTTCCTATCTGATAGAATTTTTTAAAGAGATCATTTACATGCTCTGGCGGAATGCCTGTGCCGTTGTCTTCTACAGTAAAAACCGCATTTGAATTATCATCCTTTTCAACACGTATGATTATCTTTCCTGTTTTTTCAGGTATGAAATCTAATGAGTTTTTAATCAAATTAGAAATCACTTGTGATATTCTCTTTGGATCGCATATGATGTTGCCTTTTACATTGATTTCAGATGATAACTCTACTTCTTTTTTTAAGGCAAGCGGTTCTAATTCGAATATGCTTTGCTCGACAAGTTCTACAACATCGACTTTTTCTCTTTCTAACTTCAAGTTCTTCATTTCAAGCTTGTAAGCATCAAAGATATCGTCAATCATTGTCTCAAGTTTTTCGGTACTGTTTGAAATTGCCTGCATAGCTTTTGTCTGGTCTTCGTTTAATGATGCGTAAATTTTGGGGTCTAGTAACATTTCGGTGTAGTTTTTTATAACTACTATGGGAGTTCTCAAGTCATGGCTTACCATTGACGCAAATT
>CAYWWR010000143.1:0-2515 GCA_964462165.1 uncultured Nitrosopumilaceae archaeon
TTCAACTATTTTTAGAATTGTTGGAATTACTCTTTTTGCTGGAACCTTTGTACAAATGTGTCCAAGTGTGGTATCTTCATCAGACCTTCCGCCAAGTGACATTGTATACAATGGATACATGTCTTTTCCCAGCCTTCCACCGCCGCCATAGAATCCAACTGTGGCAATTTCATGTTGACCACAAGAGTTGGGGCAACCACTTATCTTGATTGTAGAGTTTCTAAGATCATCGTCTTCGTCAATTTTTAATTCAATGAATTTTCTCTGGACTTCTTTTGCAAGCCTATGTGAGTTTGTCAGTGCCAAGTTACACGAAGTTGTTCCAGAACAGCCAACAACAGAAGCCATCGTGAGTGCACCAGGATTTGCAAGACCCACTTGTAACAGTTTAGAGTAAACTCTAGGCAGGTCTTCGTCTCGGACCCATCTAAATACCATGTCTTGCGTAAAGCCGTTTCGTATCTGACCATCTGCTGTAAACTCGCGGGCCATCTCTGCAATAGCCCTAAGCTGTGTAGATGTGACATCACCTGATTCCAGTGTAAGAAATACGCAACTAAATCCCGGTTGCTTTTGTTTGAATGTGTTTGATTTTACCCATCTTGAATATCCTTGTGGTACAGATGGCATTTCAGAATTGATGGATATCTTTCTCATTGGCTCTTCTGTCTTGTCAACTTCAAGTTTTACCAAGACAGACAAGAGCATCTTGATCATTGCTCGCTCTTTTAGTACCAGGTTTTGGAATTTTTCCCACCCCATCTCGTTTACAAGATAACGCATTCTTGCACGCGCCATGTTATCTCGGTTTCCTAGTCTATCAAAAATTCTAATCACTGCAACAATTGTATACAATAACTGATCTTCAGATGTGAATTGTTCCAATTGGTGGCCAACAAATGATTGTGCTCCCAATCCCCCTCCGAGAAATACTTTGAATCCTTTTTGTGGTTTTCCATTTACTTCATCCTGTTGTGGAATCAGTCCAATGTCGACCATTCTTGCCATACCATGTTTTTCACAGCATGTGAAATTGATCTTGAACTTTCTTGGAAGTGATTGACATAATGGATTTCGCAAAAGGAATTTGGTTGCAGCAACTGCATAAGGAGTTGGGTCAAAGACCTCGTCTGGACACACACCTGCCAAAGGACTGCACATGATACTTCTAACTGAATTTCCACATGCCTCCCTTGTTGTCATGCCAGATTCCGCAAGACCTCTTAGAACTTCTGATACATCCTCTAGTGCAACCCAGTGTAATTGGAAATTCTGTCTTGTGGATACGTGTGCACTACCTATTGAGAACTGTTCACTTAGGTCTGCAATCTTTTCTAATTGTTCAGAGTAAACTTCGCCTGCTGGAAGTTTTAGTCTAATCATACTGTAATCATCACTCATTCTGCTGCCATATGCTCCATGTTGTAGCCTAAATCTTCGAAAATCGTCACGGTCAAGTTTTCCTTGTCGGTATAATTTTACTAGTTCTGAAAATCTTTCTGCCTCTTCTAATCTTCCCCAGTTCACCTTGTGCTTTGGAGCATTGTCTGGTTTTGACTGGCTAACGCTTGTATTACTCAATTATTCTAGCTTGTCTTCAGAAAGCATATAAATTTTGTATTATGGGAATTTTCGCTAGATTTGCTGCAATTATGGCAAAAGTTGCATATTTTGTATGCAACTTGCACAAGGAAAATGCGTATCTGTGAAGAACCAGAAAAGAGTTAAATGCTCACCGGCAAGAAAAAAATGTCGTGTCAGATAAGATAACCATTGCTCTAGTTGGAATAGGCAATGTTTCCAGTACCATTGTAAAGGGTTTAGAGTTTTACAAGAATTCAACGGAAGGCCTATGGCATCCCAAGGTGGGCGGAATTTCATTAAATGATATCACAATTGTTGCAATGTACGATATTGATGCATCAAAGGTTGGAAAAAACATTTCAGGTCTTGTAAATTCCAAGTCAGACTTTGGAGGCATTCCAGTTCAGCCAGGAATTGCAGAAGATGTCGCACCTCCACATATTTCAAAGAACGGTCAGATAAAATCATCAAGTTATGACGAGTTTGTAAATTCTCTTAAAAAAGCAAAGCCAGATTTTCTTGTAAATGTCATATCCTCAGGAATGGAAAAAAGTAGTGAAAAATATGCCAGAGCCGCACTTGATGCAGGATGTTCTTTCTTTAATGCAACTGCTGCCAAGACCTGCACAGACCAGACAAGAAAAGAATTCCAATCAAAGGGACTAGTCATACTTGGCGACGACCTGATGAGCCAGTTTGGTGGTACTGCATTTCATAGAGGAATGATAGATTTCATGGCAAGCAGGGGAATTTACCTGAAGAAAGCATACCAGCTTGATGTTGGTGGCAACCAGGATACCCAGAATACCATGGCAGAAGAAACACGAGAAAGAAAGAGACTCATCAAAACAGAATCAATTGCAATAGAATCACCAGTTCCTTTCATGTCAACTGCAGGTACTACAGAATATGCAGAACAACTTGGAGATTC
>CAYWWR010000144.1:0-2493 GCA_964462165.1 uncultured Nitrosopumilaceae archaeon
AATCCATTGTATCTGGGATCTTTAATTGGACTAAGAGACCACCGTTAAGTATTTTAGAAAAGTAATTTGATTCCACAATCTTTTCATTCTTTGGATTCATCTCGGCTATTTCAGAAGCATCAAGAATAACTCCTTCGGAGTACGATTCTCCCATAACATGGTGATTAATTGACATTTTACCATATTTTTCACCATCAAGTGATGAGAAGCGACTTGCTGCGTCACTTTCAGTCATGGTCACAATAACATTATCACCCATTTCTTTTCCTTTCTTTGTGGCTACTTCCATAGCAGTGTTGATTACTTTAGCCAATATTTCGTGTCCAGCCTTATTATTTTCATATCCAAGAATACCATAGACTGCTTCCTTGAGTCCGATCAAATTCACAACCAAGGTCACTGATCCCTTTTGCATATATTGCGTATTGTTTGCAAGGATTGGATTGAGACCACGTCTTGTTAGATCAGATATCTCCTTCTTTCTCAGAGACATGGCTGCTAGTGCTGGTTTCATCAACAATGCAAGTCGTGCTCGGAAATAGGTTTCATCTTTATTAGATTCAAAGGCAAGTCTTGGCATATTAATTGATAAAGATTCCAAATTGATAGAAGTTGTTCCAACATTCTTTGTATCTTCTCGTGCTAATCCTTTGTTAGATACCAATCCCTTAGCAAATATAACATGTCCTCCTAATGTAATTACATCTGCTAAAGTTTCTGAATAATCACTTATCTTGGCTTTTTCATAATCAATAACTAATCCTATAGAAGGAAGTGGTGTTGACTTTACATATTTTTTATAGGCTTGAAGAATGGTTCCAATTACCTTTGGTTCAGTTCCAATAGAAATTCTAAATGAAGCAAGTGTTCCATTCTTTCCATATTTAGGTCCCGTAGATATTTTTGCAAAGCAGCTTGCAAGTTTTTCTTCAACTTCAGGCAAATTCTTAGAATATTTTTGTAATACAGCAACCAAACCATCCATTACTACTTCTTGTGATGCTTCTTTTATGAGAAGACATGTAAGTAGAGATAAAGAAGTGAAAAGATCATCCAGTGAACTTGGTGATGAAGTTCGTGTTACGCCCAAGAATTTTCCTCTCAAGTCAACTCCCTCTTCAATAAGTTCCTTGATATTCACAAATATCGTATCTGGAAGAAGTGACCACAATCCAGCATTTGTAATATGAAGATCTCCTGAGAGATGAGAATCAGCTACATCCTTAGGCAGAGTATTTAAAACAAGATATTCACCAAATACATTTTGTCCTGTTTTAAATAACAAACCTTCAACCCCGTTATGAATACCATCCACGTTAGTTAGCATCTCATGAATATCATAACCAGGCAAACCAAATCTTGCTAGTTTGTGCCTATAATCCTCATGGCCTTGTTCTAAGAGTACAGAGTTGACCATTTCACGTATGAGCGAAGATGTAAGATAAGATGTTTGGAATTTGTATATTCTATTTTCTACTTCCTCAGTTATTTTTTGAGCAAGCTCAAGTGGAAGGCTACCTTCTCTAACTAGTGATTGGATAATTTTATGAGAATTGAATTCTTCGATCGATTCATGCGAGGTTCTAACATACATCTTTCCACTTTCAATGATAGATCGTTCTTCGATCTGTCTTGCAAGACTTAGAACTAGTTTTCCCAAGTTAGTAATAGTATATCGTCTTTCAGACTTGTTTAAGGCTACAAGAGACTGTCGTAATAATTTTCTCAAATGATATGCAAACTTGCCACTTTCCTTTTTGGATTTAAAGCCGGCAAGAGATTTTAATTCAGAATAAGTAAGTGGTCCCTTTGAGTTTAGTATACGTAAAATATCAATTCTGTTTGGACTTGCCATAACAGAGAAGATCATTCTTACACGTTTTGATGCAGATTGTAATATTCCGCCACGTTTAGGATCGCCAAAGTCCTCGCTTAGTTCCATGAGATTGTCTAGAGTGTATCGGTAATTAAGATTTTTGACTAAATTGATCTCAAGTAAAGCTTTTTAGATCAGTTCTTCTGCACATCCACACTGAATTCAGATGGAGATAGTGTCTGTCCACAAGATGGACATTTGCTGTTATATGGTCGCATAACATCTTTTATTGATTTCAACATACGCATATTTGCAATTTTAGCTCCACATTTTCCACAAACAACATCAACAGACATTTCAAATTAATATCAACAAGAATATTATAAAAGAGATTTTTTGAATTTTTTTAATCTGTTCAATAAATTTGATTTACTGCTTTTCAATTATGATTCCACGTTGATCATAACCTGTGATTCTTGCACCTGTTCCAAGAGGAAGGTCTGCTGGAGATTTGATGTTTGCCATAAAACCAGATATTCTTAACTCAGAATCGTCTAACTTCATAACTACCCACGCATATGGAACATATTCTTCATACCCATCTGGCGGTACAGTGATTATGGTATAAGTAACAATAGTACCTTTGCCATCAATTATTGTATTCTCAAATCCTTTAT
>CAYWWR010000145.1:0-2433 GCA_964462165.1 uncultured Nitrosopumilaceae archaeon
CGCCTTGCATCGATTAATTTCATTTCTTTACCTTTTTAGTAGAAAGTTCAGTCAACACCCACTGTTCAATCAAAGGACAAGTTCTCGGACTAATTTCTCCCTCAAGTGTACACTTTGATTCCACAGGACATATCAGACAAGGAGCAGATTCTATTGATTGCGTTGTTACAGGTACATGTGCAATCTTTAGTTTGTAAGTCCAACGTCCATTTTCAAGAATTTTTTCTCTTTTTACCAAGTGCTGTCTTTCAAGCTTTAGTGCAAGTCTTGAGCCATCTCTGCTTGAGAGTTTGAGTTTTTTCCAGAGTTCACTTTGGAACATACCATTGTCACCACGTTTTGCAACCAAGCCCAAGACAGTTGTCTTTAATTTTTCCATATCAAGACCTTCTATCTGAAAATTTTCGATCTCTTTTTCATCAATTGCTTCAAGTTCTTCTTCGGAGAGTTCAGTCTCCTTTTTCTTATCGTCTTTAGATTTTTTCTTTTCTGGCTTGTCAGATTCTACTTTCTTGCCAGTTTTTGGTAATTCTTTTTTCTTTTCTGCTTTGGCTATGTCCTTCTTGTCTTCAGCCTTTTTGATTGGTTTTTTTTCTTTTTTAGCCATGATAAATCACTAAATTATAACATTACTCCAGTTATTACTAACACTCGTGCAATATAATAACATATAATTTTCTTATTGTACCCTAATGTTTGCCATCACACTAATGCTGTTTTGATTGGTCTTGTCTTTCATTTGTGCCATAATCTGATATATGCCCGGTTTGTCAATCACAGACGAAAAGGTATCCTGAATTGGCAGAGAAGAATTAGTTTGTGCAAAACATTGTGTAAAGTAAGCGTGCTGGACAACTACCTGTTTTGGAGATTCATTTGGATCGTATATTGTCATATACAAGTCACCGCAATCAAATGAAGTGTCATTCACCATTACGCTAAAGTTCAATGGTGTTGATACTGTATAATTGCTGACAAGATTGACGAGTCGGATTTGTTTATCTCCTTGTTGTTGTCCGATATCAGATGTAACTTTGAATTGCCACAGGTTTAATTGTCTATCAGGTTGTCCTAAAACATCAGACAACACATATCCTCCAAAGATCAGTGATACAATTACAGGAAAGACAAAAACAACATAAGCAATTTTTTTTACTGCCAATTAATGGTATAACCGCTCTAGTTCCCATATATCTATTTGGTCGAAAAAGATTCAAGTAACAAATTTGACGAATAAGTTAAATCACAGCCAAGCCAATAGCCGCTAGATGCGACTTAGAAGATTTAGAGTTCAAGGTTATCGTTGCATTCATGATTCAGGAGAAATCAAAGTTGGAGATCTTGCAGCATTTGTTGGAAGAAATGAAAGTGGAAAAACTACAATTTTAGAAGCTCTTACGTTACTTAACAAGGATACAAAACTTTCTGAATTAGATTTGTGTGACGAAATGAATGAGGAGCTCAAGTTAGAGGTAAGATTAGCAGAAGGAGAATTTGTACTAAGTGAGAAAGAGACTACATTAATTCGAGAAAAATTTCCAAATCTTCAAGACATAAGAAAAATGAAAATCTTTAGGACAAACAAGAATCCTAGAGTACAATATGATTTTGGCGAGGTAAAAATCAGCGGAGAGGCAAGCAAAAGACTCAACTCTTGGGAAAATTTTGTAGAAAGAATCAAGTCTTTTGTGGAAGCCATGCCAAACCCCATACGAATTAGGGTTGATACCAAGTTTCTAAATGTCCCACCTCCACGAACTCGTGAAGTTTTCATGGATATGATGGCCGAATTTAACAACAACATCTACCTGCTTGCATCCCAAGAACCCAAAATAATTTCAGAATGGAAAGACATCTACCAAGATTTAGAAACCATATTTGATAACATGCTAATAGGAACAAACGAACGTTCTGCCCTAGACAATTTCATAGAGGACAAGTTACATCCAAGATTTGTCTACTTTTCAGACTACAAAAAGATACTTGGAAATATTGATCTTGAAGAATTTGTCAGAGAAACAAAAGGTATCAGATCAAAAGGACTAGAGTATGTAGAAGAGTTTGACAAGGCAGAGACTGTACATAATTTATTCTATCTAGCAGAGCTTGATGCCCAGAAGCTAGAAGAAGTTCAGAATAGTCCATCAAGATTGATAAAATTATTACATACTGCAAGCAGAAGGCTCAGCGAAAAACTCAACCCGGCGTGGAAAGGAGACCCCATCCATGTAGAATTGAGATGGAATCCTGGAAATGTATTGAGTGTAGTAATATCAGATGTTCACAAAGACGGCACCGTGACAAACACAGGATTACTCAACAGAAGAGCAGAGGGATTCAAGTGGACTTTCTCATTTATTGTAAACTTTGCAGCAGAAACACAAAAGGCAGAACTAAAGGAAGCAATACTTTTGCTTGACGAGCCTGCCAGAA
>CAYWWR010000146.1:0-2431 GCA_964462165.1 uncultured Nitrosopumilaceae archaeon
GGTGGAATTGTCAAGACTACAACAGTTGCAACAGCATTCATCAAGGCATATGAAGACAAGGTAATTGATCTTCCAGTCTTTGCAAGAATGTCTGGTGCAGAAGCAGACAAGTCAAAGGAAATGCTCAAGGGTTCAAGAACAAAAATGTTTGATACCATCGAAGAAGCAATAAATGCAGCAGTAATTGAGATGAATAAAAATGGTTGATCTTTTCGAATTATTAATTGGCAAAGAAGGCGACAAGGATTACAAGAAAAAGCCTGTCATAGTACAAGGAATTACAGGCAAGTTTGGTGCATTTCACACACAACAAATGCTAGCATATGGAACAAACATTGTAGCAGGTGTAACACCAGGCAAGGGAGGACAAAAGCATGAAGGAGTTCCAATCTATGAAACAATGAGTGAGGCAGTCAGTGCAACAGGTGCCAAGATTTCAATCATATTTGTTCCAGCAAAATTCTTCTTGTCTGCTGCAGTTGATGCATTAGAATCCGGAATAAAATTACTAATTGCGATACCAGAACATGTTCCAGTAAAAGACGCTATGACAATTGTAGACTTGGCAAAGAAAAAGGATGCAATCGTTGTTGGTCCAAACACGCCAGGAGTCATAATCCCAGGAATAATCAAGATAGGAATCATGCCAGCAATGCCTTTCAAGGAAGGAAGAATTGCAGTAATCTCAAGAAGTGGAACTTTGATGTACGAAGTCTCACACAATTTGTCTATTGCAAATTTCGGCCAAAGCATGTGTTTTGGAATTGGCGGAGACCCAATCAACGGCACTCCATTAATTCAGGCATTTGACAATATACGAAACGGACCAAATATTGACGGAATTGTTGTAGTAGGTGAAATTGGAGGAGATGCAGAAGAGATGCTTGCACAACACATTATTGATACTAAATTTGACAAACCAGTAGTTGCATACATTGCAGGAAGAGCAGCACCAAAAGAAAAAAGGATGGGACACGCAGGTGCAATCGTTTATGGAAATTACGGATCTGCAGAATCAAAGGTGTCCATGTATGCCAAGGCAAATGTACCAGTTGCCAAGAGACCTGCCGAAGTACCCATGCTTCTTGCAGGAAAGCTTGAAAAAGGTAGAATCAAATAGCAGGAAATTGGAGAAATAGAAAATGCCTATAACAGATCCACTGAAAAAATCAATAGCACAGAAGGCTAGACTTCACTTTAAAGTCTGTTTTTCATGTGGGGCAAAAAATCCGATTAGTGCATCAAGATGCCGTAAATGCCACAACATCTACCTTAGACTAAAGAACAGAACATTGGGAATTAAAAAGTAGTTAACAATCTCCGCCGCATCCACAACTATCATCATCATGTGCCATTTTTAGCGGGTTTTTAGCATCATGTTTTGCTTTTTGATAGTGTGCTACATTTAGAATTCTTTCAGATACAACGGCATTGGTTACGTGATTTGCATCAAGCCAATTTTCAATGTCTCCAATTTTGTACATGTCACCATTTGAGAGAACTTGAGAAAAAACATCCTTGATGATATCGTCTTGTTCTCTGCCAAGTGCTCCATTGCAATCAATGGATACAAGGCGATTGAGTAAAGCAAGTGACTTTTCTGAGAGTGGCATAAACTATCAAATTGAATATAGTATAAGAATTTTCCAAGATCTCTTGATATATGGGCAACTGTAAGATTTTTTAGAAAAGACAAATGTTTGTTATCAATTTTAAAAATTATGACGAGATTGCAACCAGTACAAAATCATCACGGCTGACAAAGAGTGCTGCAAAGATTGCAAAAAAGCACGGCGTGAAAATTGTCGTTTGCCCCCCTCAGCATCTCATGTCAGAGATGACCCATGTTTCTGCAAATGTATTTGCACAGCATCTTGACAATGCAAAAGTTGGCGGTACAACAGGCTTTGTCGTTCCAGAGATTGTAAAAAAATCCAGAATTGCAGGTGCTCTCATAAATCACAGTGAACACAGAATACCATCAAATGAGATTGAAGACATGGTAATCAGACTCAGAGAACTAGACATGATATCAATTGTCTGCGTACAAGATGTAAACGAGGCATGGATGTATTCAAAACTTAACCCAGATTATATCGCAATAGAACCACCAGAGCTAATAGGCAGCGGCAAGGCAGTCTCCAAAGAAAAACCTGAAGTAATAACAGAAGCAGTCAAGGCAGTAAAGAATGCAAACAACTCTACCCAGCTGCTATGTGGTGCAGGAATTGTTTCAGGAGAAGACGTATCACAAGCATTAAAGCTTGGAGCAAAAGGAATACTTGTTGCAAGTGGAATTGTAAAAGCAAAGGACTGGGAAAGAGCAATAGAAGAGTTTGCGTTGGCATTTACCAAAAAATAATTCTAGATCTTTTGTTTTAAAGTAGATTGATAAATACATGT
The DNA here is from genome assembly GCA_964462165.1 of uncultured Nitrosopumilaceae archaeon. Taxonomy (GTDB): domain Archaea; phylum Thermoproteota; class Nitrososphaeria; order Nitrososphaerales; family Nitrosopumilaceae; genus Nitrosotalea. Next base: position 2,404 of record CAYWWR010000146.1, read on the forward strand.
TCAGAGTCTTCAACACATGGTCGTAGAA
>CAYWWR010000147.1:0-2392 GCA_964462165.1 uncultured Nitrosopumilaceae archaeon
TCGGATTTGGATTCTCATACATGATGATATTGCTTGCAAAAGAATCAGAAAGAAAGGCAAAGTTGGCAGCTGCCAAAGGTCCACACAAGTCAGCACCGATTAATCTTTCTGGGAAATGGATTAATTGGTTGATTATAGGACTCTTGGCATTCCAAGTCTATCTTAACATCGCAGCATACAATGCAGCCCTGAGTGGAATGAAGAACTTTGCTTTATTCCTGACTGGATTGATTCTCATGGTGTTTGCTGGACTCTTCCATTTGTACAGACATGGACTCAATGAAGCAAAGAAAGTTCCAGTTGCACCACAGGCAGAATCCGAATCTCCAAAACCACTTGATAGCAAAGAACCATCTGCAAGTCTGCCTTCCTAGAGTCAATCTATTGAACAAGTCTCTGATCTTTACATTTTTTATATTTGAAAAGAAAATGGTCAAGTACCTGCTATTGCAAAATTATTTTTGTATAGCTTTATAAGACTAAAAACAGGATTGGCAAATAGTTGAGTCTTCCATCCTCCAGTCATGCATATGGGATCGGATTAATTGCAGTTATTGTAGGTGCTGCCATTGGAGTTTCTTATTATCAACTTTATTTCATACCAGAACTTAACGCAAAACCAATAATACCTGATAAAATTCTCCACCCTGGTGATACAACTACTATAACTATAGTACCAGGTGCAGAAAACCAAGCACAAGAACAAAATTTTGTACCAAAAAAAATTGAAGCCCAACTTGGTGTAAATAATTTAGTTATTTGGAAGAATACTAGTCCTGATACTGGTCATACTGTCACGCCTGATCAAAATAGCTTATTCACTGATAGCTACAGCGGTAAATTTGGTTCTCCTGGAATCATCAAAGCGGGAACAACATACCAATTTCTATTTACTCAAGAAGCTACAATAAAGTATCATTGTGATCCTCATCCTTGGATGACTGGTGAAATCGACGTAGTGCACGGTGCTCTGACTTCTTAGTAAAAAATAACGCTAAGGCATTAATTTTCCAAAAATAACGTCGCTTTCAATCTCTTTATGTTCTTGGATTATCGATGCTCTAAATTTGATCTCATGAATTTCTTTTGGTTCAAATTCTATCGAGGCTGTAAATTCAACCAAATTTTGTTGCATGTCATTTTTGTTGATAAACAGTCTTGAGAGATTCTGTGATATGGTTTTGTTATTGTATGATCTGTAAACTATGAGTTGGTTAGAGTCTAAAATTTGAGCATTAACCACTACTCCGTCATATCTTCCAGAATAATTTACTTGGATCTTTCCTTTAATTATTTCACCGCATTTGAATGATAGATTCTCTATCTTTAGCTCAATGTCTTTCATGTTGTTTGATCTTTAAACGAAGATAATTAAATTATTGGAACTTTACAATCATCTTTCCTTGAATTATCTAGAAGCGGGCCCGAAGGGCTTCGATCCCTTGACCACTGGATTAGAAGTCCAGCACTCTATCCAAGCTGAGCTACAGGCCCAAATACCGAGCAATTGGTAGCCGTATTAAGGGTTTTTACAACCAATTTTTTTTATTAAGATCTCTTTCCATCTTGAAGAGAAATTGTTGTGAGTACCCTGCATATGGACCAAAATATTCTACAATCTCTTCGTGAAGTTTTTCATATTTTTTTTCCGTTACAGGTTTTTCCGTTATGTTATCAAAATTTTTTTTATAATATTTTAACAAAATTCTTTGTGTCCATGTGTCAATTGGAAAAGCTTCCATCTTGTCAAGAGAAAATAATGCAATACAATCTGCTACCTTGTTACCTATTCCAAGAATTTTTTTCAGCGATTCTTTAGCAGTATAATAATCTGTTTTTCGCAATTCTTCAAAATCAATCTCGCCAAAATTGACTGCCTGCGCTGCAGCCTTGACATATTTTGCTCTAAATCCTAACTTACAATCAATAAGATCTTTCATAGATGCATCTGCAAGGGTCTCTGCCTTTGGGAATGTGGAAAATACATGTCCTCCAAATTTTTGCTTGGTACCAAACTTTTTGCACAAGTTTTCTAGCATTGATTTGATGTTTTGTATGGTTGAATTTGATGAGCAAATAAACGATATGTAGCATTGAAACGGATCTTGTCTTACTAATCTCAAACCCGGTGAGTATTTTACTGCCTTTTCTACTATTTTGTCTCTACTTACATCTGCTAATATTTTTTTTAGATTGTCATCTGATCTAAGAAAATTACCTATGTTACCCAATGATGACCTGATGCTAAAAGGAGATTGTTTTAGTATTAAAAGATCCTGACCATCTACGCCTATCCACTGATCTTCAATTTTATTCCAGAGAAAAACTTGACCGCTATTAATTGTGGTTTCTATGTTTATCGTGTCTATTTTCTGCATGTTATACGGTTATT
>CAYWWR010000148.1:0-2337 GCA_964462165.1 uncultured Nitrosopumilaceae archaeon
TTGACAAACCTATGCCAAGACCAATGATGAGAATTAAAACTCCTAAAATGACATGATATCCAGATCCTTTTTGTTTGATCAGTTTTTCTGCAAAATTAAATGGCATGTATTGTCCTGACATCTTTACACCTGATATTATTGACACGTCCTGTAATTTAAAGGGGAACAAACTAGGAAAAATGGTGTGCCTGAAAAATGTGGTATCAAGTATGAAAATTCAAAAATGTAATGATATCATGTAAATTTGCGTATTGCTCTATTGTATGCAACTCCAAACCTATGAGCTTCATCTCTTGCATGCTGCAAGACCTTTAGTGCGGAATTGGTTTTTGCCATGATTAGCGGTTTGCTTAATCGTGGCTGGTAGACCTCTTCGTTCTCTTTTGCAAGGGATACACACGGTATGTCTACTCCAATTGCATGTAATGCCTCTAGTGCTGCATTTAGCTGTCCCCGGCCACCGTCAATTAGTACCAAGTCTGGCATCTTTGATTTTTCTTCCTTTAGTCTTAGATATCGTCTCTTTACTATCTCATTTATCATTGCAAAATCATCTCGTCCACGTACTGTCTTTATCTTGAATTTTCTATATCCTGATGTGTGAGGTTTTCCATCAACCATACACGACATGGAACCTACTGCATAATCTTCACCATGGTTTGAAATGTCAAAACATTCTATGGTTCTTGGGATATTTTGTAATCCTAATCTTTCTTGGAGTTCAACAAGTGCGGGGTCTGCACCTTTTGTTATTGCAAGTGATATGTTTCTCATTATAAGATCAATTATCTCACGTCTCTTTCCGGTCGTTGGTACCATGATACGTACTGTAAATCCTGATGAACGTGCAAACACTTCTTCTAGTATTTCTTTTTTGTCGGGTATCTCACTTGTGATAACATATCTTGGAATTGGATTTGTGGAATAGTATTGGGACAGAAAACTAGAAAATGTATTGTCTCCCACCAAGTCAAATGAAAATTTGTTTCTATCTTTTATTACTCCATTTGATAGATGAAAACTCATCAGATGTGCAGTCTGGTCTTTTATTTTGATGCCAAAATATTCTTCATCAGAGCCTATTCTTGGTGACTCCATTTTTTGTCTGACTTGAAGATTGGTCAGTCGCTGCAATGTTTCATGAATCTCTTTTGCTTTTTCATACTGACGATTCTCTGATGCATGATTCATTTCCTTTTCTAGATTTTGTACAAAATCTTCTAGTCGTTGTTTGCCTTTTAGAATAGATTCAAGATCGGAAATGTGTTTACCATAGTCTTCTTGGGCTTGTTTGAACTGGCATGGTGCCTCACAGTTTCCGAGATGATATTCAAGACATGCCTCCTTTGGAAGCCTCTTGCATATTCGTATCTTGAATGTCTTGCGTAAAAGGCCAATTGAGAGCATCTTTGAACTTCCATGCGTAAATGGGCCGTACATTTTACCTCCTCCTAAAAACTGTCCTGTTCTAGTCCTTCTTGCTACCATAAGACGGGGATATTCTTCATTTGTAATTCTCAGGTAGGTGTATCTTTGCTGGTCCTTGAGTTCTATGTTATATGGTGGTCTGTAGCGCTTGATCATGTTTGCCTCTAACAAAAAGGCCTCTTCTTCATTGTCTGTCAAAATAAACTCGATATCTGCAATTTTTTCCACCAGTTTCTGTGTCTTGTAATTTTGATTCTTTAAAAAATATGACTTGACACGATTTTTGAGATTCTTTGCCTTGCCGATGTACAGTATTTTTTCTGTTTCATCTTTCATGATGTAAATGCCTGGGTGTGACGGAATTGATACTGTAGAAATATCAAGAGTCATTTTTCAAAATGCGTTTTATGTATTGACCAGTATAGCTTCGTGGATTTTGTGCAACTTGTTCTGGCGTACCTGATGCAACAATTGTTCCACCGCCGTCTCCACCTTCTGGACCTAAATCAATTATCCAGTCAGAATTTTTGATTACATCCATGTTGTGCTCTATTATGATTATTGTATTTCCAAGATTTACCAATCTGTTTAGAACTTCAAGCAATTTTTGGACATCTGCAAAGTGAAGTCCTGTTGTTGGCTCGTCCAAAATGTATACTGTTCTACCCGTATCACGCTTTGACAACTCTGATGCAAGTTTTACACGCTGTGCTTCTCCGCCTGATAATGTTGTAGCAGCTTGTCCAAGCTTGATGTATCCTAGTCCAACATCTGATACTGTTTGTAATTTTCTCTGAATTGAAGGGATGTTTACAAAAAATTCTAGTGCCTCTTCTACTGTCATTGCTAAAATGTCTGATATGTTCTTGTCCTTGTAATGTATTGCAAGTGTTTCAGAATTGTAACGCT
>CAYWWR010000149.1:0-2309 GCA_964462165.1 uncultured Nitrosopumilaceae archaeon
TTTTTGTTGAAGGATATTATGGAAAACCAATCGGCATGGCAAAGCCAAAACCTGATGACATAAACGTGCCCCTCATTTTGGACTTGATTGAAGGATATTATTTACAAGAAAAATCAAAGATCAAAGTATATCAATTAAAAAAACCTGTGGCACAAAAAGAGCTGTTAGATATTTGTAGAAAAGAATATCACAATTTTGATAAAAAATATTCGGTCTACAAGGACTTTCGTGACAAGGGATACATTGTAAATCCCGGAATCAAGTTTGGTTGCGATTTTGCAGTATACCAAAAAGGACCAGGAATTGATCACGCACCATACTTGCTTCAGGTGTACAATTCCACCGACACAATATCTGCAACAAGTGTAGTGTTGGCTGGAAGACTTGCAACAACTGTAAGAAAACAATTCATCTTTGCAATTCCAAAAGGGGACAAGGTTGACTGTCTGGCTTTGGACTGGTGGAGAGCCTAATTATTTTATGTTAAGAGCAATTCTGTCATATACTGCAAACAACTCCTTTGTCATGGAAAAGTTACTGCTATCCATCCACTTGCCGTAAATTCGTATTCCAGCTTTTGTTGGCTCTACCACAATTTGTGCATCATGGTATGACAATTTTGTCATCATGGCATTCAGAGTAGTATCAGCATTTAGAGCATCCGCCAGAGAACCGCCAACCCATGTAACTCCAGTTACTTTCTTTGAGGCAAAGTATCCCTTTGTCTGCAGTTTTGGTCTAGCAAGGAAATCTTCTTCTGGAATATTACGATGCGATTTTACAATAAAGTGCGCTTGGTATCTATCTTGAGCACCCCATGAAATTGGATTTAGATCTTGTGTCATTTTTTAGCCCTTTTGAATTATCTGTACTACGTCAATGTTAGTACCCTTGAGTGCAATAGTGCCATGATTTGTCACCATAGAAGAGGTACTGCTGAAATATTTTGAATAACAATTTTCTTTTTCTACTTCATCGGTGTCGATTTCCTTTGCTTCTGCATCAACTCCAATCTCTTTCAAGGCATGTGAAAACTCTACATTTTTGTTTACAGGATGAAAAGTATCAGATTCTGAATCATGCATGATTTGGGTTTTATCCAGCCCACAAATAAATATGTCTGTGGAACCTTTTGTAAAATCTAGATCCAGACACTTCTTCAGGTTTTCAGATTTCATCACAAGCATAATCGAATAAATAGTACAGAATCATCAAAATGAGCACCCATGCTAAAATTTCAAAATAAGATTATAATAATTACAGGAAGTGGAACTGGCATAGGAAAGGCAATAGCCATGAAATTTGCTGAAAATGGTGCGAATATTGTCATCCTAGGAAGAAGGAAAGAGCCACTAGAAGAGGCAGCAAAAGAACTAGAACAAGTAATTTCATCTGTAAAGAGTAATTCATTTGTAAAAATTTTCCCAGGTGTCGATGTAAGTGATGAGGAAGGAGTCTCAAAGATGTTTGAAGAACTCAAAAAAACACATGGTGCAGTAGACATAGTAGTAAACAATGCAGGAGTCTCAGGACCTGTTACTTGTTTTGCAAATGCTCCAATTTCTGAATTTAAGAGCACAGTAGGAATTCACCTTACTGGTACATTTTGGACATCATCTCAGGCAATCAAGACAATGAAGTCAGGCTCCAAGATAGTTACAATATCCACATTCTTTACAGAAGAGCGTCCATATGAGCAAAGACCATACAGATTTAGAAGTCCATACACTGCATCCCAAGGAGCAAAGAACAGACTTGCCGAAGCCATGTCATGGGAAATTACTGATAAAAAAATCATATCAATTGCAACAAATCCAGGACCAGTCCACTCTGACAGGATTTACAAGACAGTGTATCCAAAAGCAGCCGCAGAATTTATGAGAGTGAGCGGTTTTGAAAACCTTACACCAGAAGAAGTTGAATCAGTAAATGGGGACATACTTCCATTACTTGGAGAAGATGAAAAAATAGTAAAGGATGGAATTGCAAAAGTAGCATCAAAACTTGCAAAATTAAAATCAATCACATCAGAATCAGACATTGCAAAACTTGGCACTACAATTTCTGCACTGCTTGCAAAGATACAGCAGATTGCAGAAAAAGTCCAGAACAATACAAGCAAAATGATTGCAGATGAACAGTTTTTGACACAGCAACAGGTTGCAGAAACAGTTTTGATGCTAAGCGATGATAACATTGCACAGATTCTAAATGGTAAAGTAATACCTGGCGACCGTGTATTTTATCCAGTCAAGCCACACATCGCATGCTCTATACCCGAAGTACAACCAGATTTTAGTTCCAAAATC
>CAYWWR010000150.1:0-2284 GCA_964462165.1 uncultured Nitrosopumilaceae archaeon
AATTTGTTTTGCACCTACTCTTGATGCTGGACAATTTTTTGTCGGATCTAAAACTATAACATTTGATATGTGCTCTGGCATATTTTTTGCCGCTTCGGTTAGCATCATTCCAAGCTGTCCGCCTCCAATTATCCCTAGATTTTTAGCCAACGGCATGCCTTAAACATGGTTTTAAAAATAGTTACCTGTTTTCAACTAGTTCTAAAAGGATCTTTGATGAGAGGTCAACACTTGTCTTGGTAATTCTTTCAAACTGTTTGTCTGATCTTAACACACTGATTAATATTAGAAGATGGATATTGACGATGAGTATATGTCTGATGGTGCTAACATGAAACGTTCTACTTATACTGCACTTGTAGTTGATGATGATGAAGACACTGTTAATCTTTTCACAGAATTTTTGGAAATCTATGATATTACAGTGGTAGGCAAGGCGTTTGATGGGAAACAAGCAGTCACCATTTACAATAACATGTCTCCTAACATTGTTTTCTCTGATGTAATGATGCCTGATTATGATGGTTTTTACGCACTAGAGAATATTAAAAAGACAAATCCAAAAGCAATTGTAGTCATGATAACTGGCGATGTACGGGCCGATACCATAACTAAATTGGAACAATTGGGAGCAGATGCCATTATCTACAAGCCTTTTGATATGACTTCTGTAATGCAGACTGCATCCAGTTTACTTGTAAAAACTGTATGTAGTACGTCTAACACCATCTAAATTTTTTGTATAATAATTTTATTTACTAAACTTGTTGAAGGTTAAGTTCCTGATCCAATTCCTGGAAGAGTTCCTGCTGCAACACCGCCTGGAGAATATGTGTCCAATATGTGCTGTGTGAGGAACTGTGACAGCGCTGCAGTTGTACCATACATTGTAACTCCTCCAATTACGGTGAACATTGCAATGTTAAACCATACTGTTTTGAATAATCCTCCTTGGCCTACTTTTACTGCCAATGCATTGATGGTTGAAGTGATAAGTATCACTATTGGTAACATCATGTGTACAAAATTCGGATCAATTGGACTGAGTGTAAACGCATTGTTTGATACTGGAACTGTTGATAACAAAGTGTGAAATACTTCGATAAGTGTGCTCATCAAACCAAAGATTGCCATAGTAAGTCCGTGTAACACAATGATGATTGTTTCAAAAGTTCTTGATGTTTGCATTCTCTTTGATCGAAGCTCATTTAGTTTTGCTGAAATCTCAGCAACCTTGTTGCCAACCTGATTCATATCAGATCCTTTGAGAAGTGATCTTGACATTATCGTATTACCTGATTCAATAACTGATGTTCCTGCTTCCATGGAAAATAACTCAAAACATATTTCTGGGTCTATTCTGTTTTTCACTCGATTCTTAAAAGCAACAATCTGTGATTGCAAGGGTCCGAAATTGCTTCTAAGTACAGCATCAAGAGATTGCCCCATAGATCCTACCATTGTGTAAATCTCTCCAAAATGTCTGATAAATGGTGGATACCACTCGTCATGACCGCGCAATTCTGTCTCTAGTCTTCGTGCCAAGAATCCTGGAACAAACAATGGGGCTGCTGCAATAACTACAACTAATGTAAGAGGCACTATGTTGGTCAAGGTAAGTATAACTCCTATGGAAATACCTGCCCCAAGTGCTGCAAACAATGACATTCTGAATTTTTGTGTTTTGGCATGTTTGCTAGATGCCAATTTGTCTTTTGGAAATATCATGTACATGATTACAATGAATGAACCCATGCTTACTATGACTCCAACAAAAGACATTGTAAATACTGATTCAGAATTAGAGTTTCCCATGAGCATTGCCATGATGGAATTGGCTGCAATCATGAAAGATGCAGTTGATGAAATTGTGTAAAACATCTCAAGAAAGAGTTTCTGGGTTTCTAGGTTGCGTTCATATCGTATTGTAAATGTGTGGATGGCAAAAGCCATTTCATCTGTGAAAAATACTTTTAATTCATCTCCTAGTCTCACCACCTGTGATAATTTTACCAAAAGTTGTTTTAATGGATCTGCATTGTCTTTTATTTTTGCTGCAATCATTTCACAAGACCTTGCAAGTCCATATCCCCATCCTACTCCTAACCGAAATACTTCTTTGAATGAATTTGAATATCTACCATACCCTGAAGACTGACCGCTTTTTATCATTTCAACTGAGCCAACTTCACCTGTTGATAACGCATAAAGAAATGCAATAAAATACAACAAATCTTCATCTGATCTTTTAAGCTCTGCAAGTTTTTCCTTGAAAGATGGTTTT
>CAYWWR010000151.1:0-2253 GCA_964462165.1 uncultured Nitrosopumilaceae archaeon
ATCAGAGATTACATGAAATTTCTTCAAAGATTACAGTAAATACAATTACTCAACCTAAACAAACAGAAAGAACGGTAGAGACCATATTAGAAAATCCTCAAGTCAAGAAAATAGAATCAAAAATAGAGATTCAAAAAGAAAAGATTGAGGTTCAAGAGGAGAAAATAATAAAATCAGAAAGAACACCTGAATGGCTACCTCCAATTGAGGTTCCAACATATGAAAAACACAGAACTGTAGAACTGAGCACCCTAACAGAAATCACAAATAAGATTCCACAATTCCCTACTGATCTTATAAGACCCACACAAGTTGAACCACAAATTCCTCAAGTAATCACAGAACCAATAATAGTTGAAGAACCAATATTGATTCCTCAGCCTAGCATACAAAACATAACAGAAGAAAGTCTACCAGAAACACCAAAGCCAGAATTAATACAACAAGAGCCAGAAAGAAAGATACAGCTTCCTACGGCAATCAAGATACCAGAAGAAGAAAAGCTAGAAGATGATGACAAAGATTTGGATAAGATAAAAAGCGAAATAATGAAGGCATTATCAAAACTCGAACAAGTAGAGGTAGAATAATTGACAGTAGATGATGCCATTGAGGCATTGTCACCACAGGCATTAAAACTAATAAAAAATAATTTTGTCATAGGCCTTGGGAGTGGAAGAGCCGCAACTGCAATAGTCAGGCTATTATCACAATACATTAAGAAGAACAAATTCGTTGTCAAGGCAATACCTACATCCTTACAAATCAAGATGGAAGCAGAAAAGGGAGGAATTTCAATAATAGAAGCAGATCAGATTAATCATATTGATCTGGTCTTTGACGGTGCAGATCAAATAGACGCAAAAGGAAACATGATCAAAGGTGGAGGAGGCGCTCTTTTACGAGAGAAAATTCTGATAAGTATTGCAAAAAAGGTTGTGATAATTGCTGATGAAACAAAATTTGTCAAAAAACTTGATCGAAGTGTGCCTGTAGAGGTACATCCATTTGCAAGAAACATAGCTGACAAACAGATAAGAGAATACGGAGGCAATCCACACATCAGATTGTTAGAGCGCGGTTACCCATTTGTAACTGAAAATGGAAACATCATACTAGATTGTGATTTTGGTCAAATACAAAATCCCAAGGAACTTGCATCAAAAATAATAGGAATTCCTGGCGTTATCGAAGTTGGAATATTTCCAAAGCCAGATATTATTTACAAGGCAAGAAAAAATGGCAAGTATGAAGTCATACAGTAGGAGAATTTTGTCATGAAATGTGATCGTTGTGAAAATACAGTTGTTTATTCAAGAAAATATTCTGGTGAGAATCTTTGTTCCAGTTGTTTTTCAAGATCAATTGTACATAAAACTACAAAGACAATGGCCAAGTATAACATGATAAAACCTGGTGATGTAGTAGGTGTTGCAGTATCAGGTGGAAAGGATTCGCTTTCATTGTTACAAGTGCTAAAAGAAATTTCTCTAGATCATCATTTTACACTAAAAGCCATTACAGTGGATGAAGGAATTCCAGGATATAGAGATGAAGCTCTAAAAATTGTAGAAGAGTTTTGTAAAAAAATAGATGTGGAGCATAAAGTATATCCATACAATTCACTTTTTGGTACAACTTTAGAACAAACATTAGAACATAGAAACAATGAAAAAATTTCATCGTGTTCCATATGCGGGGTATTAAGAAGAAGAGCAATAGATTTTGGCGCAATTGATCTAAAAGTTGACGTGATAGCAACAGGTCACAATATGGATGACATGTTACAGACTTTTATAATCAACATTATTTCAGGTGATACAAAAAAAATTGGCTGGATGGATCCTGATACTTCTGAAAACAAAATACGAAAGATAAAACCATTCTATGAGATTTATGAAAATGAAATTGTCTTCTATGCTTTCACAAATGAAATTCCATTCCAGTCAGAAGAATGTCCCCACATGAATGAGGGAATTAGAACAGAAATTCGTAATTTTCTAAATTCCTTAGAAAAGACCCACAGTGGAATCAAAAATAACATGTTCAAGTCAATTTTGAAGATCTCGTCTACCCTCAAAGACTCTAACAATTCAGAATGGAAAACTTGTTCAAAATGTGGCAGTGAATGTACAGGAGACATATGTTCAGTATGTAGTACGTTGGCCAATTTACGATTGAACTAAATCCTAATGCACATAAAGAACTTGTATTACAATAAATTTGGTAGTAGGTAGGGTTGGGGCGCTAGCC
>CAYWWR010000152.1:0-2247 GCA_964462165.1 uncultured Nitrosopumilaceae archaeon
ATACTTTGATGCAAAAACAAGAGACTGTACAATATCCTGCAGGGGGAACACAACTATTGAAGATGATTGCAATATCTAGAATAATGTACAATGATTTGATTCCACACCTACAATCTTCTTGGCTTACAAATGGTGTTGCCATGGCACAAATGGCCTTGCAGTATGGTGCAGATGACTTTGGTGGAACGCTTCTTGGAGAAGAGGTTGTCTCATGTACCGGTGCGCGTTCAACTGAGCTTACTGGTGCAAAAATCATACAAGCAGTAAAGCAAATTGGTTACGAAGTAGAAGAGCGAGATAATTTCTACAATACTGTACGAGTCCACTAGATGCCGTAACTAGACCATTTGGAATCAACTAGATTCTTTGTGGATTGGTCTGATTTTACAAGTTCTTGAATTTCTCTTTGGAATCCTTCTTCCTTTGTTTTCTGTGTTGCATCAATTCCAAGCTTGGAACCCAAGTTTACAAAAGGAGATGCTGGGTCAAGTGTATCCGTTGGAGTGTTGTTGATGATTATCGTATCTCTTGCCGCATCTGACCTTGTGGTGATTGCCCAGATTACATCATTGAAGTCATGTACATTGACATCTTCATCTACTACAACAAAGAATTTTGTCAGTGCAAGCTGGCCCATTCCCCATAGGCCCATCATGACTTTTTTGGCTTGCCCTGGATATCTTTTCTTGATTGAAATTATTGCCATGCCTTGGAACCATCCAGAAGCAGGCATTGCAAAATCTACAACCTCTGGGTGGAACATTTTGATAAGAGGTAAAAATGAACGCTCGATTACTTTGCCAATGTATGCATCTTCTAAGATTGGCTTGCCAACTATGGTGGTAAGGTAAATTGGTTTTTGTCTTCGCATAATTCCAGTTAATGTAAACACTGGATACGGTTCTTGTGGCGTATAGTATCCTGTATGATCTCCAAATGGTCCCTACATTCTGATATCTGATGGGTTCACATACCCTTCTAGTACAATCTCTGCATTGGCAGGAACCTCAAGGTCTACTGTTTTGCATTTTACAGTCTTGATTCCTGTCTTTCTTGTAATTCCTGCAAAGAGATACTTGTCCAGTCCCTCTGGTACGGGAGCAACTGCAGAAAATACTGTGGCAGGATCAGAGCCAATTATTACTGCAGCTTCAATTTTGTTTCCAGAATCTTTTTTGATATCATAATGATGTGCACCGCGCTTGTGTTTTTGCCAGTGCATGAAAGCATGTGTACTGTCTATGACTTGCATTCTGTACACGCCGAGATTTCTCACACCGGTCTCTGGATGTTTTGTTGCAATCAAGCCAAATGTGATAAACTTGCCTGCATCTTTTGGCCATGTTTTTAAAATTGGAATCTTGTCAAATGTTGGTGTGTCCTCTATTACTTCGGTAACAGGACCGCTTTTTTGCAGCTTTGGTGCAATGTCTGTCATCTTTGACAGCTCGGGAAGTTTTTTTAGTTTGTCTAAAATTCCTGTTGGCATCTCCATTCTTGTCATGTCGACAATTCTCTGGCCAATTTCAGTAAAGTCTTGCATCTCTAATCCGATTTCAAGTCGTTTAATGGACCCAAATGCATTTGCAAGTATCGGGGTATCGTAATTTTTTATGTTTTCAAAAAGTATGGCAGGACCGTTTGCATACATTACTCTGCTGAGAATTTCTGAAACCTCCAGATTTGAATCGACTTGGGTTTTTACCCTTTTTAGTTCTCCTGCCTTTTCTAGTTGTTCAATAAATTCTGAGACATCCTCAATTGGCACGTATTTACTGGATTTACAATATTGTATAAGCGTAGCTGGTTTTAGACTGGTTTTTTAAAAAAGTGTCATACTAGAGAACTTTAATTATGCTATGGCGCAAAATGCCATCAAGTTGGGCGACGAAAAATGCACAGTTTGTGGAGGTCAGGGAAAGATTGCTCTTCTTGACACACAGTGTTCTTTCTGTAATGGAACAGGGGAATATTCCAAGACTGCTGATAGCTATATGAAATCACATATTTGCCAATGCATATTTCTTGACAGAATTACATGTCCGCTCTGTGGAAAGAGATGTCATCATGACACTCCAAACAAGCCCAAAGTCTTGATTAGTCCTGTTTAGAAAATTGGCGGAAGTTCATTCTTCTTGTCATGTCCGCCGGAACCAAATTTGCAATAGAAACATTGGTCTGACTGCATGTACTTTAATTGTTCAATCTTGATTGCACCTATCTTGAGTGCAATCTTTGTCAAGATTC
>CAYWWR010000153.1:0-2230 GCA_964462165.1 uncultured Nitrosopumilaceae archaeon
ACGAGTAGGGAAGCTCGGATGGGGAGACTGGCGAATGCGTCTTCTTTTTATCTTATACAAAAAAATTATTGTATGATATCTAGTACTTGAAATTCAATTTCTATCTTAGATGTTTTCTTGCAACTGCAAATACCTGTGACCATTGTTCCCAAGATAATCTTCCGGTCTGAGTATTTTGTCTGCTTGGATGATATGATGTGATTATAACAAAATTTCCATGTGTGAACATTCCACCGTGGGAAAATTTCTTACCTTTGATATCAAGTAACTTACAGCAGGAATCAAAAGCTATTCTTCCCAAGCAAATGATTATCTTGACATTTTTTAATAATTCAAGTTCTTTTTCAAGAAAACTTGAACAGTTATCGCTCTCCTCTTTGAGCGGTTTGTTATCCGGTGGTGCACATCTTACTGTGGCAGTAATGTATGTGTTGATCAACGCAAAACCATCGTCCTTGCTTGTACTCGTAGGTTTTGTTGAAAAACCGTGCCTGTGTAGGACTCTTGCAAGCCAATCTCCTGAACTATCACCTGTAAACATCCTGCCTGTTCTATTGCCACCATGCGCTGCTGGTGCAAGACCAATCAACAAAAGTTCTGCATTGGTATCGCCAAAACCTGTTAATGGTTTTCCCCAATATTTTTCATTTTGAAATCGTTTGACTTTATTTTTTGCTACATCACGTATGTATTGATACAGGCGAGGACATTTTTTACATTTGATTATGTTACTGTCAAGTAATTCAAACTGATCTGATATTTTTCTCAAATCTTAAATGAATTGTCCTTTGGCAAAAAATTGTCTTCTTGTAACAAAGATGGTTAGAGAAAACGCAAGTATCATCATAAAAATAGGCCAAGGAAATTCTGGCAATGTTTTATCTGGAGAAATTAATTCTCCCCATTGTGCTGGTGATGGAATTGCAGGAAATTCATTACTAGTTACATTCTGTGGCCAACTGTATACCTTGTTGGTCTTTGCGTCATATGCTGCTGCATAAAAATTGTATACATCAGAACTTCCAATTGCTTTGATTGGAATTTTAAATTCATATGATGTATGCGGTGGACCACCGTAACGATCATGTTCATCAGAAATTCCACCAACTGCTATCAAATTTGGATCGTTTTGTATTTTCACAAGATGATTCGTTGCTGCTAAATCTCCGCCTCCTTGAAAAGTTAATGGGTTATACGACCCAAGTGCAGCAAGAAAACAATAATCATCTTTTTGTAAATTCGATTCCATAGTTTTATTTGCAGTAACACAAACTATTCCATAATCGGATTTTTTTTTAAATTGTTCTTCAGAAATAAAATCCAGAAAAACATACAAGTTCTGACGATCGTGTCCAGTCTTAACTGACAATTCATTTCCATCAGTAAATGTAAGAATGTTTTCAGTCATTGGTTTCCATTCTTGCAAGTAACTCCATTTACCATCCCAAACAATAGAGTCTGTACCTCCGCGTAGTGTGGTAAAAATTTGTGGTTGAGCAAAAGCAAAATGAGGATAAATTATGACTATCATTATCAATACAATAACTAGTTTTTTCACATGTTGGCTAGAAAAAACAGAGATTAAAAGCATGTCAGAAGTTTTGGCAATATCTGCCAGCCTTTTATACTACTAATGGAAGATCTAGTAAAATGAGAAAAGGCATTTTGATAGCTATGGTGATAATTCTTGCAATTGCTGGAGTTGCACTTGCCATGTCTGGTAATAATACAGACAAGGTAGTTTCAAATCCTGGCAACACTACTTTGCCACAACCGCCTGTAACTCAAGGGAGACATCTTTCGGTAACTTTGTCTGAAAACGTTGGAATTGGTGCACATTAATCATGCCATCTAGTTCAAAATTTGTGTGATCAAGTTCCATTTTGGTAATTTTATAATTTTTTCAATTCCATAGTGGAGATTTCTAATTTTTTTAACAAAGTTGTCATGATTTCATGATTATTTATGAAATTCTCACAAAGGTTAATTAACTACCGGGATCTAAAAATGGCAATGAAAATTTCACAAAGAAGCATGGCTATGGTCCTGTTAGGAGTAGTAGCAATGTCAACTAGTGGAGTGTATTCATTGACACAAAATGTACAAACAACCCCAACAAGTTCTGGTGTTCAAGAATCACCCGTAGTACTTGGTCACATTACAGCAGTTGTAAAGGACCAGTATGGTGATATCAAGGCATACAGACAAACTGACAACATGGTGGTAAGCA
>CAYWWR010000154.1:0-2182 GCA_964462165.1 uncultured Nitrosopumilaceae archaeon
CACAAAAGAATATTCTATAATTTTAAAACACATGATGAAATCAATAATTGAAAAATAATTCTGCAAACTGCTGATTTAAAAAATAAAGTCTACAATTTTTTATTTTCTATAAATCATCAGATAACGACTTGACTAGAAAAACCCTAGAACTGGGTCAGTCTATTGCCTTTTACTCTTATTGCAACAATGGCGGCTATTGCAAGTACGAATACACTTCCAGCAAGAGGACCAAATTCAGGTATTACAGATGCAACACCATCAAGTTGTGACTGGATCATATCAATTTGAGCGGATACTCCAGATACAGAGGTACCATTTTTGATCATGTCACGCAAGTCGCCTCTAATAGAATCCTCGAGATTTCCTTCTAGAGTAGCATTCTGGTCTGCAAGAGTTGGTTCAATAAACTCAAAGTTGTCAAGATATGCTTGGGTGACCAGGTTTAATGCAGTATCATGATCTCCAGAAGCATAGGAAGCCTTTGCCTGACTTAGCAGACTTTTTACGTTAGCATAATAGGTTGAGAGAGAAGTATCCTGTGTTTGTCCGCCTACAACAGAGAATGCAGCCTTGACTTTGTCAGTCAATGGATCAACATCATCTACACTGACTTTGTTGTTGTATGCACCCAATAGATTACTATAATTTCCATCAATTCCAGCTATCTCGCTTGTGGTCAACTGTGGTTTGATATCAGCATACAGTTGCTGAGATTGCCATACAAATGAAGTTGCAGTCTCATAATCAATTGGTGATACAATTGTGCCATTTACTAGACCCACACCATATGGATCAATTGAATTTTCTAAAAGATCATTTATCACGTCGACTTTGAAGTGAATATTAGTATAAAGAACATCACCGACAACTGCAGTTCTTGCATCCACAAGGGCTTGTGACGCATCGTTTAATGCATTTTGTGCATCTTGACTGGTTGGACTCTTGATTACCTTATCTCCAAGACCTGTCAATGTTTGATTCAATTGTGTACTCATGGCACTATTTGTTTTATCAAGCTCAGGCTTCATAGTTGCATACAAATCTGTTAGAGGTTGTCCCAGATGTGATTCAGCAACATCGGGATGGTTTGAGTTAAGATCATCACCTGCAGCCTTGATATGTGCCAATGCTTCGTCCACGCTTACTGCAAAATCTGTTTTTGCATTATCAACGTCTGCAAATGCTGGCACCATTGAAACCGATATTGTGACTAGAGCCAAAAGTAAAACAATGTGAATGTTTTTTATCATTTTATTGTTGACAAAACAATAGATAATTTAAGTTCGTTGCAAGTTTCAAGATCATATTATAGAATTTTGAAATGACTCCAATTATGCGATAATTTACAGTTCTACAATTACTGCGCCTTTTGATAGGCCTTCAAGTTCACTCTTTATTGCGTTAGTGATATTTGATGAAGAAACAAGGCCAGAATAATCAATGATTTTCAAGTCTGCAATGAGGTGTACCTGTGGAGCAATTCCACCTTTTTTCGAAGAGATGAAACCTTCAAACTCTTCAATTACAGACAAAATTCCTCCATGGAACAGTTTTCCATTTGGTATTGAGAGTTTCATTCCACCATATCTGTCAAGAACCAGTATGTGATAGCGTTTTTTTGTTACAAGGAATTTTTTCTCTTCTACATGTCCGGTGAATACAAAGTGGTTATCAGTTTCAAAGCTCAAATCAATCAGGTTTTTTTGAATATCCATCATCTCACTTGCCCGAACCATTGCTTCATCAAGTGTAAAGACATTTTTTGCATTGGAGACATTGTCATATTCCACATTGCCCATTGCAGTAACGCGTAGTACAGATTTTTCTGGAATATACTCACTGTTTATGACAACAGATTCTGGTACTGCTCCCTTTTCTACAATCATGACATGAATTTTTTTATGTAGGTTTGAGATTTGCTCCTTTGTTGGATTGTGCATTGTTTGCTCAATCTCCTCTTTTATCATAGATGATGCAACGCCAATAGATGAAATGACTTCGGCATGATCTGCTTTCTTGTATGATATGCCAAGCTGTTTTGACATGAATGGAACTAAAACAGATGCTCCACCACCACCTCCAATGATTACAGTTTTTGCATTATCCATCTTGAATTCTTTTAATATTCTGCTAATTGTTTTTGTAATTTCAAATGACGATGTTTGTATTATTGAAAGTGCGG
>CAYWWR010000155.1:0-2168 GCA_964462165.1 uncultured Nitrosopumilaceae archaeon
TTGAACCATCAGACCAAAACTTGGCATCATCTTTTATCCATGATGGAATCAAAACCTGACCTGTTGCATAGTTAGAATAGGAAATTTTGTTTGTGTCAATTAATTTGTATGATTGTTGATCAACTGAAACCTTATCGCCCACATTTACAACATGCGAAATTGCAAGCTGTATCAAGATTCCAGTATCTTTGTCAAATTGCACCAGAATAGAATTTGTCTGATTGTTGGTTTGGGCAGACAATATATCTCTTGTATAGTTGTTAAATTGCACAGATTCTTCATGATATGCGTTGTTTAGTTTTAGAGGAGTTGGTAGCAGATACATGAAATTAGATGCATTGCCACTTGGTCGTGCAAACAGTGCTTTTGCCAGATCAAGTGTATCATATTCAGATGCAGGCGAACCATTTTGCACTGCACTTGTTTTTACTGTAATATTCTTGTTATCAGTTGGGTTTTCAAAGTCAAATTGTATAGTTTGGTTTAGATCAGATGTTGTGATCTGATACTTGAGATAATCACCGGGCAATACACATATCTGGTTTGTTTGACACGCAGGGTTTTGACTTGGAACAATAGAATTTTCAGGCAGAGTTGTCACTTCACTTTGCGGGGCATTTGGTGGAAGACTAGTTGATGGTCCTTGTCCATATATCACCATCACAGGAATTTGATTTCCAGAAGGAGATGTTACGGATGCAGAATAGGGTGGGCAAACTTTGGAAAAATCGCCTTGCTGGCAGTCATTTTCGAGTGCCTGGATGTAATGAACCCATGAAACTGCAATAGTATCAGGCTCTCCAAAATATCGTAGTGAAAAATGTGACAATTCATGAGACAAGATCCAAGCTCCAGCCCAGCTTTCTATCTGAGTATCACAAGAACAAACATAGATTGCTTGCATACCAGTGCCGGTTATTTCATACATTCCGTAAAATCCCTGTTGGACTAGCTGTTGACCAACAGTATTATCAGATATTACAACCGGAAGTGTAAAGGTAGACAGTCCAGAAAAATATGATTGATAATTTTTTAGTGGAATACAGAGTGAACCTTGGAGATCATGTGATATGCCATACAGTGAAAGATACTCATCCGTAACTACTTGATAAAATTTCAAACTTTGGTATTCAGAATCAGAACACTTGTCATTTTCTGTTATGTAAAATACAGCATATGATAGATTTGGACTGTTTTGGTTTTTTTGTTGTTGTAGTGTTTTAAAATCTTGAACTGTAGAATTTGTTTGTGCAAATGATGGTACCATAGACATTACCAAAAGAAATGCCAAGACAATTGGAAGAAGGGTTTTTTTCATTTGGTGAGATTGAGATGCATCTCTGTATTATATGACTTTAATCGTTAGAAATCACATTTGGTGATATACAACATTCATACTAAAGATAGGTTCAATCAAGTAACATTGTTCTCGGAATCTTTAAGTTTTGTAATATAGATCAACAGACACATGGCAGAAAATAATCCAGACCTCCGAGAGAAGATAGTTGATAACAGAGGTACGTGGAAAAAATTACAGCTAAAGATACCAGGCCTAAAGGAATACCGTAATCTTGAAGACTTGAGAGCAGCAGACCAGTTGCTACGCAAACAGGTATCAGACAATCTAAACGAGTCCAAATCCAAGATAGAGGATCTACGGAGAGCCATAACAACAAAGGGCGACTTTAGTAACCTTACTCTAGTTGGAAATACAATATCAGAGATACAGCGAATATCAGGCATTGTACAGCATTCTCAGCAGGGATCTGCTGGAATATCACCAAACATACGAATTGACGAAGGAGTTCTTAACAAATTATATGAATATGATTTTAATTTTGTAAACACTGCAGAACAGATTTTCTCAACATGCTCAAATTCCGTATCAGAGTATAATTCAGGCAAATCTGCACAAGACATTACATCAAACATTAATTCCATGCTTGATGCTCTTGATAATTCTTGGAGACAACGATTAGAGTCAGTTGAAAACATCAAGGTTACAAAGTGATAAAAATGGCAAAGATAGGAGATCAGCTGTAAATGTTTGGACGTAAAAAAGATCAAGATTCCGGAGGAAGTGTGGCTGGTTCAACTACCATAGAGTGGGAATCGCAATACAAGGAAGGTAATGTAATGTGGAAGGTTCCGCGATTGATTAGACTCAA
>CAYWWR010000156.1:0-2098 GCA_964462165.1 uncultured Nitrosopumilaceae archaeon
AGAAACTTGGAATAACTGAAGAACAACTTCTTGAAAAGATAACAAAATATGAAGAGACAGGAATAATGCGAAGATTTGCAGCCATTCTAAGACATAGAGAAGTAGGCTTTACTGCAAATGGTATGATAGTATGGCAGGTTCCAGAAGAAAGAATTGAGGAAGTTGGTTCAAAGCTTGGATCATTTCCACAGATTAGCCATTGTTACCAGAGACCTGTGTATCAAGACTGGCCATACAGTGTATTCTCAATGGTTCACTGCAAATCAATCGAAGAAGCAGAAGACATGGCAAGAGAGATTCAAAAACAAGTCGAAGTCAGCGATTATAGAATTCTCTTTAGCTCAAGAGAATTCAAAAAGACTCGAGTAGAATATTTTGTAGAACACGAGTTTAACATTGAAGATCTAATCACTGCATGATTACATGATAAAAATAAATTTCTAGGATAGCTCAATCATGGACTCTGTAAGAGAGGTCAATGTTACCTTGATGGAGCTTACCTTGCTTTGATACATGAAGAACTTTTTGCCAGACAAATTTGTATCCCCGGAGATGCGTACTAGTCCAGACGTGTGAAGTCTTCGAACCCATCTATACACTTGGGTTAGTGGGACGCCAGACATTATACTAATATCCCATGCGGATTTTGGCATGTCAATTGTAGACCGTAGTATGTTCATGGCTTGATCATTTGACATGATTTTTAAAACATTGTCTGCATCTTTGTTTTCAAGAATTCTTCCTTGTTGTAATACTTGCATGGTAATGTACCAGACTACAAAAATATAACAAGAGTGGTTAGAGTGAGTTCATTTGCAAACACTTGCAATCGTTTGCAAACACTTATTCAACAAATTTGAATGACATCATGCCTGCATTATACTCAAAATCAACTGTTGTCTCTAAGACTTCACGAAAGATCAATCCAAGTACCGTAGTATGATAAAGCGACCAGTTTTCTCCAAGGTCGTGCTTGATGATAAACGTGTGAGCGTTATTTTTTATATTATGATTTATTTCAATTGACGAAGCACGCATTCGCGCCTCAAACCAAGAGATGAATGAATTCAGATTAAAGTCTCCACGCATGAACAATGCAGTATCTCTGACTACATTTTTTCCAATGCGGGTTGCCATGTCAACAACATGATCCTTTGTTAGATTTCCAAAAAGTTCCAAGATGATTGGTTTTGCAATTGGAATCATCCCTACCTTTGCTTCATACATGTCCCACTCGACATATCTTTTGAATATATGATTGACAAATGTGTTAAGGCTGGTTTCTCGATGTTCTGATTCGGAGCGAAGTTTGTTTAGTACATCTTCATCTATTCGAAATGTCATAGTTGATGTTTTTTTGGGATTAACTGCCACTATACTTTGTGAATCTTTCTGTGAATATAATTCGTTTTATTTTTCTAAAATTATGGAAATACGATTTAGGCTGTTTGTACAGAAGACTTTAGATCATATGATGGCCATTGATTAAAAAGTCCAACTATCTCATTTTTGTCATTATCATTTAGATAATTGCCATCAGACATTGCAGAGAACATTTCAATCTCTTCTTCACTTACAACTGTAGGCAATACCGATGAGACAGATTTTTGTGACAAGATGAACTTGATTGCAAGCTCTGTAATATTCAAGCCGTTTCTTTTTGCAATAGGCATCAATTGATCAACTTTCTTTAGTGCCTCTTGTATCCAATTGCCGCTTCTTACAGAGCGATGATCTTTTTCGCTAACTTTGGTGTCTGCATTTACTTTGCCTGTCAATATTCCAGAAGCATCAGGAACACGAACTAGGATTCCAACATTACTCTTTTCTGCCTCGTCAATTAGTGTATTTCCAGGATTTTGTTCAAGAATATTGTATACAGTTTGTACTGCAGTAGCGTTTGTTACCTTCATGGATTCAAGTCCTTCTTGGGTCCACCCTATTGCAGGACCTAATGCAATTTGATAGCTTTTGATGATTCCTTCTTTTGTTTTCTTGTCTAGGAATTCAAAAATTTGCTTGTCGCGTATGGTTGGGATCTTGGGATTGTGCAATCCATATACATCGACATAATCAGTTTGTAATCGTTCAAGACTTT
>CAYWWR010000157.1:0-2078 GCA_964462165.1 uncultured Nitrosopumilaceae archaeon
TATGCCATGTGCTCCTGCATGTTTTCCTACTTGGAACCATCTTGTTCTACCTACTAATTCTGGACTGATTGGCTCATACGTCAATGGATTGCTTAGGACACCGTGGGTGTGGATTCCAGATTCGTGACCAAATGCATTTTCTCCAACAATTGCCTTGTTTGGCTGGACTTGAACTCCGACTATTTTTGAAATGTATCGAGATGCCTCATAGAGAAGTTTAGTGTTGATATTTGTTTCATATTTTTTATCAAACTGTAAGCATTGTAATCCCATGACAAGTTCTTCTAATGATGCATTGCCTGCTCGTTCACCAATTCCATTTATTGTGACATGTGCACATTGTGCACCTGCTTGTATTGCAGATATTGCATTTGCTACTGCTAGTCCAAAATCATTGTGGCAATGAACACTCACTGGCAGGTGTGTTGCATCAATTGTATCCTTTGTAATTTCTGCAATGTATTGCGGAGTGGAATATCCTACTGTATCTGGAATATCTAGTCTATCAGCACCTGCTTCTGTAACTGCTTTGAATACTTTTTTTAGAAATTCTCTATCGGTTCTTGTAGCATCTTCTGCTGAAAACTCAACCTTCAAGCCAAGCGATTTAGCATATTGTACGGCATCAACTGCTTTTGCTAGGGCTTGTTCTCTTGTTAACTTTAGTTTGTACTGGAGATGTATGTCCGATGTTGCAATGAATGTGTGGATGTAATTCAAACCTACTGCAGCAGCAGCATCAATGTCCTTTCTTTCTGTTCTTGCTAGGCCGCAGATTTCTGCCTTTAATCCTACACTTGTTATTGATTTTATTGCTAGTCTTTCACCGTCTGATATGATTGGAAATCCTGCTTCAATTGCATCAACTCCAAGCTTATCAAGTCTTTGTGCTATTGCAAGTTTTTGGTCTGGAGTCAAGGCTACTCCTGGAGTCTGTTCTCCATCCCTTAGTGTAGTGTCAAAAATTCTAATCTTCATTTCCATGTCCTCTTGCTAGTGCACATATTCCAGTTCGAGCCATCTCTAAAATCCCGTATCCTTTGACAAGATCTTCTAATGCATTAATTCTATCTGGAGTAGCTGTAATCTCTATTATTATTGAAGATTTTCTAACATCGTACACATCACACTTGAATGCATTTGCAAGGTCTGTTATCTCTTTGATATCAGTTGGTTTTGATACTTTTAGTTTCATCATGACAAGCTCTCGATATATGCTCTTTTTCTCCTCTAATACTTTTACTTCTAATGTGTCAATTAATTTGTCCAACTGCTTTACTATTTGATTAAGTTGTTTTTCATCTGCTTCTGTAGTGATTGTCATTCTTGATACTTCGGGATTTTCAGTTATCCCTACTGATATGCTATCGATGTTATAGTTTCTTGATCTAAACAAGTTTGTAATCTTGAACAAGACTCCTGGCTTGTTTTCAACTAGAACTGAAATTATTGACCACATGGTATTCACTAGGATGGTAATATCATGTCCTTGAGAGATGTTCCAGGAGCTACAAATGGCAACACGTCTTCTTGTGGGTCAATTGGTATGTCTATGACTGTGGCAACATTACTCTTCAAAGCTGTCTGGACTGCTTTTCCAATCTCGTCAATTGTTGTAGCTCGTATTCCTTGTGCGCCATATGCTTCTGCTACTTTGACATAATCTGGACAATTCTTGAGATCTACTCCAATCATTCTTCTATCGTAAAATGTTCTCTGCCATTGAGCTACCATTCCAAGTGTGAAATTATTTAGCAATAGTACGATTACTGGCAAGTCCTCTAAGACTGATACTGCAAGCGAATTCTCTGTCATGTTGAAACTTCCCTCTCCTGCGATATCAAGTACTGGAACATCTGGTTTTGCAGCCTTTGCACCTATTGCAGCTGGGAATCCCCACCCCATGGTTCCAAGACCTGTTGAGCTGAAAAATGTGCCTGGATGTATTACATCAAAGAATAATGATGCCCACATTTGATGTTGTCCTACTTCGGTAGTTACGATTGATTGTGCAGGTAAGACCTCTCTTAATTTTTTAAGAACTTTGGATGCTGCAAGTGGATGTGGGTGAATCTTGA
>CAYWWR010000158.1:0-2049 GCA_964462165.1 uncultured Nitrosopumilaceae archaeon
AACTCTTTCTGGCAACATCTGCAAGTTTCATCCCTGTAGGAACATCAGTGCTTTGCACCAACATGTCTGATTTTACAACAAATTTGGCATTTTTTATTTTCAGAACCTCGACATCTTCAGCTTGAAATCTTGATTTTTTCCCAAATCTACTTTGAAATGTTTTGATTATTCTTGTCTCATCTGGACTCTTCATAGCTTTGTTTAACCAACCGGGTGATCTGTTTTTCTATCTCTTTGGCTTTATTCAAGTCATTTGATTCTGCAGAGACTCTGATAATGTGTTCAGTATTTGACTGTCTTATCAAGACCCAACTGTCTTCATCTATTATGGATTTTATCCCATCAATTGTTATTATCTGACTTGATTGTTTTTTCATCTTTTTCAAAAGGATTCCAAGTGTTTTCTTGTGCAGTTTAGAATCTACACTAACCTTAGTTCGCACTTGATGGTATCCCTCCATGAATTTGTTTATGTCATCAAACTGTTTTGTACCAATCATTGATGCAATAAGACCGCTTGTAAGAATACCGTCTCTGCACATGTTAAATTCTGGCAAGATAAATCCTGCACTACTTCCTTCTCCACCAGCTTGTGATTTAGTTTTCAACATCATGTCTACAACATTTGCTTCTCCTACTTTTGATCTGTTTACTTGACCACCTTCTTGTTTGATAAATTTCTCAATTGCAATGCTTGTGTCTATGCTCAGAACAAATTTTTTGTATCCTTTCTCTAATGCTCCTGCTACGCCAAGACCTAGTGTTACATCTGGAGACTGTTTTTTACCATTCTTTACTACGACTAGTCTGTCTCCATCAAGATCAAAAGCAAAACCTATGTTTGTCTTTTTTGATGCTTGTACAAGTCCTGACAGTTGATCGTTTGTGGGATCTGGACCTCGAGTTGATTTACCTGGTGTACCATTGATGATACTTACTTTACAACCTAATTTTTTTAGCAACTTGGGGGCAACATCAAATGCAGCACCTCCACCAACATCTATTGCTATTTTTGATGATTTTTTTATATCTCCGATTACTTTGGCAGCCTCATCAATATAGCTTGAATCAACTTGTGTCTCAGTTCCAATTTCCTCTCTTTGAAACTTATCTTTCTTTTCCAAATATTCCAGTTCTGATTCGTTGATACCTCTTCCGTCTAGGATGAACTTGAGACCATTCCATTCCAATGGATTGTGAGAAGAAGTGACTATCAAACCGCTGCCATATTTTCTTGCTTCTCTGAATACAACAGGAGTAGGAGATGTGCCTAGATTGTAAACTGATATTCCTCTTTCTAAAAGTGAGGCGATTGCAACGTTGGTTACAATCTCGCCTGATGGTCTTGTATCTTTGCCTATTACACATTTTTTTGACTTGACAAGGCGTGAAAAATTTCTACAATAATGAATTATATCTTCCATGTTGAGGTCGTTTCCAAAAATTCCCCTAACCCCAGAAATTGATACTTTCAATGAATCAAAAGCACAAAGGCTTTTTATAAACTCTGATTACATTGCGAACCACTGCCTCGATAGCTCAGCCTGGTAGAGCGAACGCCTCGTAAGCGTTAGGCCACGGGATCGAATCCCGTTCGAGGCTTTATTATGTTACAAAAATGTTATGTTAAAGTCTGTTTTCGTCTTTTCTTTCATCAAGTGACTCTATATCTAATTCTAATTCTTTTGCAAGTCCTTTCCACCATACTAGTGTATCTCCCACAATTACTCCCCTTTTGATAAACCAGGCTACACCTTTATAGATCTGTCGGTTCTTTGATATGATTCAAAATCAATCATTGATCTATTGTTTGTTGTTTAGTTTGTCAAAAAATTTGTTTGTAAAAAAGTTACATCGATCAAACTTGTGGTTGGTTTTTCATAAAATACTGCGAATATATTTTTTAAATTCTATGAAATAAAGTATCTAATTTCTAATATAAAATAAAGAAAAATTTGGTTTATAGATCTAAACCAAAAGAGTCTGCGAGATTTTGGAATCTTTCGTATGTTTCCAAATATTGCTTACCTTTTGAAGTTATTACAAATG
>CAYWWR010000159.1:0-1989 GCA_964462165.1 uncultured Nitrosopumilaceae archaeon
AGATCTTGTTTGCTTTTACTATTTTAATTGGAGAATAAAACAATGGACAGTCAATTACAAAGGTTTCAGCCTCGCCACCCTCAAAAGCCAAGTTAAAACCATATTTGACAGATAATTTTTCAAGTTGTTCCACATCATCTTTGGTTATCTCTTTTCCAAGCCATGTTTGATCCAATCCTGCAGATGTAACACTTGTTACAATGAATTTGAATTTAGATTCTAATAATTCTTGTAAATAGTTTTTTTGATCAATATGCCATAGTGGCGATATTATTTTTAGATCTAAATTATTTCCAATCTTATCAAAGCGTGTTTTCTGATAATCACTAAATAGTCCACCGTGAACAATTCCATTTATTCCAAAATCCTTTTTTGCTTTCTCCAATAGACTTTGTAATATATCCAGTTCAACCTTAGAATCAGTTGTATCAATTTGAGATACCATTTGAGGTATTTTCATTGCTTGTGCCTGCAATGATGTAGATGCAATGTTTGGATAATGCAATAGATGGCTTTCTTCAGATGGTGGAAATATAGAAACAAGGCATTCAATGTCATGACCACCCTCGTTTCGGGCTTTGTATACAGCATAGGTACTATCCTTTCCACCCGAAAAAAGAGATGCTAGTTTCAACAAAGTTCACAACATATCTAATCAATTAATTTTTTTCGAGTTCAGCTACATGTTTTAGACAGTCTTGGCACAAGGCAAGATTATCCTTTATGGTAGTCTCCACATTAGATGCCAGACAAACATGGCACATGCCTTTCATATTTCATCTATACAAGTTGTATCGTATAACTAATGCTACTATTGAAAAGCCTAAGATGCTTCAATACTCATAATCTTCATCATAAAGTCAGTTGGCTTTTCTAGTCATCATCAGCATCTGAATTAACTTTTGATTCTTACTATAATAGTTCTATCCATGACTTTCCAGTATTCAACATCGACGCCTTGTAAAACTTTTTCCTTTATTTCATCTTCAATTTGTTGTGCATCAAAGACTTCGAATGATTCAGCGTCCATTATTTGTACACTGGTTGGAGTTTTTGAAATTATAGAACCCACTCTTTTATCGATGAGTGGAACTTGAACTTGAGCGCTGACAGGTGAGACATGAGAATACTTTTTCTTGTCAAATATTCCGACTCCTACAATTCTTGCTTTTGCTGCACCGTGTTTTCCAGGTTTACTTGTATCATATTCAACTATTTTACATGGTTCTTCATTTGGACCACTAACTGGAAGCAATATGTAGGAACCAATCTTTAGTGCACCAAGCTCAGACGGTTTACTCATCACCAAAACAGAATTTAGCAGAGTATATAACTTTTCTATTATCAGATTTGCAATTTGATCCCGTGAAAAGAATTTGTCAAAAACTCTATTTCAGTCTCTCAATTACGGACAGGTTAAGAAGACTAGTCATTCCAATTCCTTTTCTTTGTACTTCTTTTCTTGTTTTCTCACAATACTTGTTATCAGCCTGATGTTTATTGTCACTTGTAACTTCAAGAACTATAAGATTTCCTTCATATGGAAAAGTGAATTTTTGAATCTGACTGGTAGACAATTTAAGATTTCCAAGTTCTGCCCTTCTGACTCTATGACGTTTTGCTACAATGAAACTAAGATCCGATATATCAGACATGGTATCTCCATGTTCAAGATAATATATTGAAACAAGATTGAGACTATCACCAGTTAATCTCTCAAACAATTCATCATTTTGTGTAAACACAAATGTCGGAGTAGCCAGATTACATTTTTCAACTTCAGTCATGACTTGGGAACGATCCTTGAATCTAGCAAGAAGATACGTGTTAGAGTGTGATGGAAAATATGCACGGCCATCTTCTGAAAATGTGGCTGTTACAAAATACATGTCATTGATAAAAGCAGATTTTTGGAAACTGTTTCTTAGAGTAGTGAAATCATTATTTTGTAAATATGGTACACAAACGTATCCTCCTTCAGATGTAGCC
>CAYWWR010000160.1:0-1985 GCA_964462165.1 uncultured Nitrosopumilaceae archaeon
TTAGTCACGAAACTGAATTTTCTTCAAGATAGTAATAAATCTTAGCATTAATTTTAGAACTTGATAATTTTTCTGTCATGCAGTGGCAAGAGTAATATTTAGTTGGTGTAAGTTACTAATTTCACGGGGATGGGAAACATGATTACAATTTTAGCAGGTGGAACCGGTTCTGTAAAACTAGTACGCGGTGTAGCAACTCAGACTCGAGATATTTCTGTAATATCTAATGTCGGTGACAATTATTGGTTATATGGATTGTACATCTGTCCTGATATTGATACCATTCTTTACGGATTGGCAGATGTATTGGATACTGACAAGGGTTGGGGAATAAAAAAAGACACTTATGGATTTTTACGCCAAATGGAGATGCTAGGAGAAGAGACTTGGTTTAACATCGGTGACAGGGATGCAGCAATTCACCTCTTGAGAACAAACATGCTCAAAAATGGAAAGAACCTGTCTGATATTACAGAATGGATGTGCCAGAAATTTGCCATTGATACAAAAATTATTCCAGTTACTGATAACAGTGTAGAGACAAGAATTGTAACTACCAAAGGTGACTTGCATCTTCAAGAATATTGGGTAAAACACAAAGGGCAAGACAAGGTCGATGGGATAAAATACATTGGAGCTGACAAGGCACGAGCAAATCCTGCAGCAGTAAACGCAATACATGATTCTAAACTAGTGATAATTGCGCCAGGTAATCCTTTGACTAGCATTGGACCAATTTTATCCATAAAAGGAATAAGAAAGGAATTATCCAAGTCCAAGAAAAAAGTTGTAGTTGTTAGTCCACTAGTTGGAAATGCTGCAATCAGCGGTCCTGCAACAAAATACATGGAAGCAGCTGGAATGGAAGTCTCAGTTTATGGTCTTGCAAAAATGTATTCCGAAGTTGCATCACACATGGTAATTGATTCATCTGATAGATTGCTTACAAGAAAGATTGAAAACTTGGACATGAAAGTTTACGAAACCAAGATAAAGATGAAAGACAAAAAGGACGAAGAAGCATTGGCGTCATTTATTCTAAAACAAGTACATGTCTAACTCGCGCATTGGCGCAATAATTCCGGTAAAAACTTTTTCTCGAGCCAAGACTCGTCTTGGACTGTCCCCTGAAAAAACTGAGCAGATTTGTAAATTGATGCTTGAATCTGTTTTAGATTCTGTAACAAAGTCTGATGTTATTGAAAAAACAGTTCTTGTAAGCAAAGATGAACATGCTCTTGATATTGGAAAAAAATTTGGAGCAATTGGAATCTATGACGAATCTGAACAAGGAGTAAACAGCGCAGTCTTGCTTGCAGACAATTATTTTACAAAGGAGGGATTTGATGGAACTATGGTATTTCCTCAAGATATACCATTGATGCAGTCTGAAGATATTCGTGCGCTATACCAGATGAGAACATCTGACAGATGTGTCCTTGTGGTACCCTCAAGAAAATTTGATGGAACAAATGCATTATTTCGAACTCCTCCTGGTGTAATGGAGACTCATTACGATGAAGACAGCTACAAGATACATCTAAACACTGCAGAGAAACGTAGTGCAAGATCTTCATTGGTGTTGATTCGAAGAATGATGCTTGACATTGATGACCAGTCTGACTTGAAATTCATCCTGTCATTCTCTGATAGTACCATTGCAAACTCGCTTAGAAAAGTTCTAGGCTAGATACTCTGGCTTGATGCAATTTTTTTTGATTCGATACGCTCTAGGATCTTTATTGCTAGTGCAAATATTCCTGTTGTAACAAGTATTACTTCCAAAGTGTTTGAAAATGGATTTGATGAATCATTTATTGTTGAACTCTGACTAAGATTTGAGAGGAAAAATAAATATGAAAACAAGAAATAGTTTGTCGCCCAGTGGACAAGAATTGCTGGTGCAAGACCATATCTGACATAGACCCAGCCAATTATTATTCCAGCCATTGCAGCTTGTGTTACTTTTCCTGGACTCCATGGTG
>CAYWWR010000161.1:0-1977 GCA_964462165.1 uncultured Nitrosopumilaceae archaeon
ATTGTTGTTGAGTCTGAGTTTCGTTGTTTAGTGGATCAGATACCACTAATCCAGATTGAACTTGTTTTATGGAATAAAGAGAACCAAGAGGAGGCAAGATTGAAACAGTTCCCAAATTTGGTATAGTAGGTAAAACGGGAGTTCCAGTAGGAGTGAGAAAAACATTTCCAGGAATTGGAACAGGACCAACTGATATAGCCTGTGCAGATGGATTTGCAGTTAATGGTACAACCATGATGGATGCAATCATCAAACTAAAAAGCAGGCGAGTTATCATCATTTGATAGTATAAGATGTCGGATGTTTATCTCACTATACGGCAAAATTACTAGAAAAATAATCTAGAAAAATATAACGAAGTCATGTTTTAGAGTATAACATAAAACAGTACTGTGACATGTATGCAATTTATGAAGTCATGTGTCGGATTTTTTTTATAGTATGATTGTAAATGCAGAATATATGAAATCATCTTATGTAATGCTCATATCTCAAGGGTGGTAAAATTTACAAAATACATTGATAATGAAAACATGGAACAAAAAATAGACTCTGCCAAGGCACAGGAGCTAACAAGAAGATTTCTGGGTCAGTATCACACAGTAATTGATACAAGAGCCATTTTAGAAAATGATACATGGGTTGTAACTGCCTATCTAGGTTTTGCAAATACACAGACAAGACAAGTGCGAATAGATGCAAATTCAGGCCAGATATTAGGATACACTTGACGCATCAGGCACAAATTAACCGAAATATCACCTTTACAAGCACAAATTAACGACATTTTGCAGTGCATCAGTCTTTTGAGTTGTAGCTTTGTATATTACCAGTATACTTGTCAATGAAAATTCGCCTAGTTTGCTTATTTAACAAGCCAATCTCCAATGTCACTATCCAGACATCACCTTCTAAAGATCCAGATTTGAATGTCACAGACGAGTTATATTGCTCAAAAAATTTTATTGCGATAGTTTTTGCTCGCATAAGATCAATTGTTCCCACATGGTACAAATGTATAATATTTTTTTAAACTTGACAGTAAAATGTTCTATTTTATAGATATGTTTTATAAAAAAACATCAATCATTTATTGCATTCATGAGAACAGTCAGAGTTCCCATTGACATTTTGAAAAGTTTTGTCATGGAGTATTTGTTCTGAATTATCTTCATTGATTATCCAATAGTCTTCACCATTGATGTCCCAAACAGGATTTTCAGTTGTTTTTTGTAAAATTATTGTCATAGAATTTCATAATTGTATTAAATTATACAGTTAGCTTTGAAATGTTAGCTAAGTTTTCTCTATAATCAAGAACACCAAGTACGGTTCAAGGAAGGAGACTTGAGAAGAATTGATATTAAAAATTCTATAGAAGAATATTAGAAGAACAATAAATAACATTAGAAGAAATTGCATATGTGAACATTCTAGCAATAGGAGCACATCCAGATGACATAGAACTTGGCTGCGGCGGATTATTAATCAAATCTGCAAGACAAGGTCACAATGTCTACATGTATTCATTAACCAGAGGCGGTGCAGGAGGAGACTCCAATGAAAGATCAGAAGAGTTGGCAAGATCTGCCAGATTCATCAAAGCAAAACAATTATGGATTGACAATTTTGAAGATTCCAAGCTTACAGTCAGCAATGATTTAATCAATCATATAGAATTTTTCATCAACAAAGCCAATCCAGATCTCATTCTCACTCATTCACATGGGGATGTACACCATGACCACAGAGCAATAGCATTAGCCACACTGGAAGCAGCCAGATTCAACTCCAATGTTTTATCATACGAGATTCCACTTAGTCGAAACTTTGACCCTAAAGTGTTTGTAGACATATCAGAGGTAGTAAATGAAAAGGTGGAATTAATAGAGATTTTTTGGTCTCAGCAAAGTAAGTTATATCTCAAATCAAACGCAATCAAAGGA
Source organism: uncultured Nitrosopumilaceae archaeon (assembly GCA_964462165.1). Taxonomy (GTDB): domain Archaea; phylum Thermoproteota; class Nitrososphaeria; order Nitrososphaerales; family Nitrosopumilaceae; genus Nitrosotalea. The sequence continues at coordinate 1,947 of CAYWWR010000161.1, forward strand.
CTTGCAGAATACAGAGCTCTTCAGAGTAGAT
>CAYWWR010000162.1:0-1939 GCA_964462165.1 uncultured Nitrosopumilaceae archaeon
TAACTTTCCCTCTTTTTCCTTTTTATCTTAGAACCAAGACCTAACGTCAGTTAAGATACATTTTCATTTAACACTAGACTCGATAAATTTTTCAAAAAATATGATTGGTATGTAGATTACATGTTCTACATTCATTCAAGACAAATAACTTTGCACAAGTTGTTTTCTGCGAGCTATTTCTCAAAATGTCTTTTGTGTTGTTATTTGTTATATTTGCAATTCTTTTTGTTTTTTCATCTAGTGCATATGCAGTATTACAGCCTGGTAATCGTGCATCATTTCATATCACAAATGATTTCATAGAAATAAACTCTACAACAAAAGAAGGCCAAGTCCAGTCTATACATCTCTCCAAAGACTCACTCTTGTTTGATGTTGTAGGACATTCGGATCAAAGTGGAAATCTCTTGTCATTTTCAATCCAGAGAAAACCTGAATTGCAAAGCATGTACAAAAGTCTAGAAATTCCCAAGGGATCAAATGACGCAGTGTTCATCTATCCTAGTTTCACCCAGGCAGCCTATGAACACGGAGGTTTCTATGATTATTACAGAAAAAACTGTGACACAAGCTGCCTCACAGTACCAATACCTTCCAAGGTAGATGGATTCCAGTCTTCAAGCATTATTGGTGCATGGGTTTTGAAGCTACTCAACTACTCTTATGTTAAAGACCAAGATGTTGACAAAAATCCTGACATCCTAAAACAGTACAAGAGAGTTATAGTATTACACAATGAATATGTGACAAAAAAAGAATTTGATGCAATAACTGGTCATCCAGATGTAATATTCTTGTATCCAAATGCACTCTATGCCCAAGTCACTACAAACTATGACAACAATACAATAACTCTGGTACGCGGTCATGGTTATCCAGATTCCACAATTAAAAATGGATTTGGCTGGAAGTATGACAGTTCAAAATATGAGTATGATATCAGCTGCAGTAATTGGAATATCTACAGGTCAGGAAACTATTCTATGCTGAACTGTTATCCAGAGTTTGATATTTTGCATGACTTGAAATTAATACGCTTGATACAGAGCCCAGATCCTGCTTATTTATCAGACGATCTAAATGCGTGGTCAAAATATCCCAATGACTCAACTGCAACAAAATTGCTAAGTGATTATAATGTCACTGGAACGCGAGTCCCACACTGGGTGAGCATCAGCGCAGTTTTGGCTATAAATGGAGAAATCTCACAGACTGATTTTTCTACCATGATAAAATACCTGTACGACCAAAACCTACTTGCCTGATCGCAAATTCAAAGTTTTTACCAAAAATAAAAAACAGACACAGATCGCTGACAATCTACAAAACGCTTAAATAGAAAATTATATTCACGTCCAAATAGCAAATGAAGAAAGTCATTGCTGTTTCAATTATTGCATTAATTGCACTAGTGTTTGTTCCACAAATTCACTTTGCAAATGCCCAAGTAGGCACAGACACATCTGCAAAACAATACATCAACCTAAGAGCTGAGGTATGGAACGAGTTCTTTAGAATGACAACTGCAGCATTTACTGTAGGTGCAGTGGTGTCAGGTACTCTAATCTGGCTTGTCTGGAGATTCCGTGAATCACATCCAAAGAACCAAACCCCTACAAGATGGGAAAAACTTGATGATCCAACCTCTGGCAATTATGAAAAAGAAGGCGGAGGCCACTAGGTATGGGTCACGATACAGCAGAATGGGTATTTGTCGGTATAGTTATTGCAATTCTAGTTTATGTCGGTGTTGATTCTTGGGTTGTCCAAAAAGAAGTGGAAGAAGTTCCTGCAGATGCTGAAACAATCAAAGTTACAGCTCAACAATGGTTTTGGAGCTTTGAACATGCCGATGGTACCAAGGAAGTGAGCACACTACACCTAAAGAAAGGGCACGCGTATCAATTTGAGATTTATTCAAAAGATGTAATGCACTCTT
>CAYWWR010000163.1:0-1900 GCA_964462165.1 uncultured Nitrosopumilaceae archaeon
TTCTACCTTCAACATATTGTTGAATTGCCTCAGAACCCAATCCAGTTTTACATTCAGCAAGAAGTATTACCAATCCCTCTTCTTTTATTGCACCTGAACAATTCCAGATGGATAAGAGTGATCTACTTAGTGTCTCATTGCTCGTCTCTTTTCCAGTGCTAACAATTGCTACTCTATGTTTTTCCGTCTCAGATATTGTAAGAGATGATAGAGATTTTGATAGCGAGAAGGTTGAGGATGGATGACCTGTAGCAACATCAATTATTCCGGTTTGGTTTGCTACAATTTCAATAGAAGATATTTCAAATCCATCAGTGAATTTTTTTGCAACCTGCATGGTTTGCAGATCATAACCAGGAAGTGGAAGATTTCCTTCTCTTTTTTCATACGCCTCAAGCATGTTGTCTTTTCCAAATCTTCGTAATAGTTTGGTGGACATAGTATCATATCCAAACAGTCCATCAAATTCCATTTCTCCAATAAAAATCAAATTGGCATTAGAAAATTGAGATGCATCAAATTCAGATATGGAAATTGTAGGATCAGAGAAAACATTTTTTACAAAATTCAAGTTTGACTTATCTACCAAGAATTTTGGTTTTGGAAGTGACTTCTTTGTGCACATGTCCAATAAAATAGAAATAATTTTTTGAGTTGTTTTAGAATATTCCATTATAACAAATTCGGTTGGTTTTGACATGTCAAGAGATTCTAATTTTGAAGCAATCTCTGAGTCACTCAAGTTTACACCTCCAGATTCTAGCTGTTTTTCCAAATTCTCTGCTCTAACATCAAGAACAACGTCAGTAGGTCCATAGCTAAGCCAAATTTCAGGCATACCATAACGAAGGGACAGTTAAAATAAATCTACTTCGGTAAATTTTGCAGTGGATTTTGTCAAAGAATTTGCAATATTTTTGCAAAAAAGTGGTGCAATCAAGTTTGGAGATTTTAAACTTTCAAGCGGGAAAGACAGTGCATACTATATCGATCTTAGGATAGTACCAAGTTTCCCACACCAATTCAGAAAGATGGTAAAAGCTGTTCAAAATCTAATATCAGAAAAAATAGGGTTAGATAGTTTTGACTATATTGCATCAGTTCCAACATCAGGACTTGTAATAGCATCAGCTTTGGCTATAGAAACCGCAAAACCTTTGATTTACATCAGACAAAAACCAAAAGACTATGGTACAGGCAGTCTAATAGAGGGAAAAATACCTGAGGGATCAAGGGTGGTACTAGTAGACGATGTTGGAACAACTGGTCATTCATTACTTAATGCCATCAGAGCTCTAAAAGATGCCAAAATAATAGTAGAGTCAGCATTTGTCACAATCAATAGACTTGAAGGGGCACATGAAAATCTAAAGGCTGAAAAAGTAAAATTGTATGAGATTATAGACATACTTGCAATTTCTAATATTTTACACACTGAAAATATTTTGGATGAACAAACTCTTGATAGAATTAAAAAACAAATGAATTCATCAAAATCAAGTTAGATGTATTTAGCTTTCATAGATCATTAATTTTTTTTCTTCTAAAAGTGTGTGTAGATTATGCACTGATCTATAAACATCAGATTCTTTTTTTGCTCCAGTACAAACAAGTTTTCCAGATGCAAACAACAGTATGACAGTTTTTGGATCAAGCATTCTATGTATCAGACCCGGAAATTGTTCCGGCTCATACATACTTCGAGGAAGACTTCTTGCTGCTTGTTCCAAGTGTATCTTTCCACCAAGATTGGCAGAAGCAACCATATTTTGAATTACAATTACAGCATCTTTTTTTATCTTGATTCCACCTTTTCGTAATGTCTGAACAACACTACGTACTGCCTTGATTGATTGTTCTTCAGATTTTGCTCCAGTACAAACCATTTTTCCAGAACTGA
>CAYWWR010000164.1:0-1863 GCA_964462165.1 uncultured Nitrosopumilaceae archaeon
TCATGGACTATTCTTTTGGCTTGAAGTTTTTTGATTTCTTAAAAAAGTTATTTGGGTTGTGAAAGAGAACTTTTTCTATCTCATTTTTACTAAATCCATCAGTTTCCATCTGTAATGCCGTTTTAGGCACACTAAGTGGATCTGATATTCCCCAATCTGCAGAGCTATTGATCAAAATTCTATCAGTACCATATTTTTTTAGAATATTTACTGCTCTAATAGGACTAAGTTTGGTAAATGGATAAACTGTCAGACCTACAGATGACTCGGTAGATAATGCAAGCTCGATTGTTTCTTCTGTATTATGATCAATTATTATACGATTTTCTGTGACTTGGCATTGTTTTATCAATTCCAGTGTTTTCTTTACTCCTTCAAGTTTGTTTGTGTGTGGGGTATGTATGATGACAGGCATTTTCATTTCTTCTGCAAGCAGTAATTGTTTTTTGAAAACTTCTTCTTCTTGTTTTGTAACCTTGTCAAATCCTATTTCGCCAACTGCAACTACTGTATCTCTATCTAGATAATTTTTCATAACTTGCAATGATTCAGTAGCCAAGTTGACATTGTTTGCTTCCTTTGGGTTTACAGATATGGCACAAAAATGATTGATTCCAAATTTTGCAGCTCGACTACTTTCAAAGGTGATTATGTGCTCCCAATAATCTATGAGAGTTTTTGATGAAGTTCGTTCTTGTCCTAACCAAAATGATGGTTCAATAATTGTCATAATTCCAGATTGTGCCATTTTTTCATAATCGTCTGTTACTCGAGAATACATGTGGATGTGAGGATCTATGAATCTCATTTTACTACCTGACAAGATTGTAGAGATACTTATAGGTACTTTTTGCAGCTTGTTGTGGCTGGTCTGAATAAGTATAAAGCTCTGCAGTCAAAAATCCCTTGTAATTTATCATTCGTAGCGCCTTGTACATTGAATTAAAATTGATGTCACCTAGACCTGGAATCAAATGGTAATGTATTTTGTTTTTACAGTCACTTATGTGCGTGTGAAATAATTTATTTTTAAATTTTTTAATCACTGAAGAAATATTTTCATTTAAAACTGCAGCATGACATACATCAAAATTCAATCCTATGTTACTGTATTTTCTTGGAACTATGGATAGTACATCTGCAGAGCTACCAACAAGCAATCCAGGTTCATATTCTATGCCTATCAAAACATCTTTTTGCTCGGCATAGTCTGCTATCTCTTCAAGTGAATGTTGGAAATTATGAATATTTTTTTCCATATTTGCATTCCTGATGACTCCTGATGTGATGCTTATGCTTGGAGCCTGTAGCTCACATGCCACATCGATTGCATTTTTTGTGTATTTTATTCTCCATTTTCTTAATTTTTCATTATTATTGGAGAGTGAAGGTTCGAAATACCCTGTGTGGGGAATTTTTTTATGCCATCCGGCAACCGTATTTGCATTTAGGTTTGTTACTTCTAGATTGTAATCCTTGAGATTTTTTCTTATAGTGTCTAAACGTGATTGCTTTAAAGGCAAAAAAGCATGTGGGCTGTCAACAACAATTTCTATTCCTTCATAACCGCTTTTTGCTATTGATTTTATTGCAAAAGTTAAAGATTTCTTGATAAATGCATTTGTACTAAAAGCAAGCTTCATGCAAATCTTATCTTAAAGCAGGAAATTAAAGTTCACTAACATTTGATATGTCGTATACATTTGTTGCAAGTTGTTTTGTATTTCTTTTATTGCTGAATTTGATCGTGTAAGAATCTGTTAACTTGTTTCAATACTTGATCAAAAATAGAATTATCTAAAATAATAAAATAAAAATAAAAAGAGACTTTTGGAACTATTGTGTTCCAGAAGGAGCGGTGCT
>CAYWWR010000165.1:0-1861 GCA_964462165.1 uncultured Nitrosopumilaceae archaeon
TTGGAAGAAGAATTACTTCACCATCTAAAACTCCCAGTCCTCCAAGTTTTCCTTCCTCACTTTTCTCAAAGAACATTTCCATACCTAAACAAATACCTAATACAGGAATCTGATTCTTTACCAAATCCTGAAATGCAACTTTTGAAGTATGGAGACTCTTTATTGCAGGATCAAAGTTTCCTACACCAGGTAAAAGTAACCCAGAATAATTTTTTATTTTTTCAAGATTGGTTATTATGTCTACTTGTGCTTCATTTTTTTCCAAGGATGATTTTAGACTGAATATGTTTCCTGCCCCATAGTCAAATATTGCTACTTTGACCACTACATAGCACCTTTTGTACTGGGTATTCCTTTTTGTTTACTATCATAACCTGCAGCTGATCTCCAAGCTACTGCAAATGCCTTTATCGCAGCTTCAATCTTGTGGTGATCATTGTCTCCATATTTTACTGATATGTGCATACAGATGTTTAGATTTTGAGCCAGTGATCGGAAAAAGTGTTCCAAATCTTCTTTAGAGATTTCTTCTATTTGATTTCTCTGGATAGACAAGTCGATCCTTTGGTATTGTCTTTTGATAAGATCTAAAGATGCCTCTGCAAGAGATTCATCCATCGGTACTGAAGCGTGAGCAAATCTTACAATTCCCGCTCTGTCACCCAGAGATTTGTCCATTGCACTTCCAAGAGCTATTGCAGTATCTTCGATCAAGTGATGATCTATTCCATCCATGGACTTTGCATTAAGTTTCAAATCAAGCATGGCATGTTTTGACAATGATGTAATTAGGTGATCAAGAAATGGCAAACCCGTTTTGATAGAAATCACCCCAGTTCCATCTAGATTTACATCAACTAGTACCTCGGTTTCCTTAGTTTTCCTATTGATGTGTGCTTTTCTAGATTTCATTAAAATCCCCGAGTAGAGAAGTGCTTTATGCCTAGACTAGATTTAATGTCTTCGGAATTAGATCTATTGATTTGACTATGATATCAGCATGATTGTTCTCAAATAGGGATTTTTTTGCCTCAGGATCCTTGCTAGTGCCATATATGCCACAGAATATTGTAGGTATTCCAGACTCGTCAGCCTTACGAGCCATGATATAGTCTTCCATAGAATCACCCACATATAGCGAAACAGTTGCATTCATGCCTTGTATTGTAGACATAAGAGATTGAGGATTGGGTTTTGCCATCTCGCGTGGTTCATCTTCAAGAAATTTTGAATTGTTCAGATCAAACTCTTTGAATAAATCTTTGAGAGAATGTTTTGCAGACAAATTACCTCTGCCTGTTACGATAGCAATTTTCTTGTCAAACTTTTGATGTAGCTTTGCAATAAGATCTTTATTCAAAAGCACAATATCATTTTCAATCAATCCAAGACCATGAAAAAATTGCGGTTTCCTCTTGTACAATTGTTCATATAATTCAGAGCCATAAAATATTTCATCAAATATGGAAGAGAGTGGATTTTGAAATTTCTTACCCGGGTATGCTAATTTTTGTCTGATATCAGAAACATCAACATTAATGACATCCAGATATCTCTCAACAGATTTTATTCCAGTTTGATCTGCATTTTCAATTACCCGTAGAATAAAATCAGAAAAGAGAATGTTTCTCTTTTTTGCTGCAACAATACCAAGTATTAATGCATAGGCAACATCAATTTCGTCATTAAAGCCTCCACTGGTCTTGAAGCCTTCGATCATTTTTGTTGTTACCAATCCAGAGTCGTTTATTTCTGTCATTTCGTTGATAACAAAATCCACAGTTTTTTTTATATCCAAATCATATGAATTTGACACAACTATTAGAACACCATCACAAACAAATAATATAGAAACAAGATT
>CAYWWR010000166.1:0-1860 GCA_964462165.1 uncultured Nitrosopumilaceae archaeon
AGACACTCGAGAAAAGAAACTTGAACTAAAAATTACATCAAAACACATCTCTGACCTTGCAGATGCTATCATGACAAACAAACTAACAAGAAATTCAGGAAAATCTGCATTACATGAGATGGTAAAATCTGGCAAATCTCTTGCTGATGTCATGTCAAGTCTTGACTTGGGACATGTTAGTGATGCAGGTTCTATTGAAAAAGTAATTGATGAAGTGTTCGCAGAAGAAGAAAAAGCAGTAGCAGAAGCAAAACAAAATCCGGATACTGTCAACTATCTGGTTGGTAAAGTCATGAGAAAGACAAAGGGCAAAGCAGACCCTGCAACCACACTTGAGATTTTACGAAAAAAACTCTCTAGTTAAAAAATAAATTTTTACAATACGTACTTGTTTTTGATGTTAAAATCGTCTACATTTTGCCAAACTCATCTTCGTCAGAGTATGCACGCTCTGCATGCTCTTCGATATCAAGGCCAGCTTCTTCGACTTTGGCTGATACTCTGACTCCAATTAGCTTGTCTATTACCTTCATTATGATAAATGTCCCAAAGAATCCCATTGCTCCTGCTACTCCAACCCCCATTGCCTGAATGAGTAATTGTTGAGGGTGGCCAAACAAGAGTCCATTTGGACCGTTTGGATTTACAAGTGTACTTGCAAATATTCCAATTCCAAGTGAACCGATTATTCCTGCAACACCGTGGACTGAGCTGACATCTAGTGCATCATCTATCTTGAGATGTTCTTTGAAGAACAATACTGCAAGATATGATCCTATTCCAATTGCCATTCCCAATACAAATGCGTGCTCTACACTGATGTAACCAGAAGCTGGTGTGATACCTGCAAGTCCTGCGATTGCTCCGTTGATTGCAGCAATCACACTTGGTTTGCCTGTGCGCATCCATGAAAGTCCCACCCAAATTAATGCAGAAATTGATGATGCAATGTGAGTATTGATAATTGTATTGCCTGCTAAACTTCCTGATGCTAGTGCACTACCTGCATTAAATCCAAACCATCCTAGCCATAACAATGATGAACCTAAAACTGCGATTGGAATACTGTGTGGAATCATGATTGATGGACCATAGTTGAGTCTTCTTCCAAGCACTAGGGCAGCTGCAAGTGCACCCATTCCAGCACTTGTATGTATTACAATGCCTCCTGCAAAATCCACCACTCCCATCTGGCCAAGCCATCCTCCTCCCCAAATCCAATGGACTAGCGGATAATAGATGAGCCCACTCCATGCTACAATGAAAATGACATATGCACTAAACTTCATCCTCTCTGCAATTGCGCCAGTTAACAGCAACGGCGTAATTACTGCAAACATCATTTGGAATTTTGCAAATAAAACTCCTGGAATCGTAGGGGCATAATGCAGGCCAGAATCATATGGAACATTATTGAGGAATGTCCAATCCATGTTTCCAGTGAGACCCATTCCTGTATCAGGTCCAAATGACAAACTAAATCCAAATGTAAACCACATTACACTGAGAATTGCTAATCCGAAAAAGATCTGCATAAAAATTGAGACAGTATTTTTACGTCGTAATAATCCTGCTTCAAATAATCCTAAGGCTGGGATCATTAACAGTACAAGGCTGGAAGCTATGAGCATCCAGGCTGTATCACCTGTGTCAATTGGCAAGATTTCTTTCTTAGAAAAGATGAAGTATAAAAAAATTTGTTTTTTCTACAATTGTAACGGATCTGAAATCAATCCATAAGATTTTTTAATATGTTATTTCATTTCCTTACATCTTGCTAAAGATTGAAGTAGTACTCCCAGAAAATGAAATAAAATCAATTAGTGACGCACTAAAAAAATTATCAGTTGGTGGAATCAC
>CAYWWR010000167.1:0-1833 GCA_964462165.1 uncultured Nitrosopumilaceae archaeon
TCTTGATTCTAGCTTCACTTGTCAGGAGAAAAAAAGGAACTTATGAAAAATTATTTGAACAGGTAAAAAAACAAGGATATTCCAGAATTAGAGTTGACGGTGGTATAGTAGAGCTTGATGGAGAGTTTCCAGTACTGGATAAGCAAAAATGGCACAATATCGAAATTGTTGTAGACAGGGTCAAGGCATCCTGGGAGGAAAAAAGTAGGCTGTACGAATCCATCCAGACTGCACTCAAGGCAGGCAAGGGTGATGTCATGGTTGTAGATACAGAAGAAAAGATATTTTCTCAAAATAATGCATGTCCGTTTTGTGGAATCTCAATAGGAGAACTAGAACCAAGAGGATTTTCCTTCAATTCACCATTTGGGGCATGCAAGACATGCCATGGACTGGGAGTAAAGATGGAATTTGAACCGGATTTACTGATACCAGACAAGACAAAGTCAATTCTAGACGGGGCCATAGTTCCATGGTCAGGAAGATTTTCATCGTTTAGGAGACAAACTCTACGAGATGTTGGAAAAAAATACGGTTTTGATTTAATGACTCCAATCAACAAGATGAGCTCAAAACAACTTCAGGTAATCTTGTATGGAAGTGAAGAAGCAGTCAAGTTTTCTTACGAATCCCAGTCTACGGATTCCAGGTGGGAATATACCAACAATTTCCATGGAGTGATACCTAGTCTTCAGAAAAACTTTGCAGAGACTGATTCAGAATCAAAAAGAGACGAGTTGAGCAAGTTCATGAGAGAGACTCCATGTAACTTGTGCAAGGGCAGAAGACTAAAAGATGAAGCTCTATCAGTTTCAATAAACTCACTTTCCATCATGGATACATGTGACTTGTCAATTGATTCATGCTATGAATTTTTTAAAAATCTCCAACTTAGTGAGACAGAAAAATACATTGCAAAATCCATACTAAAAGAGGTACTATCAAGGCTTGAATTTTTAAAAAATGTTGGACTAAATTATCTTACACTAAATCGTGTTAGTTCTACATTGTCAGGCGGAGAAGCACAGAGAATTAGACTTGCAACACAGATAGGATCAAATCTCACAGGCGTTCTCTATGTTCTTGACGAGCCCACAATTGGCCTACACCAAAGAGATAATGCAAAATTAATCAAGACTCTAACAAAACTTCGTGACCTTGGAAATACCATACTTGTTGTAGAGCATGACGAAGAAGTCATGCGAAGCTCAGACTGGATAATTGATCTTGGACCAGATGCAGGAGTGCATGGAGGAAACGTAGTCTTTGAAGGAACAATAAATGAAATTCTAAAAAGTGAAAAATCAGTTACTGGAAAATATCTCAAAAATCATGATGCGATAAAACTTGCAAAAAACAAACATCCACAAAAAGGCAGTCTTGTTCTCAAGGGAGCATCTGAGAATAATCTCAAAAACATTAATGTCGAGTTTCCACTTGGCATGATGGTTACAGTAACAGGAGTATCAGGATCTGGAAAATCTACACTTGTAAACGATATATTGTACAAGGCTCTTGCAGTCGACATTTACGGCTCTGTAGACAGACCCGGCAGGCACAAGAGCATATCAGGAATGGACGAAATTGACAAAGTCATTGGCATTGACCAATCTCCAATAGGCAGAACTCCACGCTCAAATCCTGCCACGTATATTGGCGCATTTACTCCAATCCGGGAATTATACGCAGGAACCGAACTATCAAAAGAGCGAGGATACACCCCAGGACAATTCTCATTTAACGTTGCAGATGGTAGATGTTTTGCATGTGAAGGTGATGGGGTCAAAAAAATAGAGATGCAATTCCTATCAGATGTTTATGTAGTCTGTGATG
>CAYWWR010000168.1:0-1825 GCA_964462165.1 uncultured Nitrosopumilaceae archaeon
ATTAAGCGTGATTTTGCTTGCAAAATAAATCAAATCTCAAAGAAGCCTATTTATGAAATTAATTTTTCCTAGTTTTTATGAAATGGTCAAGACAAATTTTGGTATTTGTCATGATTGGAGCAGTAGCACTTGGTACGCAGTATAGCTTTGCAACCCCTTCCCTTGAGATATCTACAAGTAAACATGTTTACGAATATGGAGACTTGCTTTCAATCAACTTCCAGGTCTCAGAACTTGTCAGCAACAGCATAACCATACATATCACAGACAGTTCAAACAAGACAAGCGCACCAATTGATTTACCAATAGACAAACTAAACAATACAATCACTTCACCATTTCCCTTTTACAAGACAACGTTTAATCCTGGAACTTATCGCATTGATGCAGAATATGCTAACGCTACTGCAAGTGTTTCTTTTGATCTAATAGATACTGGTAAAATTGTCATACCCGTAGAGTTCAAGTCACTTGTAAAAACATTAGAACAAGGATCTACTACAGACAAGGTGTATGCAGGAATAATTCGAGAATTAATAAATAACAACATACTCAGCGTTCCAAATTACAGCAATTCTTCAAGTCAAGTATACATTCCACAATGGTTCAAAAATAGCGTCCAGTTGTGGTCAGATGATTCCATCTCAGACAATGAATTTGGCATGTCAATAGAATACCTACTTGAAAATGGAATCATGCGAGTCTAGATTTTACTTTTTAATTATTTTTGGTTTGATGTATTAGATAACGCCACGAAGAATCATGATTATTTTTTCGCCTATGACATTTGCTGCAAGTGTCTGAGCTTCTTTTGTCTGTGCGCCAACATGTGGAGTGCATACAACATTTGGAAGCAATGTAAGTTTGTTTCCAACTGCAGGTTCTTTTTCAAAGACATCAAGTGCAGCACCCGCAATTTTTCCTTCCTTGAGTGCATCATGCAATGCATCCTCATCTATAATCTCACCCCTTGATGTGTTTATGATATATGCAGTCTTTTTCATAGTAGCAAGTCTTTTGGCATTTACCAAGTGATGAGTAGTTTCAGTGAGGGGTACATGAAATGAGACATAATCAGCACTTGAGAGTAGAGTGTCAATGTCTGCTTTTATCAATCCCACATCACGTGCAAAATCATCTGCAATTGGCATTACATCAAATCCAATGACATTCATGTTCAAGCCCCTTGCAAGTTTTGCAAGTCTTTTTCCAATATTTCCTAAACCAACTATACCAAGATATTTTCCAGAAAGCTCACTTCCCATGAGTTCTTTTTTGAGCCATTTACCGTTTCGTATCTCTCGGTCTGCTCTTGGAATTTCCCTTGCCATTGAAAGCATCAATCCCAGAACAAGTTCTGCAACGGCATTCATTGCACCTTCTACTGCATTGATAACTCGTATACCCTTTGCTTTTGCTGCATCAGTATCAATATTATCAAGACCCACTCCCACTCGTGCAATTATTTTGCACTGGGTAGCACGATCAATCATTTCTTTTGTGATCTTTGTTCTGCTTCTAACTATAACTATATCAAAATTAGAAATTTTTTCTTTTATTTGATCCGGGGTAATTTCCGGCTCGTATGTTATTTTTAGTCCATTTTTTTGTAAGATATCATTTAGAATTGGTGCTACTTGATCACAGATCAAAACAGACTGATTCAAAGACATGAAAGATGGCCATCAATAACAGAATATAATCATTGCCCAGATAATTTTTTTCATTATCAAATCATACGAAAAAACGACCAAGAATCATGATTGATATAAAATAACAAGTACAATGTAAAATTAAAAACAAAAAGAGAAAGATTTGGGGATTT
>CAYWWR010000169.1:0-1808 GCA_964462165.1 uncultured Nitrosopumilaceae archaeon
CACCAGAGGAAAAGGATGGATTTTACAAGGCAGTATTTTCTAGACGTGATGTTAGATCTCATTTTACTTCAGAGCTAATTGATGAAAAAGCGCTTACACGGATACTTAATGCTGCACACCATGCCCCATCTGTGGGATTTTCTCAGCCATGGAACTTTATTTTGGTTAAAAACAAAGATACTCGAAAACAGGTTAGAGATTCATTTGACAGGGAACGAATTCGTTCCTCTACTCTTGTTGAGGATCCAAAAAGATCAAAGTACTTGTCATTAAGACTTGAAGGAATTTTAGATTGTGCTGTAAACATATGCATCACATACGATCCTACAAAGTTTGGTCCTTTTGTAATAGGAAGATCAAGCATTCCAGAAACAGGGATCTATAGTGTTTGTTGTGCAATACAAAATCTTTGGCTTGCAGCAAGAGCAGAAGGAATTGGTGTTGGCTGGGTCAGCATACTTTCAAATGATGATCTTAAAAAAATTCTTGAGATTCCAGAACATGTGGTTCCCGTAGCTTATCTTTGTCTTGGACACGTATCAAATTTTGCAGACAAGCCAGATCTAGAGAGTGCGGGTTGGTTGCCACGTCTTGGCCTCAAAGATGTTGTGTATTATGAAAAATGGAACAATGACAGCGATCCTGATTGGCAACAAATTCATCAGATGATCATCTCAAATCTGGATTACGCTTAAATGCTTACCAAGTGTGGTTTTTTCTGGGCTCGTAGCGCAGAGTCTAATTGACGCGAAACATGGATAGCGCGGTAGCCTCCTAAGTTACAGGTCGAGGGATCGAAGCCCTCCGGGCCCGTTTTATTTTAAATTAAAATTTTAGGTCGAAGTTGTGCCAGGTATACTTTTTACAACGGATTTGAAGATGTCTACTGTGTAATTTCCTTCAAAGATGTGGATAACCTTGTCGCCTTCCACAGATTTCACTCTGAAATAATGTTGATACGAACCGTCACTGTTTACATCGGTTTGTGCAACATAGACTGGTTTTCCATTTTGATATATTTCGATTTCAACAGGATATCCTGGTGCAGGATTTTGTACTGTTCCCCAAACGCAACCAAATGGTAATTTGCTATCTCCTGGAATGTACATGGAAACAATACTTTTTTCCACTACAACATTTTCTTCAGGCACTAGCTTTTGATCCCATTCCGTACCTTGAGATGTTTGTAATGTAAGACTTGGAAGTAAGAGCATTAAGAATCCAAAAATTGCGCCAATTAGCAACTTCATGTCAACAATTCCGTATTGTTAAATATTAAGTTGACGTATTTTACATTCATACCACTTGATATCAGAAGAAAAACTAAATGATGGATGCAAATGTGACTGTCATTATGGCGGAGCAATAAGTTGTCCTTCATGTAAGGAAAATCACGGTAAGCACGTTTGTGCACACTGTAAGTAGCTATTTTTTCTTTTTACTGCTTTCCTTTGCAGCCAAAGTCTTTAGGTCGGCAAGATCTACTTTTAGTTTCTCGATCTCAACTAGTGTGTTAAGATTTGATATCTCAGATTTTAGACTCTCAATTTCTTCATCTTTATTCTTAAGTGAACTTCGAAGTGAATCTAATTCAGCATTTAATTCAGATTTTGCTTGACTAATTTGATTTGATGTCATTTGCAGGGTTTGGCCACTGCTGTGACTAGTTAGCTTTTTTTTTTCTATGTGTTCGTGGCCCTCAGATCTGTGCATATACTGAGTGCTTTTCAGAGCTAGCCAGCATATGGCTACTAAGAACCATGAGATGGCTGAAAAAACGATAAATATTTGCTTTGTAGCTTCTGGCA
>CAYWWR010000170.1:0-1800 GCA_964462165.1 uncultured Nitrosopumilaceae archaeon
AAAAGCAATTAACGGAGTCAAAGAAGTTCACGGTACCTTCGGGGCCTACGATATACTGGCCAAGATTGAATCTCCAACAGTAGAAGCATTAAGAGAAATAATCACTTGGAAAATTCGTAAAATAGAGAAGATTCGATCAACTCTAACCCTGATGGGCATCGAAGGTCAAAGCTAAGTCTCTGCGGAGAAATCTTACCCATATTTTTGAACCCTACACGATAGGGTATCTTAATTTTTTATGCAAAGAACTTTTAATCGTGCCATGATTTTTTGATTACATGATTCTTCATTTCATTTTCTTGGTAAAAGAAGAAGATATGGAAAATAGGAAATGGGAATTTGAATATATTACAAAGATGGCACACTTTTACAAGGCTTGGATTGAAAAGACTTTTTCTCAAAATGTTGACATTCAAGTAGATGAGATGGTGGTAAGGTCTGGTGGACGTTTGAGGATTATTGACACACCTACATTGCTTGATGACCATGCAGACAGAGGGAGGGATATTTTTCATTTTTATCTTAGCTATTCTAGGCCGCTCTGGACTGATTGTACTTGTGAGGGATACTTTGCAGAGAATTTTGGCATGGTTCTATGGACCAAGAGTCCAAAAAAAGATGATTTGACATTTCTAATGGAGACTAATTGTCCAAAGGTTTCACACGAGCTTGCGCATGAATTTCTAAGGAAAAAAGGATACAAAAACTACAAAGAATTAGTTCATGATATCTGGGACAAACATCTCTTTGCATCACTGCCCTTTGAGCACTATGATACAGATTACAATCAAACAGAAAAAGATGCACTCTTTGCAACTATAGATACTTCCAGTTTACGATTATAGTATAATCTTCGTTTCTGCTTTGCCCTAAAAGACTATAAGTAAGTGCCTTGGAGTTTTTTTTATGCCAGAATTCGTTTGCCCTGATTGTAGTGCAAAATTATTTCATGAAAATGAAACTACCCTAACTGTGGAAAAACAAGTACATCTAAAATTTTGCCCTGCTAAAAAGAAGAACTAGCACTTGGTAACTGAATATATTCTATCTTGAAAACTAGCTGTCTTGAAATCTATCTTATTTTGTGGATCTTTCTTTCTTGTTGTACTTAGTTTTTCTAATGTGACAAGTGCCTCTCCGTCAAATCCAACGGAGGATCCGAAAACTCCTTCTGAGAGTTGGTTTCCATGCTCTCCTTTTTTGATATCGTCAACCATTTCATAAAATTTTATGGCTTCTCTTTTTGTTGTTGGACCGCCTGAAGATTTGTTGAAACCAACTGCAATGTACATACCGTTATTTTTCACTGCAATGGGTACCTTGTAGACCTTGCCTGATTGACCTGGAATTTTTTCGTTTAACAAAATTTCACACTTGTGGAACATGCTTGAAATGTATGCAAAAAATCGGTAGTTGGCATAAGTGCCGGCTGTATCTTCATGACAATCAACAAAAACCTTGTGCAAAAGTTCAAGAGCAGAATCATTCATGCTTTGCAAACGTTCTTCAATTCTGCCTTTTCTGACCAGATCTGATTTACAGTCTGCAGCAATTTTTTCTAAAATGAAAGGTGGCAGATTATAGTTTTTCAGGGTGGAAACAAAAGTTCCGGTTTTAGAGGCTCCAAATGTTGGGAAATTGCCTCTGCTCAATTCAGTCTACCTCTATGTATTTTTGATATTGTAAAACTCAAACCCCACTCTCCCTAGCATCATTACTAGGTAGCTTTTTCCTTATAACTGTTAGGTCAAATAGAGATCAGATGGTGGGGCCGACCGGAATTGAACCGGCGACACACGG
>CAYWWR010000171.1:0-1667 GCA_964462165.1 uncultured Nitrosopumilaceae archaeon
CATTTGACAGATCTAATGTAGCTATGGTGATGAGTAAGGTTATCAGGTCGAAATAGTATGATGGCTACATCTGAGAAAAATCAGATAAGCGTCATGATAGTAAATGACTCTTCTTACATGATATCACTTCTAAGTGATTTGCTATCGTCTGAACATCATATCAAAGTAATAGAAACAGCACGTGATGGACTTGAAGCATTAAGAAAACTACGCCATCTTTCACCAGATATCATTCTTTTAGATATGGAAATGCCAAACATGGATGGATTATCTTTTATTGAAAACGTAAACCTTTGGCCCGAAAAAAATCTACGAATTATTGTTGTCAGTAATTATAATCCATCAAATGCCAAATTAATTTTAGATTCATTAGAACTTGGTGCAGTTGATTTTATTTCAATACCGCATGGTGAACCAAATATAATTGATAAACTCAAAGGTGCATTATTGTCAAAAATAGAAATTGCATCTCGTTCTAACAGGGATTTTTTGACTCCTAGGGCAATTTCAAAGCTAAAGCCATCTAAAAATCACAATATTGTGACTGAAGGTATGGCTTCAACAGTTGTTGTAATTGGTGCATCAACCGGAGCACCCCGTATAATATCTGCTATACTCAAAGACATTCCAAGTGATATTCATGCCGGGTTTTTAATTGTACAACACATGAATAAAGAATTCATCTCAACTTTTGCCCAAAGACTTGGAACTGTTTCCAAATTAAAAGTGAAAGAGGCTGCAGAAGGAGATAAAATAATGGAGGGAACCGCACTACTTGCTCCGGGGGATGTTCACATGATGGTATCTCCATCTAGGCAAATCACTTTGGATCATGGCCCAAAAAGATTTGGTGTGCGACCTGCAGTAAATGTAACAATGGTATCTGCCTCTGAAGTGTTTGGTGCAAGCACTGTGGGTGTGTTGTTATCTGGAATGGGACAAGATGGAGCATTTGGTATGAAAATGATAAAAAAACGAAGTGGTTTTACACTAGCTCAAAATGAATCTTCTTCTGTAGTGTTTGGCATGGCAAAAGCCGCCAATGATTTACACGCAGTAGATAAAATGGTTGATGCTGATGATTTGGCACATGAGATTATCAAGGTGATAAAACAAAGTGTCTGAGAATAGTAAATATCGAGAGATGTTTGTGCAAGAAGCACTAGAACACGTTGAGAGTCTAAATCAACATCTCTTAAAATTTGAAGAAGAACCTAATGTCAAAGAACATGTTGATGTATTATTCAGATCTGCTCACACCATAAAAGGAATGGCTGCTACCATGGACTATGATCAGATTCGTGAAATTTGTATAACGATAGAAGAAATTTTTGATAAATTTCGAAAAGGTGAGGAAACTATGACACCTGAACTTGGTAATGTGATATTTTATGGAATTGACATATTGAAACAATTGATACACGATGAAACAAAAAAAATTGATCTTGAAGAATTTTTACATTGTGTAAAAAACCCATCAGAATTCAAACAAAGTACTGATGAATCTGATACTGCATTAGCATTACAAGTAAAATCACCAACGGTTAGAGTGCGGATGCAAGATCTTGATGCCCTTGTGAATCTTGTGGGGGAGATGATGATATCGAAAATGAGGTTAGAGCAAATAATACACATGCACGATTCTGATGATGGTAGGGAGATCTTGA
>CAYWWR010000172.1:0-1619 GCA_964462165.1 uncultured Nitrosopumilaceae archaeon
TTTCCTTGGGGAGAATACAAAGCATGCGAAACTTCATGAAGAACAAATAAATCATACAAATCCCCATTCATATCCTTCCAAATAGGAAGAGTCAAAACACGTTTTTCAGGATCAAATGTTGCGGTACGAGTTCCTGCATGCACAACGGTAATTGATTCTGTTGCCAGAAGTTTTGCTAATAAATGTTTTGCTGGTACATTAACCTCAACGGTTTCCATGATCTTGTGATTCTCTGTATCCTGCATTTGTTATTTCCACAAATTCCGCATTATCTCGCAATTCTTCCAAATTCAATGCACCACAATAAGAAAATCCAGATTTTATACCTTCAACCAATTGGGTTAAAATGGTAGTCACATGTCCTTTATAAGGCACAAGTGTCTCCGCACCCTCAATGTATCCAGCTTTTCCAGATTCAAACTTCTGTCCGAATGATGCCGATCCTCTATAAACTTTATAGAGACCCATACCATTCTTAATGACATTGCCGGGGGCTTCTTTTGTTCCCGCAATCAGGCTACCAAGCATAACAGCATCGGCTCCGGCGGCCAGTGCTTTCACAATATCTCCCGAATTCTTCAATCCGCCATCTGCGATAATTTTTACATCACCATCAGGAAAACGTTGTCGTATATCGAAGATGCTTTGTAGTGTAGGTATACCACAGCCCGTAACAATACGAGTAGTGCATTGACTACCGCTACCTATACCAATTTTGAATGCGGTTCTTTGGTAAAAATCTTCATTCAGTAAATTGTTCTTATATAAAGATGCAAGTAAATTATCGATTCCGTTTTTAGTAGCGTAATTACCAATAATCAACTTAATCATAGGAAACTCTTGTAGAATTTGCACAACAACAGCTTCGACATCAGGAGAATCAGCATGTGCCACATCAATACAGTAGCCATAAGGAGCAAAATCCTTAGTGTCTCGTATTCGGTTAAATGCTTCGTATGGATCAGAAGGGAGAGAAACGAATGCTGGTGTGCTCACATTATCGGCTTCAGATATGCCGAGATATACTTCTCGCACCATTTCAATGTTCTCAGAAGGGCTACACATTCTATGCAAGACACCTAATCCACCATTTCTTCGCATGGCTATAGCCATGGCAGATTCAGTCACCGAAGACATATTGGCAGAAAAAATTGGATTTTTCATGTGATAACCGCAAATAGTTGTAGTCAAATCTACTTGCGATCTACTACCACCGAATGTTCTTTTAGGCACCAAAAGAACATCATCAAAACTTAAAACTTGTTGCATTTTACATCACCTTGTGTAAATCTTTTAAAATGAGTCATTTAGAGATAAATATTAATAGAGGACTTTATGACAGTTATACTTCTTTTAGGAACATTTACAATATTTGCTGGGATAGATACTTGGATTAATAGAAAGAACCCTATTAACCATAAACCGGTTCAATAGATGTTGGTTCTGCATCAACAAGCTTGTGTTCCAAGATCCTTGGCCAAATTAATCTAATTCGATTCATTTTCCACAATTGATACATCCTAACAGCTTGCACCACCAAAGCTTCAGGAGAAATATCTGACACTTTGGCCATTTGATTTATAGCTTCCGTTTCGGCGGGACTAAAAGGCACATTCATA
>CAYWWR010000173.1:0-1609 GCA_964462165.1 uncultured Nitrosopumilaceae archaeon
GTGTCACTATGGTAACACAGGCGACAGATACAGCTTAGTATTTTTTCGAATCTTTGTTCAATGAATTTAGCTATTCAGCTTACCTTCCAACTTGATAATTCCACTCAATGGTCAAAGGTCAAGATCTAGCTGTAAGCCTTGAAGAGTTTGGACTGAGTAAATACGAAGCCCAAGCCTATGTCACCCTCATTACAAAGGGTACAATTTCGGCAGGTGAGCTTGCATACTATTCCAATTTACCAAGAACCAAGGTTTATCCAACCCTACTAAAACTAGAACGAAAAAAGATTGCGATAATATCAAAAAGTAAACCAATCATGTGTACAGCCATTGCACCAGAAGACGCTTTTGATGAAATCATCCAAGAGCAGATTAACCGCGTAAATGCAATGAACAGCCTGATTACAAAATTAAAGCAACTAAGTGAAGATAGCAAAAAAGCAAGAGGCTCAGAGGAGCAACGATATTTCCATCTAACTGCAAATTATGTATTCAAACAACTGCAAACCATGATAGAAGGCTCCAAAACATCAATACATGTTGTAATTGATTCATGGGGACTGAATTTATTGTCACAGTGTAAAGAAGTTCTTCTTCATGCATTACGAAAAGACATTGATATCAAGATGGTCATCCCTACAAGCCTGGTAGGCTCTGAAACATTCCACGGATTACCAGCAGGAATCAAGATCAAGACATCAGATATCGCACAAAATATTTTCATTTTTGATGATTCTGAGATTCTAATGATAAACGCCAACAATGGAAAAGGTGCAATATTTCACTCAAATGATGTACTGGGAACTAATCAAGTCAAGTCATTTGATCAAATATGGAAAAATGGAATCAAGATTAGCAATCTGGGGGACATGACAAAAAGCGATGCTCAAGAGACATTAAAGGCAATCCAGTTGATAACACAAAATGGATTGGGTTATGTTTTGAATTCCATGATTAACTCAAAAAATAAGGCAGTTGATATTTTGAATTTCTTGAATAAAAACGGAATTGATCTTGAATCAAAAACACTTGATGAAATAATATCTTTGGTAGATTCTACACTTGACATAACATGTTCTGGCCATCTACGTTACGAACCTAACGCAAATCACTTTGTAATAGAATCCAAGCTCAACAGCGGTCACTCTATTCCATGGGCATTATTGTTAGAAGGATATCTAAACAAAAAAGGAATCAAGACCAAAATGATTTACAATGACCATGTCCACAGCGGTGAGCGAATTCACATCAAGGTAGATTCAAAAATCAGTATGACTTCATAGACAATAGAAATCAAATCTTTATGCCATAAGACGCATACCTATATAGCAGACCTACATAGATTATGAAAATATGACTAGCACAACAGTCAAAGCGTTAACCGCTACAACCCTGTTTGCTCTAATTGCTACAGTGTTAGTGTCAATCACACCAGCATATGCAATTAATGGACACGGTGTATCGTATGGTCCTGAATTCGGAGGAGGAAGTCTTGTGCAATATTCAGATGGTCTTCAAATCAACGGAAAATCAATAGACATATCCAAATATTCACAAACAATTTCGACCCAGACATTATATGTAAATGATGTTTCAGACATCGTTTTGA
>CAYWWR010000174.1:0-1606 GCA_964462165.1 uncultured Nitrosopumilaceae archaeon
CGGGTAGATTTTTGATTGAAAAGATCCTTGAGATATATTCAAAAATTAGCCCAGACTGTGAAATTGTTATTGTGAGCGGTCCTTCATTTAAGATGAATCATAAAGACATCAGAAATTTGGGATTTGTAAATAATTTGCATGAAATAATATTTGCGTCAGATTTGATAATTTCACTTGCTGGGAAATCTACTATAGATGAATCAAGACATTATGGAACACCTGGAATATTTATTCCAATAAAAGGTCATTTTGAACAAGAAGAAAATGCAAGAGAATTAGGATACACGTTTGATGACATTTCCAATCTTGACAAGTTGATAATTAAGAAAATTGATGAGAAGCAAAACCCTCAACCTTTTGATGGTGCAAAAAAGGCGTCAGATTTAATAAAAAAATTCTTGACCTAGATATTTTGTTGAAAAATCAACAGTGCTCAAGATAACGTAGTGATTTATGCAGATAGAGCTGTAATGCAATCATAAAAAAATACCCAATACTTTATAGAAGGAGTAGAAGAGAGATAACCAAGTTTTGGAAAATCTAGTCATTTCAAAATTTGGTGGTAGTGCCGTAGGTGTTGATGGCATATTGATACCCACCATAATCAAAAGGGTTAACGAGTTGAAAAAAAATTCTAAGGTAATTACAGTCTTTTCTGCGCCTCTTACAATATACAACGAAAAACAAAGATCTCTTACAGATATTGCACTTGAGATTGGACGCAGGACAGAAAAAGGAGAAAATCCAGATACAGAAATTCTAAGAAAACCATATCAAAAAATTGTTGAAATGGTAGACAAGACACTTCAAGATGACTGTAACAAAACCATTGATTCTTTTCTTGAAAAAGTGAGAACTG
This sequence comes from uncultured Nitrosopumilaceae archaeon, assembly GCA_964462165.1. GTDB lineage: Archaea > Thermoproteota > Nitrososphaeria > Nitrososphaerales > Nitrosopumilaceae > Nitrosotalea. Next base: position 860 of record CAYWWR010000174.1, read on the forward strand.
TTTTGGCAGAAATTCTACAAAAAAGAGAATTTGCCAATGAAAATAGAGCAAGGCTTCTTGCATATTCAGGAGAGGTCCTAATGTCACACGTAATGAACTATGTACTGAAAAGTTCTGGCATAAAATCAAAAGTCATTTCATTTGACATATGGCCCATAATTACAGACAATAACTTGGAATCTGCAAACTTTCTTGCCTCCGAGTCATCAGAAAGGATGGAACCAGTTGAAGAACTGTTGAAAAAAAATGATGTTTTGTCAATAGGGGGATTTATCGGAAAGACAGTAGAGGGACTAGAAACAACTTATGAAAGAGGAGGCTCTGACAGAACAGCAGCTGATCTTGGAATTCTTTTTAACAAAAAATACAACACTAGAATAGATTTTGAAAAAGATAGTGCTGTCTTGTCTGCAGATCCACGACTGGTCAAAGAAGAACTGGAAAGCATTACCAGTTTATCATACAATGAGGCAAGAATTGCAGGAATGTTTGGAATGAAGATTCTTGATCCAATTGCAATAAAGGAGATTGTAGAAAATGGTGTTGAGATGCCAATAATAATTACTGATATGGGCAAGCCCGGAAATATCACAACAATTGAGCGAACCCCTAGTGAGAAAAATGGTCATCCCCTCAAGATAGTCACAGGAAAGAAAAATTGCTCCATAGTTAGAATTGAAAAAGAAGCATCCGAAAGACTGTTTCATTCACTTGACAAGGACAAGAGATACAGCGAATTTGTAGTCT
>CAYWWR010000175.1:0-1588 GCA_964462165.1 uncultured Nitrosopumilaceae archaeon
TGTCCCAAACAAATATCTCAATTTTGTAGTTTCCTGCTTCACTTGGAGTCCATGACAATGCTGCAGCAAGAGTTTGATTGTTTGCAAGAGATCCTGTTGCATAATTGAGATCAACAATTGCACCATCTGAATTAATCACTTGAACTATGTATGCCCAATCGATATTTTTTGTACTTGAATTCTTTAATGATGTTTGTAAGTTAAGCTGTTGGTCAACTACTGGAGATTTAATTTCCTCACCAAGAGAGTTTACTATCTTAAAGTCTGATGCTGACAATTCATCATATCCGTACGCAGAACCAGCTCCAATTATTGTCATTGCAAAAATTAGGAATAACAAAAACTTCATTGCCTCGAATTTTTCATTCTTAGATTTAAATTATCCCAAATGGTAGCTAGCGCATGTCCGAAACTAGAGACATTATCTACATTGGAAAAAAGCCACTTATGTCGTATGTTACTTCTGCGCTCATACAGTTGGCAAACCAACCAAAAATATCAATCAAGGCAAGAGGACTTAGTATCGGCCATGCCGTAGACGTTGCTCAAATCATTGCAAGAAAAACAGAAAATGCTGGCTATGCCGTGGGAAACATCAAGATAGGTTCAGAACAAATGCAATCACAAGATGGACGCTCTAGGAATGTTTCTACTATAGAAATAGAAGTAAAGAGAACGAACTCTTAAGATAAAATACCTTGAACGACTCTTTTCTTTTTTGTCACTTATTTTGTTGAGTATTTATTTTCCATTTTCTTAAATCTGGAAAGATCTACAATGTTATTGAATTCATCAAAATTCACAAGAGATTCTTTCAGCTTTAGTGTCGTTCCAGTTTTTTTCAATTCTTTTAGAATCTTCAATGTTGCAAATGTATTTGCATAGAGTACAGACAGTGGATACAAAATAAGATTGAATCCCATACTGTGTAATTCCTTGGATGAGAGAACGGGAGTTGCTCCACCTTCTATCATATTTGCAACTAGGGGTGCCTTGATCGATTTACCTATTTTCTTCATTTCTTCAACTGATTTTGGTGCTTCAACAAAAATTGCGTCTGCACCAATCTCTTTGTAAAGTAGACCTCTCTCTATTGCTGCATCGAGACCTTCGGTAGCTCGTGCATCTGTTCTGGCAACAATTATGAAATCCTTATTTTTTCTGGCATCAACAGCGGCACGAAGTTTTTCAGCATATTCTTCTTTTGGGATTACCTCCTTGCCTGACATGTGTCCGCATCTTTTTGGCCATTTCTGGTCTTCAAGAAATATACCAGATGCTCCAACTGATTCAAGTTCGTTTACAAGTTTCCACACACTTAATGGATTGCCATAACCTGTGTCACCATCTACTATGACTGGAACAGATACGGACTTGCATATTCTTCTTGCATTTTCAATTGTTTCAGTGGATCCTATGAAACCATAGTCAGGCATACCAAGAAGTGCTGCCGATGTTCCATACCCTGTCTGAAACATTGCTTCAAAACCCGCTTTTTGAGCTATTCTTGCAGTTATTGCATCATAAACTCCGGGAAAAACAAGAGGTTTTGATTTGTCTAGTAATAATTTTCTAATACTTGTCAACT
>CAYWWR010000176.1:0-1585 GCA_964462165.1 uncultured Nitrosopumilaceae archaeon
CTTTGCAAGTGATTCATCAGCAAGGAGTGTAAAATTGATAGATTTCATTTTATTTCTAAAATCAATGGACTAGTAAAATATCTTGTGGAATTTATTCGAACATGTTATTTGTAAGTCAGTGAGACTCTACAAAACATTATTGAGCACTAGCCCAGCCACGTAGAATCAAAACTTGTACAGTGGATGAGTGGACACATGCAGGTGAACCATCTTCTGCTTTGACTACTAGACTATAACCCGATTGACAGGTCACAGACTTTGCTGAGACACCAGATTTGAATTGCTTCAATGGAGACATTGGACCACTCGGAACAGCTGGAGCGGATGGTGCAGTCATATTTGTCGGAGTACTAGTAGTTGCAGGCATTCCCATGGTGGAATTTGTGCTAGTTGAATTAACGGTCATTGTCATGGTTGCATTATCATGTATTGCCATAGTTGAATTTGCGCTAGTGGAATTAGTTGCCATTGTCATGGTTGAGTTTGTACTAGTAGAGTTTGTCATAGTTTGATTCATGCTAGTTTGACTACCAGATGATGACGGTTGCATTTGACCTCCATAAGTTTGTGCATATGACAAGCCTACTGGTAAAATCATAGAACTAACAAGAAACACCGTGATAATCATCATTGTATTAATTTTCAACAATCATACTTTTTCTAATAACTATTTAAGTCAAAAGAAGAATTTCTGATAATGCACTCAGTAAATATTTTTACACCAATTAAAGAACACATCATTTCAAAACAAGTAGTATTTTGAACATGTACGGGTCAGTTATCGAAGTCCTTGAAAAATTACAGTCATCAGTGCTTTTCCCCCAAATATTGCACCAATTGACAATCCCACATTTGTAAGAATGTTAATTCCAACAAGTCCGAGTTGTCTACTCTCAAAAAGATTGCTTGTTTCAAGGGCAAAAGACGACATTGTTGTAAGTGAACCACAAAAGCCTATTGCAATCAACAAGGCATATTTTTGATCAAGACTCCATTGCTGAGACATGACTGCAAATACTCCAAGAATAAAACTTCCAACAATATTGACAATCAAAACATTCACTGGAAGACTTCCAAAAAGCAATGGTGACGCAGTCATTTTGTATCTCAGGAAAGTTCCCAAGAGTCCACCTGTAGCAACTAACACAATCAACAATGGTTTCATTTTTGTTTAATTCACTCTTGTTTGCTCAATATAACTGCAAGAATTAGATCTACTTTGTAACTTAATTCAAGTCGCAAATTCACATTTAATTTCCATGAAATAAAATGCGGTTTGTTAGTACCTTGAATTAATTTGAATTTCATCTGTTTCAGCCTTGTTCGCAGGGTTTTTTCATCAAGTCTAGTTTTAACAGAATTTTTCCCCCTATCATAATCATAGGGATCAGACAAGAGCAAAAACTTTCTAGATTGCATACCAATAATTTTTAAAAGATGCAGCGGCTCAATCAATTCTAAAACATTGAGAGCCACAACAAGATCAAACTTCATAGAACCAAACGGTCTTGACAGAGAATCCGCTAGAAAGAAGTCCATATTTTTCGCTTTGTTTTTCTTTGCTTCTAGTAATGCAAAAAAGGAT